>CAIOZW010000134.1 GCA_903862855.1 uncultured Acidobacteriota bacterium
AAGCATCAATTTTTCAGTAATTTTTGCCTGACTCGGGAGTAATTCAGGTTAAACGACCACTTCGTCTCGTAAAATACGAATCAAATCCAGACACGAAGCGCGAGTTTTGTCCCTCGTTGAACTTTGAACATTCCTTGTGTCCCGAAGGGACACCGCATACCAGCCCAGGGCAACGCCCTGGGAACCTTGTCCTAAACCTCCCCAGCGTTCCAGTGGAAAGCTGGCCATTCGTCTTGCTGATGGATGTACATTTGCATAATCTCCGCACCCTTTGCGGAGATTATGGCAAATATACTCCGCAAATGGAACATCAGACCTGAGAAACGGTACGATCAGGGGTCAAACTGGCAGGACAATCGCATTATGAAGAGACTTGACAAGATAGGAGATGCTGGACCGCTTTTCGCCAATAATTAAGACACTTTGGGGTGGAGTCTCTGGTCTCTCAGCTCGATCCTTAAAATGTGAGTTGATTGGGATTATTCCGAGAATGGCATCTATGCTTTATGTGGGGAAAGGCAGGTAGTTCCTGCGCCCCCCAACAGGGCGCTTCAAAACGAGCTCGTGCAAATCCTGAGAGATAATGCGATTGCCCTGGTCAAACTGGCGAAGTTGGAATAATGAAACAGGCACAACTATCGAATATTGATACTATTCATCACCGAAGCTCAATTGTGTAAACCGAAATGAACATTGGAACCGGATGGTCAAACTGGCCACCTGCAATGACAATTGCTGAACCAGAACATCAATTGGTGAGCGCATCCCACCTCCTCACCCGGTCACAATTCTTATCGACGCAACCCTGGTTGTAGTATCATTCGGCCGACAAAAACCATGATTGGAGAGACAAGAGATGATCACATTTCGGGAGATTGAATCGGGGGATGCAGAGCTGATCGCCTCCATGCATATCACGAGCTGGCGGACCGCCTATCGCGGGATCCTGCTCGATGAGTATCTGGATGGCGGGATCGATGAAGAGCGGCTGGGCGAATGGCAGCGGCGCCTCACACCGATCCATGAAGAGGCGCTCGGTTTCATCGCCTTGCTCGATGGCGAGCCGGTCGGGTTTGTCTTCGGCTTTCAGAATGAGCATGACTGCTGGGGGTCGCTGATCGACAACCTGCATGTCCTGCCGGGGTGGAAAGGGCGTGGCATCGGGCGGCAGCTCATGGCCCGCTTTGCAGGGGAGCTGATTAAACGCGGAGATTCGAATGGCGTCTTCCTCTGGGTCTATGAGCAGAATACTGCCGCGCGAAGATTCTATGAGATCGTCGGGGGGACAAAGTCGGAAGAGACCGACTACCCGGTACCCGGAGGTGGAGAGGCGCGAATCTACCGTATGACGTGGAGCTCCCCCGAGGCGCTGATTGGCAGTGCGTCCGGCGAGAGCAACCCCGGATGAGATCGGTCGTCACGTTGGTTGGCCGCGGCCACTGATCTGGCCGGAAAATTCCGCAGAAAGTCTGGAAGGAAGAGATGACAGCGAGCATTCGTAACGACAATGAAGTGGCGTGGGTGCCGGACGAGGAGACGATCTCGCGAGCCCGGCTGCAACGATTCATCGAGTTCTGCGGCCTCGGTTCGTTCGCCGAGCTGCAGCGCCGCTCGACCGCAGAGATTGCCTGGTTCACGGAGAGGCTGCTGGACTTCCTCGACATCCGGTTCGACCGGCGGTGGGATGAGGTGGTCGATCTTTCGCGGGGGATCGAGTGGCCGCGCTGGTGTGTCGGTGGTCAGCTCAATATCACAAAGAGCTGTCTCGATAAATGGATCGATGACGAGGCCCTGGCCCATACGCCGGCGCTGATCTGGGAGGGTGAAGAGGGGCAGTCGCGGCGCCTGAGTTACCAGGAGCTCTGGGACGAGGTTGGGCTCTGCGCGGCCGGGCTGCGGGCCTGTGGGCTTGGGAAGGGGGATGCCATCGGGATCCATCTGCCGATGGTTCCGGAGACGCTCGTCTCGCTGCTGGCCATCAATCGGATCGGAGCGATCGCCGTGCCACTCTTTTCCGGATATGGGCCGGCGGCAATCGAGGCGCGGTTGAGGGATGTCGGGGCGCGGGCGCTCTTCACCTGCGATTCGTTCCCACGCCGTGGGAGATCTGTCAATGCCAAGTTGGTGGCCGATGAAGCGCTGGCGGGGCTTGAGGGATTGGTTCGGGTCTTTGTCGTCCGTCGTTCGAACCTGACCGTGCCGATGAGACCCGGGCGGGATATCTTCTTCGATCAGTTGATGGAGACAGGCGCCAGAAATCCGGGGCTCAGGAATCCGGAACCGACGGCGGCCGAAGATCCGCTGATCGCCATCTATACTTCCGGGACGACGGGGCGGCCGAAGGGGGTACTCCATACCCACTGCGGATTTCCGGTCAAATCGGCCCAGGACATGTGTTTCGGGACCGATGTCGGCCGTGGGACACGCATGAGCTGGCTGACGGACATCGGCTGGATGATGGGGCCATGGCTCTTTTACGGGACGCTGATCCTCGGAGGCACGATCGTCCTCTACGATGGCGCACCAGATTATCCCGGCCCGGATCGTCTCTGGTCCCTCATCGAGCGCCACCGGATCGAGGTGCTCGGGATATCACCGACGCTGGTCAGGTCGCTCTCGGTTCAGGGAGATGACCCAATCTCCGGCCACGATCTCTCCAGCCTGAGGATCTTTGGTTCGACGGGGGAGCCGTGGAATCCCGACCCCTGGTGGTGGCTCTTTGAGAAGGTCGGCAAGTCGCGGGTCCCGATCATCAACTATTCCGGGGGGACGGAGATCTCGGGTGGGATACTGATGGGCAATCCGCTGCTGCCGATCAAGCCGTGCTCTTTGGCGGCGCCCTGCCCGGGTATCGCCGCCGATGTCGTCGATGAGCAGGGCCATTCCGTGCGTGGCGCCGTCGGTGAACTGGCGATCAGACAGCCCTGGATCGGGCAGGCGCGCGGGTTCTGGAGAGATCCCGACCGGTATCTGGAGACCTACTGGTCGCGCTTCCCAGGCATCTGGGTGCACGGCGACTGGGCGATTCTCGATGATGATGGACACTGGTTCATCCTTGGCCGCAGCGACGATACGCTCAAGATCGCCGGGAAGCGGGTTGGGCCTGCCGAGGTCGAATCGGTGCTGGTCGGCCATCCAGCGGTGGCTGAGGCGGCGGCCATCGGGATTCCCGATGAGATCAAGGGTAATGCCCTCGTTGTCTTCTGCGTCCTCGCCAGTGGGGGGCAGCCCGATGAGAGCCTTGCGACGGAGCTGAAAGCCGCCGTGGCCACGGCGCTTGGCAAGCCGCTCCGTCCATCCGGAGTCCATTTTGTCGCAGCGCTGCCGAAGACACGCAACGCGAAGATCATGCGCCGGGTGATCAGGGCAGCCTACCTGGGCCAGGATCCGGGCGATGTTACCGCTCTCGAGAACCCCGCGGCTGTCGAGGCAATCAGAAATTGCCAGAACGGGCGCTGAGAGTGAGAATCTGGTGCCTGACTACGCTGGTCGTGACGACTGCCGCAGTCGTCACACTCTCCACCCAATAATGAACTGTCTGCACATCTCTTGAGATGGGCAGGTCAGACTTGCCCTCTGCTTCAATTGGCATCCGAAGCATCGAACAACCCTGAGACAAACAGGCCTGAAAATGGCCCGGCGCCAGTCACCTTGAGCAGACTCCTACCGATGCACTTATTCAGTTACTTCTCGACGGAGTCTGCCAGTACAAAGCAGGCGTATCTGAAGCCGCGCCATCGCAAAGGGGTCATTGGTCTTCTCCCAATCGAGTTACGAGGTCTGCGCAGGTATCATCCTTGAGATCGATACAACAGTAAGGCACGTCTCGTCGCGACCGATCACTTGATGGTCAATTTGACTGTATTTGTCTGTAGCCCATCGATCTGAACAACAAGATCGAGAGTCCCGCGTCCGGCCAGGCTCGGTGGAAGAAGGAGATTGAACTGATCGAGACCGGCATAGGCGCCCTGGGGACCGGCGTAGACGACAGAGAGAGGTTTTCCGCCAAGAGTGATCCGGACATTCTCAAGGCTGGTTCGACCGCGTGCGCCAGTACCAAAGAGGACCGCGTAAACTGAGTCTCCCTGAACTGAAAGGTCGATTGGACTGGAGGCATTGTCATAACTGACCTGCGTTCCACGGACGCGAAGTATGCTGATCGCCGCGGCGCCGGTACCTGCTCCATTGACGGTGAAGAAGCCGGGCCAGACCGTATTGACAGTGACGGCGCCATTGGCGACAACAGTACCATCGCGGACGACTTCGATGATGGCGACACCAGAGGCCGTCTCAGTCGGAATCGTGTAATTGATCTGGGTCGGTGCAACAAAGAAGAGCGGGGCAAGTCGCGCCACACCCTTGCTGTCAGTGACGCGGATGCTTACTCCACCAAGCTGGTTTGGCAACGGCAGGGCCGTCGCTGTCGCCACGCCTCCTGCGAGCCCGGCTCCAAATCCAGCCAGGATGGCATCGGGAGCGGCCACGAGATCGGCACGATAATCGGCAGCGGAAACACTGACAAATTCAGCCGCTGTGACATTGTCCTCAACCGCCTTGACGGCAGCACGGGCATTGATCTTGCCAAAACCGAACTTACGGCTGATTGACGGTCCGGTGTAGCTGTCATTGGTGACGGTGCGCCATAGAATTCGTTTAATCTGATCTGATGAGAGCGAACGGTTCCGATCCTTCGCTTTCTGAAGCATCAGCGCGATGACACCAGTCGTGACTGGAGTGGCCATCGATGTGCCAGTATAGGCGATATGGCGACCATCGACGGTAATATCCGATCGGTCCGGACTGGCAGCATCGGCCGACAGTGTCGAGACGATGTAGGCTCCCGGTGCACCGATCTCTGGTTTGATACGACCGTCACGAGTCGGGCCGGTACTTGAGCTGTTGGCTGGTGCACCTATCTCCCCCTCATCGTTTTTGCTGGTCACGATGTTACTGATGTTGGTGAACTGCGTCTTGACTACATAGTTTGCCGCGGCGATTGCACGTCGTGATGTGGCCGGAGAGCCGACATGTTGCAGACCGTCGCGCACCGATTGATCGAGTGGGGTTGCTCCGTCACCCGTATCCCAGACATCCCAGCGGCCATTAACGATCTGATTTCCAGTAAGGCGCAGACGAAAAGTCCCGGCTGGCCTCTTTTTGAATGCAACGAGGACGGTATTGGCATTACTGCCAGTGACGCCGGCAGAGTGCTCGATATCGACATCGCCATCACTGGTCAGAGTACTTCCCAAAGGAATCGGGCCTACCACCGAGTTATCAGGTTTGATGAGGCTGACAGCGATCCGATCGGCTGCATTGTAGACACCGACTATCAGGTTGCTCTTCTCGGTCAACGTGAAGGGGATAAGGGATTCACCATCCTGATCAAGTATCCCACCAGCGTGAATGGGCGCCGATCCTTCATTACCCGCAGCCAGCACGACCTGGCGGTTACCGGCCTCCTCAAGCAGGATATCAATCGCTCTTTCAACCAGATCTGTCCCATCATGCTGACTGAGGTGACCACCCAGACTCATGTTGATGACAAATGGCTCGTTCAGTTCAAGGGCACGATCGCGGATCCAGGCCAGCGCGGCTATCTGATCGTCATTGCTGAAGCCCTCGCTTCCTGCACGTGATGCCTTGACGATAACCAGGTCGGCCGCCGGTGCAATACCGGCAAAGGTGCCGGGCGGAACACCATTCGCAGTCCCGAGGCCATTACCACCCGCAATTCCGGCAACATGAGTCCCGTGATTGTTGGTATCCTTTTCGTTGACCGTACCTCTATCCTGCAGAGCGTCATTGATCGCGGCAGCGGTGTAGGTGCGTCCAACACTGCCCGGTCCAGAGTTTGCCGGGTCACTCATGTCCCATAGAAATCTGATTCTCGTCGAGCCATCGGCACGTCGAAAATCACCGTGTCGCCAGTCTATTCCACTGTCGATCACTCCAATGACGACGCCAGCCCCATTGACTGCAAACTCGCTTCGCGCCGCCGGCGCACTGATTGAAGCATTGGCGGCATCATTGACTGCCTTAAGTTCCCGGTGCGACAGCTGCTGACGATCGACGCGTTTCAGTGCAGTGGGACGACTGTAGCCGGAAGCGTGGAGACTAACCACTCCCTCGATCGCCGCCAGTACGGGCAGCGACTCGATCGGAACTGTTGCGACAGCTATATTTCCCAGCCGGGCACGAATCTCTATTCCCTGCTCACGCAGCGGCACCAGTTCGCTCTCACTGGCGCGGCGAAGGGTGATGATGACTCCTGCGGCAACTCCATCCGGCCGATCCTCGATACGCACCCGCTCGCGGAGCCTCGTCCGCTCGGAGATCTGCGATGTACTCTGGGGCGTCAGCAGTTGTGGGCGAAATGTCTTGTAGATTCGCTGCAGAGCTGGATCTGCCTTACGGAGAAAGCTGTCAGCCGTCTGCGCCTCGGCCATCTGCAACGAATCGACGTTCGCGGCCATCAGGCAGACGAGCATCATGAGAATGAGCGCAAAAGCTCGTAGGCGTATCTGTCTGTTCATCAATTCCCTCTCCATTTGAATGCAAAACCTGTGATTACGTCTGTCAATATAGCCCAACCTGGCCATTTCACGACTCCCTCAGCCTGTCATATCACGCCAGCCACCTCTCACAAAAGGCAGAATTACGGTGATGTCGAGTCAGGGTGAGATAGTGAACCATTACTGTCATTATTGGTATCACAAGTTGAAGTAACGGAGCTGTAGTTCAATTAATTAACGCTCATCAGACAGCCTTCACGTGAGGTTTCTCCGAACATTGAGAAGCTCAGGGAGCGGCTGAAAATAAAATTTTAAAAATCATGGAACAATATTTGGGGTGGAGCGTGTCAGGGATGTGTGTGTAGTTTGTGATTGAGGTGGTCAGCATTTGTTGGTCACCTCTCTTTTTTTGCCTGCCGCCGCCACAATCAGAGAAAATTTACCGCCTTGACCAGTTCTGGTCTCTGCGCTAGTATTCGAATCGTTGCGGGACTTCTGCAAAGTTTGTGATTGTGGAATATCAATTTGAGCCGATTCATTTGTAAGGGAGACCGACGCATTATCTGTCGGCCATCATGCTCGTCAGCGTACGAGACTTAGTGCCGCAGAGCTTAAAGGTCACCCACCTGTCATGGACAGGTTCAAATGAAACCACAACACGGCCACGCGGAAGTCCTGCCATCAATCTCACGCATCTGCATACCTCAACTGGAAAGGCAATCGATCGATGTTTAGAGTTCTCCTGACGGGTGACTGCATGGGCCGCCCGGGCCGCCGTGTGCTTGAAGAGCGACTGCATGACCTGCGGCGTGAGCGGGAGATCGACCTGGTCGTCTCGAACATCGAGAATGCCGCGGCGGGGTTCTCGATCACGCCACGAATTGCACAGGATCTCTTCGCCGCCGGGGTCGACGTGATGACCTCGGGCAATCATATCTTCGACAAGAAGGAGGTCCTCGACTACATTGTCGGTGAGCCACGATTGCTGCGACCGGCCAACTATGCGCCTGGCGTACCGGGGCGTGGGCGTTGGAGCGGGCGGGTCAAGGGGGTTACGGTGGCCGTGATCAACCTGCAGGGAAGGGTCTTTATGCCACCGAGTGATGATCCATTCCGTTGTGCCGACGCGCAACTGGCGGCGCTGGGGTCGGGAACACAGGTAATCCTGGTCGATATGCATGCCGAGACGACTTCGGAGAAGATGGCGATGGGCCGTTTTCTCGATGGGCGGGTCTCGGTGGTGGTCGGGACGCATACGCATGTCCAGACAGCGGACGAGCAGATTCTGCCGGGTGGAACGGCCTACCTGACCGACCTGGGGATGACCGGGCCGCATGATGGGGTGATCGGAATGATGAGTGAGCAGGTGCTGGAGAGGTTCAAGACCGGCCTGTCGACAAAGTTCGAACCGGCCGAGGGATTGATCCGGCTCCACGGTCTGCTGGTCGATGTCGATGAGACGACCGGACAGGCGGAGCGGGTTGAGCGGATCAGGATCGACTATTGAATGCAGGTAATCATCGATGAGTGATCAGAGTGCAAACATCGTCGTCGTTGGTGGCGGAGTGGTCGGACTGGCGATCGCGCAGGAGCTGTCGCGACTACACGACGACGTCTTTCTGCTGGAAGCGCAGCCGCGGCTTGGGCTTGGAAATTCGACGCGCAACAGTGGGGTAATCCATGCGGGGATCTACTACCGTTCGGGTTCTCTGAAGGCCTATCACTGTGTCGAGGGCTCGCGACTGCTCTATGAGTTCTGCGGGATGCACGGGGTTCACCACGCGCGAGTGGGAAAGCTGATCGTTGCGCAGCATGAGTCGGAGATCCCGGAGCTGGAACGGCTGAAACGGCAGGGAGATGAGAACGGGGCGATCGGGCTGGAGATCATCGATGGGTCTCGGATTCCAGAGATCGAGCCGCACATTCGGGGAGTTGCGGCAATCCATTCGCCGAACACGGGGCTGGTCGAGCCGGAGGAGGTCGTCCGGACACTGGCCCGGCTGGCGGAATCGAATGGAGCCTCACTGCTGACGGACACCCCGCTGGTTGGGGCACGCCTCGCGGGTGAGCGACTGATCATCCAGACGCCGCGTGAAGAGGTCGAGGCCCGGGTGGTGATCAATGCCGCCGGGCTATATGCCGACGAGGTGGCCCAGCTCTTCGGGAACGAACGCTACCAGATCCATCCCTGTCGTGGCGAGTATGCCGAGGTGGTCCCGGCGCGGAGCGACCTGATCCGCGGACTGGTCTATCCGGTCCCCTCGCAGGATGGTCATGGGCTGGGCGTCCATTTTACACGGACGCTCTCCGGAGCCCTGCTGCTGGGGCCAAATGCGCGATATGTCGACCGCAAGGACAATTTCGAAGAGGGGCTCGCCGATCTGGAGAGCTTCCATCGTGCGGCGGTGCGAATGCTGCCCGATCTGCAGCTGGAGGATCTGCGGCCAAGCTACACGGGGATCAGGGCGAAGCTCCACCCGGCCAATGGACCGGCATTTGCAGACTTCATTATCGAGAGCGATCATCGGACTCCGAGCCTGATCCACCTGGTCGGGATCGAATCACCGGGTCTCACCTCGTGCATCTCACTGGCACGACAGGTTGCCGGAATGGTCGAGGAGATCTGAACCAACGAGAGACTTGGCTCGAGTAATCTCAACAGAGAACGGCAAAAAGAAGAGGAGGCGATGCTCGACGCACCACCTCCTCTTCTTTTTGCCGTCTTAAGTGAAGCCCTTTTGGGCCTCACCGCCCGGTGATCAACGCATATCGAAACGATCGTTGTTCATCACCTTGTTCCAGGCTTTGACGAAGTCCTGGACGAACTTCTGCTGACCATCGGCTGAGGCATAGATCTCGGCGACAGCACGGAGCTCAGCATTCGATCCGAAGACGAGATCGACCGGCGTGGCGGTCCACTTGACCTTGCCCGTCTGGCGATCAAGACCATCGTAGACTCCCTCGCCCTGCGACGACTTCGACCACTTGGTCGACATATCGAGCAGATTGACAAAGAAGTCGTTGCTCAGGGTGCCGGGACGGGCAGTGAAGACACCGTGTGCCGCGGCACCAGTGTTGGCATTGAGGGCGCGCATTCCCCCGACGAGAGCGGTCATCTCCGGCACGCTCAGGCGGAGCTGGGCGGCCTTCTCGATCAGCATCGGGATTGGAGCCTGCTCCTGGCCAGCACGGTAGTAGTTACGGAACCCGTCAGCCGTCGGCTCCAGGAAAGCAAATGAGGAGGCATCGGTCTGGGCCTCAGTCGCATCGACCCGGCCTGGCGTGAAGGGGACGGTAACATTGACACCGGCACTCTTCGCCGCCTGCTCGATCGCCGCGACTCCACCGAGAACGATCACATCGGCCAGCGAGACCTTCTTGCCACCGGTCAGGCTGGCGTTGAAATCCTTCTGGATCGCCTCAAGACGTGGCAGGACCTTGGCCAGCTCAGCCGGGTTGTTGGCCTCCCAGTTCTTCTGCGGTGAGAGTCGGAGACGAGCACCATTGGCACCACCGCGCATATCCGTGCCACGGAACGAGGCCGCCGCCGACCAGGCCGTGCGGACCAGCTCGGAGTTTGTCAGACCGGAAGCAAGTATCTTCGCCTTCAGTCCATTGACATCAGCGGCACCGATCAGCTTGCTCTCCGCCTTCGGCAGCGGATCCATCCAGATCAGCTCCTCGGCCGGAACCTCCGCCCCGACGTAGCGTGAACGCGGGCCGAGATCGCGGTGGGTCAGCTTGAACCAGGCCTTGGCAAAGGCCAGGCGGTACTCCTCCGGACTGTCGAGGAATCGGCGCGAGACCTTGGCATAGCTTGGATCGAAACGCAACGCCAGGTCGGTCGTGAACATGATCGGCGTGTGCTTCTTCGACTTGTCATGCGCATCCGGCACCGTGCCGGTGGCCTGACCATTGGCCGGAATCCACTGTGTCGCCCCAGCCGGGCTCTTCGTCTTTACCCACTCATAAGCAAAGAGGTTCTGCAGATACTGCGAGGTCCACTTGGTCGGCGCAGACGTCCAGGCCCCCTCGAGTCCACTCGTTACCGTGTCGCCACCATTTCCGCGACCACACTTGTTATTCCAGCCAAAACCCTGCTTCTCGATCGACTCTGCTGCCGGATCGGGTCCGACGCAGTTGCCTGGATTGTAGGCTCCGTGCGCTTTACCAAAGGTATGCCCACCGGCGATCAGAGCAACTGTCTCCTCATCATTCATGGCCATCCGCCCGAATGTCTCGCGAATGTCACGCGCTGCGGCCAGCGGATCGGGGTTGCCATTCGGCCCCTCGGGATTGACGTAGATCAGGCCCATCTGCACTGCCGCTAGCGGATTGGCCAACTTGCGATCGCCACTATACCGCTTGTCGTCCAGCCACTTCTTCTCCGTTCCCCAGTTGACGACCTCGGCCTCCCAGTCGTCCGTCCGGCCTCCCGCAAAGCCAAAGGTCTTGAAGCCCATCGACTCCAGCGCCACATTGCCGGCGAGGACCATCAGATCGGCCCATGAGACCTTCTTGCCATACTTCGCCTTGATCGGCCAGAGCAGACGCCGCGCCTTGTCCAGGTTCGCATTGTCCGGCCAGCTGTTGAGCGGCTCAAACCGCTGCTGGCCTCCATCCGCCCCTCCCCGACCATCGAACGTCCGATATGTTCCCGCACTATGCCAGGCCATCCGAATGAAGAATGGACCGTAGGTTCCGTAATCTGCCGGCCACCAGTCCTGCGATGTGGTCAGCACCTTTGCAATGTCAGCCTTCAAAACCTTCAGATCGAGCGTCGCGAACTCTTTCGCGTAATCATACTTCTCATCCATCGGATTTGAGGCCGCACCGTTCTGACGCAATGGACTCAGATCGACCTGGTTTGGCCACCAGAACTGATTCCTCGTCGGCTCTCCCTGGCCCTGTGCCAGCGCGGACGGGATCACCGTCAACGACTGCACGGCGATCGCCGCCACTGCAAACATTGCCATTATCTTCTTACTTTTCATTAAGCTCTCCTTAGTCTTCTGGACCGTGCCATTTGTATCAACCAATCAGCAGTTCAATAATACTTAATCGTACTTTTCAGGAAGCACCCCTCAAACAGGCCCACTATTGCAAGTCAGGGCGTCCCGGTACCCCAAACCTATCGTGTAAAATCTGATAGCCTCACGCTATTTAAACGCAATCAAATTTAGACTTAATCTAAGTACAATAAACATGGCGTCTTGTCAACGCTAAACTTCAATAACTGATCAACTACCAACGTGTGTGGATGATAACCCAGTCCAGTCGATTAAAGAACTGTTAAAAGTCTGCTATTTCTATGCCAAGATGTGCCGAAATCTTGTCTTCCGCCCACGACAGGCCGACCAGGAAATGACTCTTCCGGGGAGTAACATGATTGAAAGTAGATAAAATTTAGATCTTTTTAAAATTTACGCCCTAAGGACTGTCAGGCGAATAGGTTAGACTGAAAGCTCACTATCTTTCAGAATAAATTTCCTGACAATGATGATTGACACGATGGTGATGGCGAGACCAAGACCGATCTTTGGGTAGTGTTGCTTAAAGATCTCGGTTGCCTGCATGCCATAGCGGACAGCCATCCAGCCTTCGAGTGAATAGCGGATAGTACGACCGATGGCAATGGCGACAAGGAAGCGCCAGACATTCATACTGAAGACACCGGCGGTAATGAGGAAGAGCTTGAAAGGAAACGGTGGCGGGAGTAGTGCCCCGACGACGACGGACCAGAGGTCATAGCGATCGAGGAGGCTGGAGATACGGGCAATCTTCGCGGGATCGAAGCGACGGAGGGCGGCAACGCCGGTACTTCGACCGAAGTAGTAAGGGACAAGGCATCCAAAGGTCGAGCCGACGATCGCGCCGGCAACATAGAGCGGCATGCGGGAGTGGTTGAGATGAGAGAGGGCCATGACGGCAGCATCAGGTCCGCCGGGAAGCGGAATCATGGCCGCGTCGAGAAACGAGATCAGAAGAACACCAAGGGAGCCGAGTCCAACGAGGGCAATCTGAATAGATTTAAGGAGAGTACCAATACCGTGGAGAAGACTTTTCATCAGGATCAATCCGGGATAGTGTCCGTCGTGGCCGGATTGGATGATCTCTGCGAAAAGCGGATGATCAGCCAGCGGCTGGCAAGGACGATCAGGAGCAGGGAGAGAAGTCCGCCGAGAATGGCGACGACGTGCTGGCCAAGCCAGTCGATCATCTGGCGGACCTCGTCACGGAAGAACCAGGCGAGGACTCCCCAGAAATAGTAGCGAATGGTGCGGGCCAGCATGATTACGACGGCAAAGCGGGAGACGGGGTACCCGAGAACTCCGGCCGTGACGACAAAGATCTTGAACGGCATTGGCGGCGGGAGGAGAGCGGGAATGATCAGCGCGACCAGACCCCAGCGGTGGTAGATGGCCTTGACACGTTCGAGATGGCGGGGGTGAAAACGTCTGGCAACAAAACGCTCTCCACGCCGGGCGATATGGTAGAGGATGAGACAGCCGACGAGCGATCCAAGCGCGGGGAAGAGAGGAAAGTAGTAGACCTCATTCGGATTGTTGGCGACGCGGGCGACCGTAATATAGTCGTTGACCTCCGGAAGAGAGAGGAGCGACGAATCGAGTGTACCGATGACGATCATGAGCGGAGCAGCGAGAGAGACGGGCATGGT
>CAIOZW010000135.1 GCA_903862855.1 uncultured Acidobacteriota bacterium
ACATCAGGTGTCCAGAGGTGGAAAGGGGCACTGCCAATCTTGAAGCCGAAACCGACAAGGATCAGCGCCGCTCCAAGCAGGAGGAGGCCCGGGAAGTTGAGCGTTCCGTTGGTAATCGCCTCACGAATACCATCGATATTGGTCGTCCCGGTCGCCCCGTAGGTGAGAGCCATTCCATAAAGCAGAAAGGCCGTCGAGAAAGCGCCGAGCAGGAAGTACTTGAGCGATGACTCGTTGGCACGGATGTCGTAACGCCGGTAACCGGCCATGACATAGGTCGTGATCGACGCAATCTCCAGGCCGAGAAAGACAGTCACCAGATCACCTGCGGCAGTAAGGAGAAGCATTCCACTTACGGCAAAGAGGATCAGCGAGAAGAACTCACCAGCTGGCAGCCCTTCGTCCTCGATGAACTGTCCCGCGAGCAGAACTGCCAGAACCGAGATCAGCAGCACAGTCCCTGCGGCATAGGTGCGTACGGCATCGACGACGATCATGCCCTTGAAGAAACTTCCGCCATCGAGCGAACCAAGTCCGGCGAGGGAGGCAAAGGCAGCAAGCAGCGCAATCAATGCTACGATGAGATTGGCCTTGTATCCACCCTTCTTCGAGAAGGCATCCATCAGCATCAGGACAACCGCCCCGACCGAGACGATCAGCTCTGGGGCGATCGACCAATAGTTGAGATTGAGAGTATCAAGTTGCATATGTGAATCCGGAGCGATGAGAGGACCGATATATGGCCCCTGATCCCGCTCAGTGTAACTTACCGCTTGACGATTGATTGAACCGATTCCCTGATGCTGTTGACCGACTTCTCGGTACCACGGAGGAAGATCATCGGCCCGACACCCATAATGATCGCAAGAACCACGAGCGGAATGAGAGCCGTCTTCTCGCGCCAGTTCATCTCCTCAAGTTCCGCGTTCTCCTGACGGTTGATCTCCCCGAAGAGAACCCGTTGGAGCATCCAGAGCAGATAGACGGCCGAGAGGATAACACCGGTCGCACCGAAGACGGTCAGGAGCTTCGCGTGAGGAACAGTCGACGAGAAGGTGCCGATCAGGATCAGAAATTCTCCGACAAATCCGTTGAGCAGTGGAAGACCAAGGCTCGAGAGCGCGACGATGATGAACATTGTCGAGTAGCGCGGCATGACTGAAGCAAGTCCACCATACTCGGAGATAAGCCGGGTATGGCGACGCTCATAGATGATCCCCACACAGAGGAAGAGTGCTCCGGTCGAGATACCGTGATTGAGCATCTGATAAAGCGCCCCCTGCATCCCCAGCTCGGTGAAAGAGAAGATGCCGAGAACGACGAAACCAAGGTGGCTGACCGAAGAGTAGGCGACGAGCTTCTTCATATCCGGCTGGATCATCGCGACCAGCGCACCGTAGATGATGCCAACGACAGCAAGTGCCATGACCCACGGGGCGGCCTTCTGCGAGATATCCGGGAAGAGCGGGAGGTTGAAGCGCATCAGTCCGTAAGTCCCCATCTTCAGCAGTACGCCGGCGAGGATGATCGATCCGGCAGTTGGGGCCTCGACGTGGGCGTCAGGCAACCAGGTGTGGAGCGGGAAGAGCGGAACCTTGATGAAGAAGGCAAGGGCAAAGGCCGCCCAGAGCCAGAACTTGATCCCGGCCGGGATGATCGTCGCCCCTGTCGCGATGTTATTGGTAATCTCGATGATATCGAAGGTTGTCGCGCCATTGTAGATGTAGACAGCAATGATCGCGACCAGCATGAGCAGGCTTCCAACGACGGTGTAGACGAAGAACTTGACCGCCGCATAGATTCGACGTTCCCCGCCCCAGACACCGATCAGGAAATACATGGGTATCAGCGTCACTTCGAAGAAGAGGTAGAAGAGGAACATGTCGAAGGAGACAAAGACCCCCAGCATTCCCGTCTCGAGTATGAGCATGAAGACCATGTACTCGCGAACCCGCTTCGTCACGTTCCAGCTGGCGAGGACGGCGATCGGCATGAGGAAGGTCGAGAGGATCACCAGCCAGATCGTTACTCCATCGATACCTACAAAATATTGGACCCCCAAGGCGCCAATCCAGGCGACCTTCTGCGTCATCTGCGGGCCGGCCTGGGAGCTGTCAAAACCCGGGAGGATCAGCAGCGACACGACGAAGGTGACGAGGGTGAAGAAGAGGGTGATCCAGCGGTACTGGTTGTCGAGCTGCTCCTTCGAGGTTCCACGAGCCGCCCAGAAGAGGCTGTGAAGGATCAGTGCGACTGCGCCAAGCAGGGGCAGAAAGGTTGTAATCGTAATCAGGTTCATATGATTATCTTCGATATTGCGACAGTTCTCGAACTAGCGGGTCGCCAGAAACCCAAAGTATCCGATAATGATGATCGCACCAATCAGGATCACCGCCGCATAGTTCCTTGCATACCCGCTCTGGGTGTGGCGAAGAATCCCCGAAAGACCGGCAAAGGTTCGGGCCGCTCCGTTGACAAATCCATCAATGATCCTGACATCAACCACCTTCCAGAGCAGATCGCGTGAGGTATGCTCGAGCGGCTGGATGACGGTCGTTTCATAGATCTCGTCGACGTAGTATTTGTTCTCAAGAACCTTCGACATCGGTTTGAGCGGATTCTTGAGCCAGACAGCAGCACCGATTCCGATGCCCAGAAAACCGAGGAGTACCGAGATGACCGTGAAGAGTCGCTCGGTTCCAACATCGTGATGAGCATCGGCATGGGCCGGAGCAGCTGAAGCGGCGGCAACGTGATCAGCCGGTGCACCGTGTGGAGTTCCGTGATCAGTGGCTACCGGTAAGGCGTGAGCCGATTCACCAGCCGGTGCGACGTGGGCAATGACCGGTTCGAGGAAGTGCTCGAAATGGTTCGAGCCACCAAGCGCGGCAGGCACACCAATGAACCCACCGACGATGGAGAGAACTGCCAGAACCGCCAGTGGAATCCACATCACTGCCGGTGACTCGTGCGGGTCTCCGTGGTGGCCATGGTCGTCTCCGTGATGATCACCGTGATGGTCGTCGTGGCCGTGAGCCTTGCCGAAACGCGACGCGCCAAAGAAGGTCATGACCATCATACGAGTCATGTAGATGGCGGTAAGCAGGGCCGTCAAGGCGGCAATCACCCAGAGGAACTTGCCCCAACCGTGCGGTAGTGACTCGGTCGACCAGGTCTTCCAGAGAATCTCATCCTTGCTGAAGAAACCCGAGAGGAGCGGGAACCCGCTGATGGCAAGCCATCCAGCCATCATCGTCGCGAAGGTGATCGGCATGTACTTTTTCAGACCGCCCATCTTCCTGATATCCTGCTCTTCGTGCATTCCGTGAATGACCGATCCGGAACCGAGGAAGAGGAGTGCCTTGAAGAAGGCGTGGGTTACGACGTGAAAGACACCGGCCGTAATTGCTCCGACTCCGCAGGCGAGGAACATATATCCAAGCTGCGAAACAGTCGAGTAGGCCAGCACCTTTTTGATATCGTTCTGAGCCAGACCGATCGTCGCGGCGAAGATGGCCGTTGCTGCGCCGATCACGGCCATGACTGCCATTGCTGTCGGTGATTTGACAACCACTGCCGAGCAGCGGGCGGTCAGGTAGACTCCAGCCGTGACCATTGTCGCGGCGTGGATGAGCGCCGAGACTGGCGTCGGACCGGCCATTGCATCCGGCAGCCAGACGAAGAGCGGAATCTGAGCCGATTTTCCAGTCGCTCCAACGAAGAGGAGCAGCGCGATCGCCGTCATCGTTCCGAACGTCCAGATTGCTTCCGGTGACAGGGCTGCCGCTTGCGTGAGGAAGCTGGGGACATCCCCCTTCGCGACGAAACTGATCGTTCCAAAGGTCGTGAAGACCAGGAACATCGCGATCATGTAGCCGAAATCGCCGATACGGTTGGTGATGAAGGCCTTCTTTGCCGCGTCGCCAGCCTCCTGACGGCGAATATAGTAGCCGATCAGCAGGTATGAGCAGAGCCCGACTCCTTCCCAACCGACGAAGAGCAGCAGCAGGTTGTCGGCGAGCACCAGGGTGAGCATCATGAACATGAAGAGATTGAGGTAGGTGAAGAAGCGATAGTACCCCGGATCTCCGTGCATGTAGCCGGTCGCATAGATGTGAATCAGCAGTCCGACCCCGGTGATGAAGAGAATGTAGATTCCAGAGAGCGGATCGAGCAGGTAGGCAAAGTCGGCCTGGAAGTTCCCCACCTTGATCCAGGTGAAGAAATGCTCAGTGATCAACCTCTCCCCAACCGGCAACGGCAGCAGTTTGGTAAAGAAGACGAAGAAAGCGAGCACCGCCGATACGGCCACCGAGGCGCTGGCAATCAGGCCAATCAGCTTTTCACCGAGCCGCTTGCCGAAGAATCCATTGATGATCGCGCCAATCAGTGGCGCCAGGACAATCCATTTCAACATAGTGGTCTGATCGTTCTGATGTGGATGACCACATCATGATAACTGCCTAGAGTTTCAGTAGATCCGCTTCGTCGATGTTCAGTGTCTCGCGATTACGGAAGAGGGAGATGATGATCGCCAGTCCGACGGCTGCTTCAGCAGCCGCGACCGCCATGACGATAAAGACGAAGAGCTGGCCGGTCATATCGCCAAGGAAGCGCGAAAAGGCGACCAGCGTCAGGTTCACCGCATTGAGCATCAACTCAACGCACATGAAGAGGACGATCACGTTTCGTTGAATGATCACGCCCACCACACCGATCGTGAAGAGCACCGCACTCAGAGCCAAATACCAGGATAAGGGAATCATAGCTTCAATCTACCGTTATCTACCGTTTACCTGGTCGACTTCTGTCCGATTCATAGAAGAATGATCGACAGCGTCAACCCTCAATGCCCGTATCGGGCAGAATTGAACCTCGACCGCCAAGAGCGGTCTCAGTGTCCTGAATCTTCGTGAACTGCAACAGGGGGCTGTGCAGCGTCGGTTGCGAGGGCCTGTTCGATCCTCTCCGCGCCCTCGCCGCTGTCACGCCGCGCCAGATACATCGCCCCGACGATAGCCATCAGAATGAGAACCGAAGTGGCTTCGAATGGGAGCACAAAATCGGTGAACATGACATGGGCAATCGATTCGACCGTGCCGAGTGACTGCGAAGGATCGATTGCCGTATTGGGATCCTCGATCGCCGGAGCCGGCATGTTGACAAAGCGGATCACGACTGCAACCTCGGCGAGCAAGGCAAGAAAGAGCGGTGCGGCGAGAAACTTGAGGTACTTTTGCCGGTCGGTTCGTGACTCCTCCTCACGGACATTGAGGAGCATGATCACGAAGACAAAGAGAACCATGATGGCCCCGGCATAGACGATGATCTGGATCGCCGCGATAAACTGGGCGTAAAGGGTCAGAAATAGCCCGGCCAGGCAGCAGAGAACGATGATCAGGCCAATCGCACTATAGATCGGGTTACGCTGCAGAATGATGTTGAAGGCCGAGACTACCGCCAGCGCGGCAATCGCCAGAAACAAGAGATGGATCGTTTCCATAAAGAGTCAGCTTTCTCCCGCGGGTGAGGTCAGATCCCTCCCCCGCGCGATGAGAAGATCAGAGGAAGAGTACGCCAAGGACTGCGGCAATGACAATGTTGACCAGCGCCGCCGGCAGCAGGATCTTCCAGCCAAAGTTCATCAACTGGTCATAACGGAAGCGCGGCAGTGTTCCCCGCAACCAGATATAGAGGAAAAGGAAGAAGAAGACCTTTCCGACAAACCAGACCAGACCAAGCCAAGGGTAAGTCCCCACCAGAGGCCCCTGCCAACCACCCAGGAAGAGGGTTGTCGCGAGCACCGAGACGGTGGTCATGTTGACATACTCACCCATGAAGAAGAGGGCGAATTTGAGAGCGCTGTATTCGGTGTGGAAACCGGCGACCAGCTCGGTCTCCGCTTCGGGAAGATCGAAGGGAACACGGTTGGTCTCGGCGATCGCGCTGATCAGATAGACGACGAAGGCGATCAGACCGGCTGGAAAGAGCGCGAGCAGATTCCACTTTGGAATGAAGCCAAACCAGGTTCCGCCCTGCAACTCGACGATCTTCACCAGGTCGAGTGTTCCCGCCGGGATGAGCACGGCAACGACGGAGAGGGAGAGGGCCAACTCGTAGCTAATCATCTGCGCCGAGGATCGTAGCCCGCCCATCAGACTGTACTTCGAGTTAGAGGCCCATCCGGCGATGACGATACCATAGACTCCGAGTCCGGTCAGGGCGAAGATGTAGAGTAACCCGACATTGAAGTTGGAGACAAAGAGGTCGATGTGGGTCAGATCGAGCGCCCAGTCGTACCCGAGGGAGTTCCCAAAGTTGTTGAGCATATTGCTCAACACTTCACCGCCCGGCAAGGGGACATTGCGAGGCCCAAATGGATAGACGATCAGCACCATCATTGCCGGCACGAGAACGACGACCGGGGCGATCAGGTAGAGCACCTTGTTGACGGCAAATGGAATGATATCTTCCTTGAAGATGAACTTGATCAGATCAGCGAAAGGCTGAAGCAGCCCCTGCCAGCCTACCCTGTTCGGGCCGAGCCGATTCTGGATGACTGCGAGGACTCTGCGCTCGGCATAGACCGTGTAGGCGACAACGATCATAATGCAGATCCAGAAGACAGCTGTCTTGATCAGCGAGCCAAGGATGAATTGAAGATCGATCGAATTGAGTATGGATGACATATCTTGTCAGCTTCGTATCTTAGTCAGCTTTGTGGCAGAAATGAATCGCTGCCGCCAAATCCTGTCGGTTCACCTGCCGGCAAATAGCCGGAAGGCACATTAGGCCGGAAAGACGACCGGAGCGGGATTCTCCGCATCGGCCGTTTCTGGCAGGGTCGGGTCGATCATCTCGGAGTGCCGGGTGATCTGGACAAACCGCTGGCGCAGACGTGACCCGGCCTTGGCCGTCAGTTCGGACCGGTCGACCGGCAACTGGCGGTTGATCCGCGCTACTTCACCCGCCAGCCGTCCAAGCAGTTCCGCCCGATCGATACTTGCCGCCTGCGGAGCCGGACGTTGGATCGCCGTTGCTCCCTCGTTGGCCAGCATATTGTGGGAGAGTCCGGCATAGCCCTCCACACCCTCGGCAATCTGCTTGAAGACCGTCTTCAACTGTCCCTGGTAACCAAGGTCGACGCCCATCTGACGGGCGACCTGACTGACAACCATCCAGTCTGGACGAGCCTGCCCGACTGGTGGGATGGCCCGGCGCACAAACTGAACCTGCGAGCCATTGTTGACCTGAGTCCCCTGTGACTCGGCAAAACTGGTCACCGGCAGGACCACATCGGCCAACTGGGCCGTCGCGGAGAGGAACATATCCTGGACCACCAGAAGTTCGAGCTTCTCGAGCTGGGCGCGGACGATCGGGCCATCACCATTGGCCTTGAGGATCAGATCCTCACCAGCGACAAAGAGCCCGCGGATGCCGCCACCAGCCGAATTGAGCATTGATCCGGCTGACATCCCGCCAGTCGAGGCACTGTCCATACCCATCTGCCAGGCCCCGACGGTATTCGAATAACGAACGAGCGGCAGGAAGGAGAATCGGGTTGTTGAGCTAACCGGCTCGGCCCCGACTTCGAGTGTAGGATGTTCAACGATATAGGTGTAGGGATTTTCGTTGATCGAGGGCTTGCTGGTCGAGTTGGTGGAACGAACCTGCCGCTGAAGCTGGTCGAGCCACGCCTGACGCGCACTCTCGGCTGCCTGAGCATCGAGTGGCGGCAGTGCGCTTTCGAGAAGTGCGAGAGACTCAAGCCCCGCCCCGCGCAGCTCGTCACCGAAGACGACGACGACGCGGCGACTCTCGAGCACCGTCTGCCGAACCCGCGCCACCTCTTCGACCGTCACCCCGAGAGCGTCGGCCACCTCAGCGACCTTCGACTCGTCGAGCAGGGCGAGG
>CAIOZW010000136.1 GCA_903862855.1 uncultured Acidobacteriota bacterium
ATTATCCAGTCACTTGCCGGGCTCCACAGGGTTGAAATCCGAGGTTACCTCTCCTACACTCGATTTTTATAAAGGGCAACTCTTTCAAAAGATGATTGGTTGTGGATAACCACGTTGTCTCAAGAACAGGAGCCTTTTTCCCTTAAACCAAAGAGAAACGCGTGATAGATCGCTTTGCCAAAGCCATTACCAATCGTTAGCTTACCAGCTGAAGTCACCACTATTTGATTTGTCTTGACTTCTAAGTTGGATTTTACTAATGATAGTTATTCATTGTTTTCTGGTTGACTCTTGTATATTGAAATTCACAATGGAGTGTTAGCGTAAGTGGACCCTATGAATGCAATATTTTTTCAATTCGATTCATTCATAGTCGATTGCGAGAACCAGAAGCTATATAAAGACAGACTACCTACCCAGATCCAGCGAAAACTTTACGACATCCTTCTCCTTTTCATTGAAAATGCAGGAAATCTGGTCACAAGAGAGCAACTGATCGAGAATGTCTGGGAGGGAAAGGAGATCGATGAGCGGAACCTCACCCAGCACATCTACAATCTCCGCCGTTTACTTGGCGACAATCCCCGCAGCCCCTCTTTCATCCTGACAATTCCAGGAAAAGGTTACACCTTCAGTTACCCCGTCAGGCAGCTCGACAGGCAAGAAGTGGAATCAATTTTGAATGAGTCGGAGCCAGCGGGGGGAGATGTGTCCATTGAATCTGATGCGGTTGAGTCTCGCGAGATCCAGCCCCGTCTGACGCCCAAGGTGATCCTGGCGCTCAAAAACTGGAAGGTTCTGACGACACTCGGAATTATGCTGGTTCTTGCCATCCTGATACTGGTTGCTCCAAACTTGTTTGGACGGATGATCAAAACCGGTCTGACGCCAGTGACCTATCCGCGCATCCTCACCCTTGCAACGACCTCCGGTTACAAAACTGATCCAGTCTTCTCGCCGACAGGTCGGCAGATCGCCTTATCGAGTGGCCAGTCTTCGACGACCCTCGACATCTTCGTCAGCACCAGCTTCGACTCTTCCAGTAAGTTGCTCAATCGGATTACCAACCATCCACTTTCAGAGCATAGTCCATCCTGGTCACCAGATGGCAAGTCGATCGCCTTTCTGAGGGGGGATCTCTATGCGCAGAGGAAGATCGATCTCGTTATTGCCTCTTCGGCCGGTGGAGACGAAAAGACGCTCACTCAGGTTTGGGGAGGTCTTGACTGGTCGCCTGATGGTCGTTACCTGGCCGTCATTGACGATGAAACGCCGGATACCCCATCGTCCGTCTTTCTTCTCTCTCCTGATGGAACAGAACGGATCAAATTGACTGAACCAGTTCTTGGAGAATGGCGATTCGATTCGACTCCCCGTTTTTCCCACGATGGAAAATCGGTCGCCTTGATTCGCTGGCGTGGCGATCTTGATGGGGATATCTGGGTTGTCGATATTGCGACGAAGAGGCTTCGACAGATTACCTTTGATCGGCTCGCGATTGCGGATCTCAGATGGTCGGCTGATGACAGTGAGATCTTATTTGTCTCGGGACGTATCGGAGTAGGTCGACTCTGGCGGCAGAAGATCGATGAGAAAACACCGACGCTGATCGATTCGATGGTCAGTGATATCGATCGCTTTGATGTTCATCCTCTCAGTAAAAGACTTGTCTTTACACAGTATTCACAAAGCACCTCGATCGAGGTATGGCCGCCGGGCAAGGGCCCTGACGCGAAGTCGTCGGTAAACAGGTCCAGCAAGGACTGGGTCTGCCGCATCGATTCCAATACCAGTAATCTGAATAGTCGCTACGACGGTGAATCACGGAGGGTCATCAGTAACGCCAGTTCAAAGAACTTTCTCAATCCCCGCTTCTCGCCCAATGGAAAGCAGCTGCTCTTTGTCTCGAACAGGACAGGCGTCAACCAGATATGGATTGCGAAATCTGATTGTTCTGAGCCCGTACAGTTGACCCAGGTCGATTTTGAAGGACTAGGCAGCCCGCGCTGGTCCCCTGATGGTCGCCGGATCGTCTTTGACGGAAGGAAGAATGGGCCGGCTGATGTCTACCTGATCGACGCTGATGGCAGAAATCTGCAGATGATCACTGAAGGCTATATGCCATCCTGGTCGGCGGATGGAAGCCACATCTACTATGTCTCCAATCGAAGGCGACAGCCGCAGATCTGGAAGATACCGGTCAATGGTGGCACAGCGATGAGAGTGACCGAAGTTCAGGCATTGGAGCCTCTCGAGTCACAAGATGGGCGAACACTCTACTTTACCAGGACGGATGGTTTGTGGCAGAAGGATCTGGCAACTGGAACTGAGTCACCGGTAAAAGGATTGGAGAATCTGGATGTCAGTCGTTACTGGGATCTGACGTCGCGTGGAATATATTTTGCGTTGACCAACGAGAACAAAGATCGCATCCAATTGAATTACCTTGATCTGGAAACGAGGCGCCGCGACTTTCTCTTCGAGTTGAATGGAGTGCGGGCCAGGTGGGTTCCAGGCATCTCGATTCGACCGGACGAGCAGGTGATCGGGATTAGCTACCTCAACAACGTCATCGGTGACCTCCAGCTCCTCGACAACTGGAATTGAATCCCACTCGCGAACCTCTTCGGTCAGCCAGAGCAATCAGCCAGAGCGTCTCAACGACCAGATACCTGCCGCACTGCCAGTCTTCCCAGTTCATTTTCGGCCTCCTGCCAGTTACTGAATAGTCTTTCATCATCCCGGAAAGCAGGACTGTGGGCAATACGTCGTCCATTGATGATCTGGCTGCCATGTTTCTTATGGAGCAGTTCGTGATAGACCACATAATCGAGCAGGGAAGTGCTTACGTCGGGGCTGTCGAGACTCACGGAGATCATGACCGTATCACGAGCGGGCTGGTAATGGCCAAACTTGCGCGAAGTGAGTGTCTGATTCCAGCAGAGTGTTGGTCGATCCATTCGGTTATTGAAGTATCGATCGTTGACGCGACGGAAGCTCTCGTCGAGATCGTGAACCCGGCCGCGGGTGATGGGGGTTGGGGGAGCGGCGAGAGCCTCGACCTCGAAGAGGATGTCGTTGAAATCTTCAGAGAGGGTAAAATCGGTGACCGCGAGACGATCCTGCCCGGTGCCTTTGCCAAGAATCGACGCCAGAAGTGCCCTCCATACCTTCATATCCGCATTGATGAAACCAGGACAGACCCGCAGAACGAGGGCGTTTCCATACTGGCGGAAGCGCCAGAGCGAGTTCATGCCGAGCAGTTCGACAATGAGCAAGCGGCCTGGTGGGAGACTTGAGCTTCGCGACGCTTCATCGGCCAGAAGGAGCGCTGCAATGATGGCGCGCAGATTCGATTCGCTCGAGGCAAAGCTGAGGTAAGTGAAGGCGACCCTGGATCGCGTCTCGAGTGCGGCTGGAGTCTCCCCTTGCTCGCGGCAGATAGCCTCGATAGTGTTGGTATGCTTCCTGACAAGTTTGATCAGCTCACCCATTTTGGCGGGTGATTCGTGCAGCTCCTCACGCTGCTGCCAGAGCTGGCGAGCGACACTTTCGGCGATGCTGACGACATTGCGTATCCTGACCGGTCCAACTGGCTGTGAAGGCTGACCACTTTCGCGAACCGGCAGATTATCGAGGTCGAGACTCTTCAGAAACTGGTAAGCCATCCGCGATGGCCCAGGGAGGACGCGTGAGGGATGACCATGTCCGGCACATATCTCCTCGACCTGGCCGATAATCTGGCGCACCTGGCGTCGGAATTCATCGAGATCCCCCTCAGGAATACCGGCCTGCAGTGCCGCTCGGACGTGATTGAATGTTTTTACGAGGCCGCCGATTCTGATCATAATCCTCCGTGATGGGGGTAGTCGGATTAGATTATTGAATCAGCGCGGCGTAAGTTGCAAGTGAGCCCAGTGGTGAAATGGAGTAGGTGGGGAGCGCCCGCTGCCGTCAACGTGGCACCGCGACTATGACGCCTCGCGCGGTGCAGCCGGCCCTTCTCAAAAAGTCAACTGACGGGCAGCGAGATGCAGTTACCTGACGAAGGTGAAAGACTGAACTGGATGATCCTACTTCGTCTCCTTGCGCCTTCGCGTGAGGCCACGGGAAGCCTCCAGAAGAGGGATCTTACACGAAGCTGACAAGACAGCATATTCAGCTGGCAGTCAAATGCAACTGCCCTTTCGTTTCAGGTGCAGAATCAGCAGGCAGAACAGGGCGGCTGATAACGGGCCTTCTTTGAGAATCGCGAGACGTCAGCTTCGCTGGTCAGGCAAGGCTGGCCGCTCTCCATCAGTTGACAGCGCGTACCTCGACCCGCACCTCGAGCTCCTCCCTCGCCGAGCCCTTGTAGATCCCCCGGGTCGGTGGAACATCCGCATAGTCCCGGCCAGTCGCGACGCGGACATACTCGGCGGTCTGTTCACAGTTGTGGGTCGGATCGAGTGACAACCACCCGTGATTCTCCAGATAGACATCGACCCAGGCATGCGAGGCCGCATTGGCAGGAATGGCTATCCCCGCCTCCTTCCGTTCATTGACGATCTGCGGACTGTAGAGGTATCCGCTCACATAGCGCGCTGGAATTCCCAGGCACCTTGTCGCGGCCAGCATAAGGTGGGCGAAGTCCTGACAGACGCCGCGACCAATCTCCAGCACCTCCGGGGCCCGTGTCTTGACGTCTGTCGCCTCCGGATCGTAGACCAGCCTTCGATAGATCGCATCCATCAGACCACGTGCCGTGCGGAGCGGATCATCCGCAACCAGGTGGCCACGCGCAAACTCACCAATCCGGCCATTCCCCGGAGCGTAGTCGGTCGGCGCGAGAAAATCGTAGCGATCGAGTGGCGGAAGTTCCTGAAACTCCGGTCGGAATGAACTCGGAGTCTCGACGTCACTGGATGCCGTGACCACCACCTGCTGGTGAGATTGCAGTGTATCGAAATGATGAACCTGATTACCGTAACGGTCGAGATAACTCATCACTTCACCCCGCGGTTCGGTGGTGAGGGAGAACCGGTAACACCGCTGGCCGGCAGTCTCGAGAGGTCGCAGTCGCATCTCGGTGTAGGCCTCATTGATCAACTCTGCGTAGCGAAAGACGGTCGTATGCCTGATCTGTAGTCTCATCTTTGTAAATGGTTAAATGACGTACCAATGCTATTGCTGCTGTTGCTGGGCAGGCTGCTGGCTCCGGCCCGGGAGAATCACCTGCGTGTTGAAGAAGGTGCGGGTAATGTCGTCTCCAACCAGGTTGATACGCAGAAGCAGCCCGTCGAGAAAGGGATGCATCCGGTGGTCGAGGATCTCTTCGATATTGAGATAGTCGAGATCGGCGCAGATGCGACCGATCTGCCGCTGCGGATTGTTGAGCTGATGGGGCTGCCGAACCGCGTCGCTGCCGGCAATTCCGGAGATCGAGTTGATGGAACGAAGTGCCCGGTTGAGACAGAACCCGACCGCCCGCGGAAACTCCTGGTCGAGCAGCAGGAACTGTGCGACCCGCCCAGACTGCAGCACCGAGGCTCCGGTCTTGCGGAAGGCTTCAAAGGCACTGCAGGAACGCAGGAGGACGATCAACTGCAGCGAGGCTTCCGGCCCCTCGGTCAACTGGTTGACTGCCGCATACTTGACGTCGAGCGTCCGGATTGTCTTGTCCGACCGCTCCATCATTTTGCCCAACTGAATGAACTCATACCCGTCTCCGTGGGTCATCGTCTCGGCAGTGATACCCTGAAAGGCCCACGACCCGTAACGGATCTGGTCAAAGAATTCATAAGGGCCGCTCCGTCGTGCCTCATCCCGATCCAGATCGCGCACCAGAAAGTAGAGCCGGTTGAGGTTCTCCCACATCTCACTGCTGATCTGCTCACGGACACTCCGGGCATTCTCACGGGCCAGGGAGATACAGGTGGTCACGGCGTTCGGATTGTGCGGATTCCAGAGCAGAAATTCGCTCACGTTCCGGGCATTGTACTCCTGATAGCACTGCCGATAACGCTCCTCATCGCCCGTTATCGCAATGATCGGCTGCCAGGCCGCTTCGGCCGCTTCGACCGGGGCATCGAGGAGGGAGTGAAAATTGACGGTCAGAATCCGCGTGATATCCTCGGCCCGTTCGACATATCGCGACATCCAGTAGAGTGCATCTGCTACACGAGATAACATTGATTTTTGCCTGTCCTTAGTTCTTCAGTCACGGCGTTGCCGCGTCGCTACTTTCCAAGCACCCAGGTGTCCTTGCTCCCGCCGCCCTGGGAGGAGTTGACAACCAGCGAGCCTTTTCGCAAGGCGACCCGCGTGAGTCCACCCGGCACGATCCGGACCTCTTCACCACAGAGAATGTATGGACGCAGGTCGACGTGACAACCGTACAGTTCACCATCCTGATAGGTCGGGTGACGACTCAGACTGACCGTTGGCTGGGCGATGAAGTTACGCGGGGCGATTCTGATCAGTTCGCGAAACCTATCCCGCTCTGCCTGTGTCGACTGTGTTCCAACCAGCATCCCATAACCACCGCTCTCATTGACCGACTTTACGACCAGGCTGTCGAGATGGTCGAGAATGTACTTCCGATCCTCATCACGCATCGCCAGATAGGTCGGCACATTCTGCAGAATCGGTTCCTCGCTCAGGTAGAAACGAATGATCTCCGGGACAAAGGCATAGACTGCCTTGTCGTCCGCCACACCCGTGCCGATTGCGTTGGCGAGAGTCACATTACCTGCCCGATAGGCGTTGAGCAGTCCCGAGACACCAAGCATACTGTCGTGATTGAAGGAGAGCGGATCGATGAACTCATCGTCGATCCGTCGATAGATCACATCGACCGGTTTCAGCCCGCGCGTCGTTCGCGTGTAGACGTGATTGTCGTGAACCACCAGATCACGCCCCTCGACGATCTCGATCCCCATCTGCCGGGCAAGAAAGGTATGCTCGAAATAGGCTGAATTGTAGATGCCCGGCGTTAGCAGGACGACCGTCGGATCGGGCATATCGTGCGGTGCGACTGAGCGGAGCGTCGCGAGCAGCTCCTGCGGATAGTGCTCATTCGGCCGGACCTCATACTTCTGGAAGAGATTGGGGAAGGTGCGCTTCATCGCCTGACGGTTCTCGAGCATGTAGCTCACTCCCGATGGTGAGCGCAGATTGTCCTCCAGCACCAGATACTCGCCATTCCGGTCGCGCACCAGATCACTGCCGACGATGTGGGCATAGACATTGCGTGGCGGATGAATCCCGATCATCTCCCGCCGGAAATGCTTTGCGCCAAAGATCAGTTCGGGTGGAATGAGGCCCTCGCGAATTATCCGCTGCTCGTGGTAGATGTCGTGCAGGAACAGGTTGAGCGCCGTGACCCGCTGCGTCAGTCCCCGCTCGAGGAAATCCCACTCCTGGTGAGGAATGATGCGCGGGATCAGGTCGAAAGGAAAGATTCGCTCGATCCCTTCGTCCTCCTTGTTGTAGACGGTGAAGGTGATGCCCTGGTAGAGGAAGGCAATGTCCGCCTGTCTGCGCCGTTCTTCAAATGACTCGCGTGAGAGGTCGCGCAGTTGCTCATAGATCGGTTCATAATGACGATGGGGGTTGCTGTCACCCGCAAACATCTCGTCAAAGAAATCACCAATCTCGTAGCTGTTCTCGAGCAGCCAGGGTCTTTTGTCAGCTTGTTGGTTCATACACACGATCAGGCCCCCACAGGCAGAGCCGCCTCAGACAATGGTCACAAAAGTGTTTGATCGCAGTGCAGATTGATGGAAAGAATCAAGTCAGTCAATAAGTAAGTGTTCCGAGACTAGCGAATGTGATTCGATCCGTCAACCCGGCAACCAGGAATCGGTTGAATCATCTGCAGTTGGTGGCCGATGGAAGGGGATCGTTTCGGCCAATATTCCGGCATTTTCGAGACCAGGAATAAGTTGACCCGGCAGATCTCCACGCAGATCGGGGGCTGAGAGGACTACTCTGTCCCTGGCTCTTGTCATTGCCACATAGAGCAGGCGCCGTAATTCGGCTGCCTCACGCTTCTTCTGGGCAGCCGCAAGCCAGGAGTAGAGGACCGGCAGACTGCCGGCCCGCTCGTCATCATCCTCCGACTCCTGGGATACGTCAGTCTCATCGGTCCCATTGTTCTGCAGGGAGAGGGCAATCCCCACCTGCGGATCGAAGTGGACCGCTGGTCGACTGGGCATCCGATTGAAGCTGAGGTCGGGCACGATGACCACCGGCCATTCAAGTCCCTTTGCGCTGTGAATGGTGAGCATGGAGACCGACTCTCCAGCCTCGAGCGGAGGGCGGGGGATGGATACCTGGCAATCGATCAGCCTCTTCAGGCGGCGCCAGAGAGGAAAGATCTCTCCACCGTATGTTCTCTCCCCGTCCCGTACCCAATCCAGAAAAGCCTGCCAGTCAGCCAGTCTCCGTCGTGCATTGGGAAGGCCGGCGAGCACGGCCGAATATCCCGTCAGCCGATCGGCCAGTCGAAGCAGCATCTCCGGACTCTCCGTTCCCCGTCGATCGAGCAGGCTCTGCAGAATGGCGGCGGCATGCCTGATCTCCCCAGCGCTCGAGGTTGCGAGGTGGCTCCACCAGCCAGCCTCTTTGACGCGCTGCTCCGCCTCGATCTGCAACTGCAGGTCGCTGATCGCAAAGAAGGGGCTGCGCAGAATCGCGACCAGCGCGAGATCATCTCCTGGATTGGCCAGAAAGCGGATCAGCGCGATCTGATCCAGGGCCTCCCTGGTTCTCAGCAGATCACCTCCACCCATATTGGTCGAGGGAATATTTACGGCTGCAAGAGCCTCCCCAAATATCTCGAGTGGATGCCAGGTTCGCGAGAGGATGGCGATATCAGCAGGAGTAATGGGTCTGGTCAGTCCGGTGAGGCGATCGTGAACGGCCAGCCGCTCATCGAGCATCTGGCGGATGATCGACGCAATCGCCCCGGCCTCTCTCTGCTGTCGGCTTTGTCTCGTGGATCCCTTGACCGTTTCGACGGAGAGAAAGCGAACGTAGGGTGGTCCGGCAGGTGGCACGTCGCGCAGCGCCTCGAGATGCCGGTGCTCATCCGGCTGGACTGTCTCGAAGACTCTGTTCAGAATGCCGGTCAGCGCCGCGTGGCTGCGAAAGCTGATGGTTAGCTGGTGGTTCGAACCGCCGGAATTGACGATCTTCTCGCTGAATTGACGGAAGACGGCCACTTCAGCCCGTCGAAAACCATAGATCGACTGGTTCTCGTCCCCGACAATGGTCAGACTCGCCTCAGCCGTGAGCCGCTCGATGATATCGGCCTGAATCTGACTGGTGTCCTGAAATTCGTCGATCAGAAAGGCACGCCAGCGACGACGGTAATAATCACAGACCTTATCTGACTGAACGGCCCGCCGCGCTCCGGCCTCGACTCCGGCGTAGTCGATCAGCCTCGCCGCCGTACGCGCCTGTCGAAGACTGGCCTGGAGATAATTGAAGGCCTGGTTGAGCAGTGGGATGATCCGCGCCAGCTCCAGATCCGTCGCAGTGATGGTGAATACCTGCCGGGTTGTTTCAATCTCCCGGGCAATTGCACGAAGGCATTTGAGGGCTGCTTTGACCGTGTCGAATCCCCCGTCAGGCCAGCCCTTCACACTTCCGCCACGGAGGTTAAAGCTGCCGATCTGCTCAACCAGGTCTGCCCGTCCGGCCAGATCGGTCTTGGCACCCGAGGTCAGGGTCATTGTCAACTCAAGGACACGACGCCGAAGCTCCTCGATGGTATCACCCTTTCGCCCTGCATGACTCTTGAGCGTACTGATCGAGTCGGCCCACTCTGCTCCGTTGATCAATCGCTCGAACTCAGACTCGGTGGCCTGCCGTCCGATGGCGGCCCAGAGTTCAACCAGTTTCTCACCATCCTCTCCGTACTGGAGAGCTGAAGCAAAGGCCTGCTCTGCAGTCACCGGATCGGCGAGCAGTCTGGTCAAGACCGTGCGGAGCAGCGAGAATGGAATTGACTCGTAGATTTCCGGCAGCACACCATCGAGCGAGTGTCGGTCGAGAGCCGCGTTGATGAGGTCCGGGCTGATCAGCTTGTCGCTGCTCTCGTTGAGTATCTCAAATGACGCCGGCACACCCGATTCACGCGGATGATCACGGCAGATTCGTGCACAGAGTGAATCGATCGTCGTGATCGGGGCTGCTTCGATCCCGGCCAGAAGATCATCCCGGTCAGGCAATCGCTGCGCAACGATCTGTCTGACTCGTGACCGCAACTCGGCCGCGGCACGTCGGGTAAAGGTTATCGCGACCACTTCGAGAGGTGACAAGCCCTCCTCGACAAGATGAAAGAGATACCGTTCGGCAAGCAGATGTGTCTTGCCGGTTCCGGCTCCAGCCGTCACGGCAATGCTGGAACGGGCAGTGATCGCCGCCCTCTGATCGACAGTCAGGCTCATTCCTTCTCCTCCTCTTCGTGCACAGAATCGAAACCGGTCTTTCTTCCCAGTCGCTGTCCGCGCCGACAGACCATTTCCAATTCGCAGTATTCACAGGCCTGGCCCGCCACATCTGGGGCGACTGCAAAGTCACCCTCTGCCAGTTTCTGCCTGACCGACCCGACAAAACCATCCAGTCTCTCGCTCTGATCCGTCTGTCGCCGGACCAGATTCTTCCGTGTCGAGAGTGAATAGTAGCGGCCGGTGACCCTCTGTCCAGGGAAGAGCTGCTGGCCGGCCGCTTCAATGTAGATTGGCAGTTGCAGGTCGAGCTTCAGCCTTCCCGATCCATCATTGGCGCCCCGGGGAAAGTAGCGGCCAGACTTGTAGTCGATCATTTCGATCCCTTGCGGAGTCCGGTCGAGACGGTCGATCCATCCCGTGACCCGGAGTCCACGCCAGAGTGCGTCGAACCGCACTTCATTACCAATGACCGTCGCCTCCTTTGCCAGGAAGTGCTCACTCCTGATGGCCTCCTGCAGCCGGTTGAGTATCTGATTTCGCTGGGCCGGCCAGGCCGGGAACTTGCAGAGCGGATTGTCGGGATCATCAGCCGCCGCATCGAGGGACTCTGCGAGTCTGCTCAGCGCCCACTCGCGCACCTCACCCGGAGAGGTTTCATCAGGAAGCCCCTCCAGTGCCAGCTCGAGGGTGCGGTGGAGAAGTTGCCCGTACTGCCGCGCGGTCAACTCGGCCGGTTGTTCACCATCATCCTCAATACCCAGAATGTAACGGCTGAACCACTGGAATCGACACTGTCCGAAGCTGGTCAGCTGCGAAGCGCTCCAGACCCGGGCACTGGCGTCCAACCCCCTTCCGGTAATTCCATCGTATTCGTCCTGAAACGCAGCGAGTTCGCGCCATCGCTCGATCGAGAGGGCCCGGCGAATATGACCACTCAGTTGATCGTCAGGTCGTGTTCGTTCCGGGTCAGCCCGCCGCCTCTCCTCGAGGCTTATCGTCGCAGCGTCACTGCCGGAGTGCAGCTCGATTCGCTCGAAGTTGTGATTGGCGATCTTACTGAAGAGTGCGGTGGGGATGGTCACCTCGTGATCCTTCATCCGCGGCATACTGAAGGTGAGCGAACCGGTCGCCGCCGCCAGAGCGCTGAGAATGGTCAGCTGCTCGTCGCGAACCAGACTGTCCGCCGTCTCGATCGGATAACCGGCGGAGAAGAGCCTTCGTCGCTCGTAGAGATCGAGGATCTCACCATCGGAGATCGGTCGGGGCAGACTTCCCTCGACCATGCCGACGACGAAGATATGCTGGTACTCCGATCCGGCAATCATCTCTGGCTCGAGCAGCTCGAGGCCGGGTGTGGTCTCCGGTGGCGCCACCCGCACTGTTGCAAGAAGTTCGACGACTTCACTCGCAAAGAGCCTGCCAGCGATCGACTCTTCGCCACTCAACCAGACCTGATCGTCGAGTGCCAGTCGCACCCGTTCACTCAACGCAAGGCCGGTTGAATCGAGCCGGGGCCTGATCTGGTCCACTGCCGCGACCAAGATGGCGACCCAGTCTCGTCGGGCCATCTCGACCGGTTCATCCGCATCACCAAGCCATGTGGGCCACGGGGTGCCGGGCGCAGCGAGACAGTTGCGCCAGGAGGCAAGGTTGTCCGGACGGTGCGCGAAGACTATGTTCAACCGCTCTTTTGGCAATCCTCCGCTCAGGGTATGGTTGAGAAATGCCAGTGCTGGCTCATAGCTGAACCCGGACCCGATCATCTCCACCATCAGTCTCACCCAGGATCTGAAACGGGAGCTCCCCGGTGGTTCCTCCTCCGGCAGCGAGACAGCTATCCCATACTCCCGGCCAATGGCCTGAAGCGCCGGGCCGTATGTCGCCATATCGGTTGTCAGAATGGCCATCTCCCCGAGCCCTACTCCGCTGGCCGCCAGCCTGCCGATCCTTCGCAGAGTTTCACGCACCTCCGTATCGACGGTCGAGGCAGTGAATGCGGTGACTCCATCACCGGCCGCACCACCAGCCACAATCCGGCAGGCCCGTTCCCAACCGGAGACTACCGGTGATTTGTCGCAAGCCTGGACGATCTCCCAGCCAAGCCGGGAGAGTTGGTCGATTGCCTTCCGGGTCGACTCAAGGATCGGCTCGGACCCACCGGGCAGGATGATCTCGCTGCCATCACCTGCCAGCCGGTCGAGCAGTCCAATCTCATCTCTCCGGAGTCGGAAGAACCCCCTCACCACGAGCGTTGACCTTGCCTGACCGTTAGCCTCTGCGACCGCCGCTGCTCGCCAGAAGAGTTCCCCCGAATCGACCAGTGAACCCGCCCGCAGCCGTTCTCTGTAAATTCCGGTAACCTGCGCGAGCATCCTGATCCGCTCCTCCGGATCATCAGTGAGCTCTTCTGGCCCAATCCCAGTCCGCAGCAGCGTCTCGACGCTCTTGCTCAACTGAAGGACCAACTCGCCTGCCTCGTCTGGCGTCAGCTCCGGGCAGACCGACTGAACGCCATCCCGCAGGAGACGCTTTCTGGTCAACCTTGAGGCGATCTCCTCTCCTGCCTCCCGCAACTGGATGATCGCCAGATCTTCGAGGGTCACCGCTCTCCCTTCGAGACCGCTGGCAGCTCTGCGGTGCGGAACGACGAGGATCTCTCCAGAGCGGCTTGCTCTCTCCCTCCGGATCTGGTGCGTGAAGACTCTTCGGCTCATATCTATATTTGACTCCCCATCCGCTTCCTCTTTCGGGCCCACCGGCAAGGTCTGATTGCTTGACCATCAAAGGGCCAGAACACTTGTCAGCTTCTCACAGTTGACATACATTTCTAGTGTACATGGATAACAAAAACGGCCTTCCCTACTCGAAATTTGCCGGTTGCCTGCTAGGCGGTGCGGTCGGTGACGCACTTGGCGCTCCGGTCGAATTCAAGTCGACCGGAGCCATCCGTGACATCTACGGTCAGGATGGGATCACCGATTATGATCTCTCCTATGGTCGCCGCGGGGCGATCACCGACGATACCCAGATGACCCTCTTCACCGCCGAAGGTCTGCTCCGCGCCGAGACCCGCCGCCATCTCCACGGAGTGACCGATCAGGTCACGGCGATCCATCGGGCCTACCTGCGCTGGCTTCATACTCAGGATCATCGCTCGAAATCGCCGCTCTTTGAGCCGACCCTCTTCGATGGCTGGCTGATCGGTATCAAGGATCTCTACAGTTGTCGCGCCCCGGGCCTGACCTGTCTCTCCGCTCTCTCGTCGCGGGAGATGGGGACGACCTCCACCCCGCTCAATAACAGCAAGGGCTGCGGTGGCGTGATGCGCGTTGCCCCAATCGGGCTGTTCGCCACTTCCCCTCACGAAGCTTTTCGGCTCGGTGTTGATGCTGCCGCCATTACCCACAGCCACCCAAGCGGCTACTACTCCTCCGGCTGTTTCGCCGCCATCATCCGGCTTCTGCTCGACGGTCGTTCACTCGAAGAGGCGATCGAGATGTCCCTTGCCCTGCTTGAGACCTCGCAGAATCTCGACTACACCGAGACCTCCCGCGCCATCCGCAAGGCACTTGAGTTCTGGCGGGACAAGACTCTCAGCCCGGGACCGGAGGTCCTCGAATGGCTTGGCGGTGGCTGGGTCGGTGAGGAGGCCCTGGCCATCTCTCTCTACGCGGCTCTCTCCGCCCAGGACGATTTTGCCCGTGGGGTCATTCTCTCCATCAACCACTCCGGTGACAGTGACAGCACCGGATCAATTACCGGCAATATCCTCGGCCTCATGCTTGGACTGGAGGCTATTCCCGTGCACTGGCTCGACCATCTGGAACTGCGCCAGATCATTCAAACCCTTGCTCTCGACCTTGCCCATCCCGATCCTGCCTCACCCGAATGGCAGACCAGATATCCTGCCGATTGATCGTTGCCAGGCTCTCTACCCGATTCAATTTTTATGCAAAAATCCCACACAGCCAAAAATTGATTTCGATCCGGCGGTCGATTCGTGTATCTTAATTCAAAATTAACATGAGCATAAGCTGGTTTGAATGCACACCGGATAGAGTTGATGATAGGTTCGCTGAAATACCATAAGACATCGAGTCGGATGTGTAGAATCAGTTTGAGTGGGTTCAATGCGATCCAGAGAGTAAGTTCGACCAACAAGATTTTGATAGGTCCAGGAGGTTCAATGAAAGCACCTGCAAGCAGACTGATCGGTCTATTCCGGCAGTCGACGCTAATTTTTGCCATCGCCCTGATGGCGACGTCACTCGTTCTCGGTCAGTTTGATACGGCGACCGTTCTTGGGACGGTAACGGATGGCAGTGGCGCGGCGGTACCACGCGCGACCGTTACGCTGCGAAATGTGGCGACGGGAGTCTCGGTTACGGCGACTTCGGATGAGAGTGGCAACTACCAGTTCTCCAATGTCCGGATCGGTTCATACACCGTTGCGGCGGAGGCGACCGGTTTCACGAAGGCGATCACCGAGAGCATCCAGGTGACGGTCAACGCCCGACAGCGCATCGATCTGGCACTCAAGCCCGGTGCAGTGACTGAGACGGTGACGATCTCTGCCGACAATATCCAGGTACTCGAGACCGAGAGCAGCGATCGTGGTCAGGTCATCAACCGGCAGCAGATCGTCAATCTGCCGCTCAATGGCCGAGCCTATGCCGATCTGGCGCTACTCTCACCTGGAGTGCGCAAGTCAGTTCTCAACAACCAGGGTTCGGGTGGTCGCGACGCCTCATTCAACGTCAATGGACTTCGCAGCTCACTCAACAATTTTGTCCTCGACGGCATCGACAACAATTCATACGGGACGAGCAACCAGGGTTTCTCGAACCAGGTAATTCAGGCCTCTCCCGATGCGGTGCAGGAGTTTCGAGTTCAGACCAACAACTTCAGTGCCGAGTTTGGACGTGCCGGTGGAGCAGTGATCAATGCCTCGCTCCGCAGTGGCACCAATGAGTTTCACGGATCGGCCTACAACTATCTCCGCAACACGGCGCTCAATGCGACCGGTTTCTTCAAGCCGACTCGCGGGGTCAAGCCGGTCCTTCAGCAGAACCAGTTCGGAGCGACGATTGGCGGACCAATTGTGAAGGACAAGACCTTCTTCTTCTTCAATTATGAGGGATTCCGTCGCATCACCCGTTCGCTCAGCTTCGCGACGGTACCGACGGCAGCGCAGCGTGAGGGACGGTTGGGCGTTCCCGTTCGTAATCCGATCACCGGGACGGTCTACGCTGATGGCAACATTCCCGCCTCGGACATCACTCCCTTCGCCCGCTCGGTCATGGCGGCGCTCGTCGCCCCGACAACCAGTGCGACGGCGACCGGCTTTGTCTCCAACAACTTCGAGGATCTCCCGCGCAGCCAGTTCTACAACGACAAGGGTGACCTGAAGATCGATCATACCTTCAACAAGAAGACGACCATCTTCGCGAGGTTGAGCCAGCGGAAGATGAACAACTACGAGGCGCCGACGATTCCCGGCCCGGTCTTCAGCCAGGCCAACGCCTTCGTGCGAGTACTCAATCAGCAGCTGGCGACCGGCGTCACCCATACCATCAGCGGAAACTCGGTGCTCGAGTTCCGCCTGGGAGTTTCTCGAACCAAGGCCGGGAAGACTCCGACCGGGGTTGGTGATCCGAACTTCCGGCTTCCTGGGCTGCCCACCGATCCGCGCTTTGCCGGAGGGCTCAATACCCAGAACATCGGCGGTTACACGGGTCTCGGACGTCAGAGCAGCAATCCCCAGTTCCAGGATCCGATTGTCTATAACCCACGACTCAACTACACGACGATCCTCAAGGGCCACAGTCTGAAGATGGGCTACGAGTATCAGCTCGTCAATACCCAGATCGATGACTTCAATCCGAAGTATGGTCAGGATGGCTACTCGGGTCAGTTCAGCCGTCCAAGTGGGGCGACCAGCAATAACATCTACAATCTGGCCGATTTCCTCTTCGGAGCGCGCAGCACCTATTCGCTCAACAACAACGTCATCGTCAACTACCGGCAGCGCATGCATTTTGCCTACCTTCAGGACGACTTCAAGGTCAATCAGAAGCTGACCTTCAATCTCGGAATGCGCTATGAGTTCGCCACTCCGCAGTATGAGAAGGACAACCTGCTCGCGAACTTCGATCCGGTTGCCCTGACCCTGATTCGGGCAAAGGACGGTTCACTCTACAATAAGGCGCTGGTCGATCCTGACTTCAACAACTGGTCGCCACGCCTTGGTTTTGCCTGGCAGGCAATGGAGAAGACGGTTCTCCGTGGCGGTTATGGCCTCAGCTACATCCACTTCAACCGTCTCGGGGGAGAGAACCTGCTCGCCTTCAACGGGCCGAACATCGTTGGAAGCGAGATTACCCAGCAGCCGTCGCAGGGGTTCTGTACGGGAGAGAACTTCCTCAACTGTTTCCGGTTGACAGCGCAGGGCTATCCGGCCGGGTTTGTTGCATCGGATCGGTTCAATCCGCTCACGGCGCGGGTCAATTTCTCGCCGCGAGACACGCGGACGGCCTATGTGCAGAGCTGGCACCTCACCCTGCAGCGTGAGCTGCCGTGGCGGCTGCTGCTCGATGTCGCCTATGTCGGAAACCGCAGTCTGAAGCTGATTGCGCTTGCCGATTACAACCAGGCGCGTCCCAACAACTCGACCGATCCGGCGGCAGGCACCCCGCTCCAGAACCGACGGCCATTCACCAACTACTCCTTCATCCAGGCCTCATTCAATGGTGGATGGGCGACCTACAATGCACTGCAGGTCAAGGTCGAGCGTCGTTTCACCAACGGGCTCTACCTGCTCAATTCATTCACCTGGTCGAAGGCGATGGACAATGTCGCTGGACACCTCGAGGCCAGCTTTGGCGACAACTCGCGGGGTAATATCCGCAATCTGGCCAACGATAAGGGGCGTTCAAACTACGATCAGCCGCTCAATAACACGACGAGCCTCGTCTATGATCTGCCATTCGGCAAAGGAGGGCGGTTCCTCTCCGGTGCCAATGGCGTGGTTGACGGGGTGATTGGCGGATGGCGACTGACCTTGATCAATACGGTCACGAGCGGCCTGCCGGCCAATCTGACCTACAGTCCGGCGGCGCAGTTCGTGGTCGGTTCCTCGCTCACCTATCGCCCGAACCAGATTCAGCCAAATCTCTATGCGACGAGTGGGGGCAAGGCCGATCCGAACAACTATCTGAACATCAGTGCGGTGGTTGTCCCGACTGATCGCAGTCTGCCGTTCGGTACGGCCGGGCGCAACACTGTGCGTGGACCGAGTTTCAGTCAGGCCGATCTGGGACTTCACAAGTCGTTCCGCCTCTTCAACGAGACGACCCGGCTCGAGTTCCGGATGGAGGCCTTCAACCTCTTCAACAAGACCAACTTCCAGGTGCCGGACACCAATGCCAACAATATCCGGCGCGACTCGACGGGGGCGGCGATTGCCGGTGGTTCATATGGAACGATCCGCAGCGCCTATCCGGCACGTGAGATTCAGTTTGCCTTGAAGCTGCTCTTTTAGGCATCTCGAGACAGGCCCGAGAGGGCAGGACTGAAAGTTATGACGGGGGATCGTTTCGGCGGTTCCCCGTTTTCTTATCTGGCGATTGGCGTTAAACTGCCGTTTCGATAACCCATACAGTGGCGGGCAGAAACTTTGACGGGCTGAGAGGTCGGCGCACCCGTCCGATGGATCAAGGGTGGAAGTCAGGAGTATCGGTGCTGAGAGTAGATATGGCGAGAGAACTGGAGATGATCGGGCAGGGAAGAGTCGTTGCGATTCTTCGGGGCAGCTTTGGCGGGCGGGAGATGGAGATTGTCGAGGTTCTGGCCGGGGCGGGAATAGGGGCCGTCGAGGTGACGCTCAACTCACCCGGGGCATTGAGGACGATTGCTGCGCTCGCCGCCCATTTTGGCAATCGGCTGACGGTTGGAGCGGGGACGGTTCTGACAGCAGAGGAGGTGGAGAGGGTGGCCGACGCTGGAGGCCGTTTCATTGTCTCGCCAAACCGGGATGCGGCGGTGATCGCCCGAACGAGAGAGTTGGGGCTGGTCTCCCTTCCGGGATGTTTTACACCTTCGGAGATCGTCGAGGCACTGCAGGCGGGTGCGGACGCGATCAAGCTCTTTCCGGCCCAGCCGCTGGGCCCCCAGTTTCTGCGGGCGATCCACGGTCCCTTGCCTGGGACCCGTCTTGTGCCAACCGGAGGTGTGACCCCGGAGAGGGCACGTGAGTACTTTGAGGCTGGCGCCTGGGCAGTTGGTGTCGGGTCGGAACTGCTCGGTCAGGATTACACTGGTGGAGATAATCTGGATCCCCTCGATCGGCGGGCACGTCAGTATACTGCCCTGCAGAGTTCTGAGGGAGCTGAGCGCCGATGATGAACGGTTCAAACGAGATGGACAATCTGATCTGCATCGATACGGGAACGACCAATACGCGGGTCTGGTATCTGCGGGGAGATGAGATCGTCGCCACGGCGCGGGCTGCCGTTGGCGTTCGTGACACGGCCCGGGAAGGTTCGCCGCGAATGCTCCACGAGGCGCTGCGCCAAGCGATCGCCCGTGTCTGTGAGGAGGCCATTTCGAGCGGGGTTGAGGGTGAGCCCTGGACGGTCATTGCGGCTGGAATGATCACCTCCCCGCTTGGTCTGCGGGAGGTTCCGCATCTGGTCGCCCCGGCAGGTCTGGGTGAGCTCGCCGCCAACCATCATCTCTGCTCTTTTCCGGAGATTACCAATCTGCCGATCCGGCTCGTCCCCGGCGTTCGATCAGGGCCTGATCGAGTCGACCCGGAATCGATCGGTTCGACCGATGTCATGCGTGGTGAGGAGACTCTCGGGCTTGGCCTGGTGGTGACCGGTCAGCTCAAGCCAGGCTCGACGATCCTCAACCTTGGATCACACTGGAAGATCATCCGCCTCGATGATGATGGGCGTATCTCTTCAAGTGTCACCTCGCTCACCGGGGAGTTGATTCACGCCAGTCAGACCCAGACAATTCTGGCCAGTTCCGTACCGGCAGAACGCCCGGGCCACCTCGACTCCCGCTGGGTTGGCGCTGGAATGAATGAAACGCGAAAGGCGGGTCTGCCACGAGCCCTCTTCTGTGTGAGGCTTCTCGAGCAACGAACCGATTCAACCCCCGCGGAGAGGCTCTCGTATCTGATCGGGGCCTGCCTCGCGGCCGATCTCGATGGACTTCTCAAGGGTGGACACCTGCCACTAAATGGTGAGGTGGTGATTACCGGCGGAGAGGTTCTGGCCGGTGCAGTTATTCAGGTACTGGCAGGCGTAGGGATACGTGCCCGTTCTTTGTCCGAATCCGAGATCGAAGCCGGACTCCTCGCCGGATTGCGAGCCATTGCCAGTCTCGCCCGACCGGTCACCCAGGGCTGAGTGGCATCTTCGGATGTTATCCAGGAGTAGAGATCGATGATTACCAGAAATCTGAAGTTCCTTGTTATTCTATCCGCTTTGGTTGTCCTCGGCTGGTTCCGGTCGATGCCAGTCAGTTCGGCCGTCCAGTCTGAAGAGCCACCGATTCGGTTCGGGCGCGATATTCTGCCGATTCTCGCCGCCAACTGTCTCTCCTGCCACGGACCGGATGAGAGAAACCGCAAGGCGGGATTGCGACTCGATCTCGAAGAGACGGCAAAGGCACCGCGTCGGGCCGGGACTCCCGTCAAGCCAGGTGATCCGGAGGCGAGTCTGATCATCGCCCGCATCACGAGCGCTGACCCTGATCTGGTCATGCCTCCCCCGTCCTCACACCGCAATGTAACGGCCGAGCAGGTGAAGCTGCTGCGGCGGTGGATAGCCGCCGGTGCCCCGTGGGGGCTCCACTGGTCGTTCGAGCCGGTGGTTGCGCCGGCCATCGCCCGGACGAAGAGCCATCCGATCGACCAGTTGATCGACAGCGAACTTGCGGCAAAGGGGCTGCAGCGAAGTCCGTCTGCCGCACCACAGATTCTGGTCCGGCGCCTCTGGCTCGATCTGGTCGGGCTTCCTCCGGCACCGGAGGTCGCTGACCGCTTCGCCGCCAGCCCGACTCCGGCGGCCTGGGAGAGGATGGTCGATGAGCTTCTTGCCAGCCCGCGCTTTGGCGAGCACTGGGCCCGAATGTGGCTCGATCTCGCGCGCTATGCCGACACCAAAGGTTACGAGAAGGATCTCGGCCGCACCGTCTGGCCATATCGTGACTGGGTCATCGATGCCCTCAACGCTGATATGCCGCTCGACCGCTTCACCACCGAACAGCTTGCCGGCGATCTGCTGCCAAATCCTGACCAGTCGCAGACCATTGCTACCGCCTACCATCGCAACACCATGACCAACGATGAGGGTGGAACCGACAACGAAGAGTTCCGGGTGGCCGCCGTCAAGGATCGCATTGACACGACCATGCAGATCTGGATGGGGCTGACCATGGGGTGTGCGAAATGCCATACCCACAAGTATGACCCGATCTCCCACGAGGAGTATTACCGTTTCTTTGCCATCTTCAATCAGACCGAAGATGCTGACCGTCCTGATGAGGCACCGACTCTCGAGATGGCCACTGCTGACGAGAAGGAGCGTCGACAGCAGTTGAAGTCGAATATCGACGCGCTCGAGAAGACGCTGCCGGCGTTCGACCGGCCGGTCGAGACACCCGGATGGCGGACTCTCTCGATCGGTGAAGTTGTCTCACGTGGCAAGGCGACCGTAAAGATCGAGCCTGACCAGTCCGTCACTGTCAGCGGAACCAACCCCCCGGAGGAGACTCTCGAACTGACCGTCGCCCTTCCCGCCGGCGAACATACGGCTTTCCGGCTCGAGGCCCTTCCCGAGAAGCAGCCCGGCGGGCAGTTTACACTTGGGCGTAACAACACGACCGGGAATCTGGTCGTCTCCGAGGTTCGGGCCATGCTCGATGAACGTCCTGTCGAGTTCTCCCGGGCGAGGGCCGACTACTCCGAGCCTGATGGTGACATTGCACGTGCAATCGATGGTCAGGAGATGACCGGCTGGTCGATCAAATCACGCGGAAGAGAGCCGCACACGGCCATCTTCGAGCTTGCCCGTCCACTGCGTCTCGAGACTGCGGCGAGGCTGCGACTCACCATCTCGCACCAGAATGGAGACTCCTCCGCCCTGCGCCGCTTCCGGCTTCTGACCACCGGTCTCGAGGCCGGTAAGATTGATATCCCCACCTGGACCGCCGAGATACGTCGTAATATCGACGCACTCGCTGAGGCCTATGACTCCTTCAACAAGTTCAATGACCGGATAGTCAAGCTGCCGATCATGCGTGAACTTGACGCAGACAAACAGCGCACGACGAGGATCCATCTTCGTGGCAACTTCCTTGAGCCCGGCGAGACGGTTACGCCGGGCGTTCCAGCTTCGTTCCATCCATTTCCTGCCGGTGCACCGGTCAACCGGCTTGGGCTCGCTCGCTGGCTGGTCGATCGACAGAACCCGCTCACACCGCGCGTCTGGGCCAATCGCGTCTGGGCGAGACTCTTCGGAACCGGTATTGTCGAGACCGAGGAGGATTTCGGTGCGCAGGGCACCTTCCCAACCAATCCGCAACTCCTCGACTGGCTTGCTGCCACCTACCGTGATCAGGGCTGGTCTCTGAAGAGGCTGCTCAAGACGATCGTTCTCAGTGAGACCTATCGCCAGGCATCAGAGGTCACTCCTCCACGTCAGCAGGCCGATCCGCGTAACCTTCTTCTCTCCCGCGGGGCTCGTTTCCGCCTCAGTGCTGAGTCGATTCGTGACCAGGCTCTCAGCATCTCCGGATTGCTCTCTTCAAAGATGGGCGGACCTCCGGTCATGCCTCCTCAACCGGCTGGCCTCTGGCGCTCCACCTACAATGGTCTGAAGTGGGTCGATTCCGAGGGCGATGATCGTTATCGACGGGCGGTCTACACCTATCTTAAACGGACGACGCCATACCCTTCGATGATCACTTTCGATGGGGGAAGCGGTGAGGTCTGCCAGATCCGCCGCATCCGGACCAATACTCCTCTCCAGGCGCTGGTGACGCTCAATGACCCGGTCTTTCTCGAGGCCGCCGCCGGCCTGGCCGGGCGGATGGTCAGCGCTTCCTCCGTCGATTCACAACGCGTTTCTCACGGGTTGCGACTTGCACTGATCAGAAAGCCGACCGAGGCCGAGATTGCTCCAATCGTCTCACTCTACCGTGATACCCTGAAGCATTTCGCTTCATCACCTGACAAGGCCGCCGCATTGGTCAGGGCGACCCGTGCCGAGAGTATGGCAGGAAGCGACCCGGCCTCATTTGCCGCCTGGATTGTTGTCGCCAATACGATTCTCAACCTCGATGAAGTTCTGATGAGGCACTGATCCAAGGTGTGATAGCACGAATATCGTGAAAGAGAGAGCAATTATGAACGAAATTACCCGCCGCCATTTTTTTGAGAGAACCGGACTCGGTCTGGGAGCCATGGCTCTGCAGTCGATCCTCCTGCGTGAGACTCCCGCCCAGTCTGGGAACCCGCTTGCTCCACGCCGGCCGATGCACCCTCCCCGGGCCCGCAGCGTCATCTATCTCCACATGGCGGGTTCACCATCACAACTTGAGCTCTTCGAGCATAAGCCGGAACTCGAAAAGCTTCATCTCAAGGATGCTCCACCATCGTTCCTCGCCGGGAAGAGGTTTGCCTTTATCAAGGGTGTGCCAAAGATGCTCGCCAGCCAGTTCCGCTTTGCCCGGCACGGTGAGAGCGGGCAATGGGTCAGTGAACTGCTGCCCAACTTTTCACGGGTTGCTGACAAAACGACCATCATCCGCACCGTCCACACCGATCAGTTCAATCACGCCCCGGCCCAGCTCTATATCCACACCGGCTCACCACGCCTCGGGAATCCCTCCCTTGGTTCCTGGATCACCTATGGTCTCGGAAGTGCGAATGAAGACCTGCCAGGTTTTGTCGTACTTCTCTCAGGGGGGAAGACTCCAGATGGTGGCAAGTCGCTCTGGGGGTCGGGTTTCCTGCCCAGTGTCTACCAGGGAGTTCAGTGTCGGACGGCTGGTGATCCGGTTCTCTATCTCAGCAATCCCGAGGGGATCGATCGTGAAGTCCGCCGGCGCACGCTCGATACGCTGGGCCAGATGAATCGTGACGCTCAGCAGCGAACGGGTGATCCCGAGACCCTCACCCGCATTGCCCAGTATGAACTGGCCTACCGGATGCAGGTCTCAGTCCCGGCGGCCATGGACATCTCTCGCGAACCCCAGCACATCCTTGACCTCTACGGTGCCCGTCCCGGTTACGTCTCGCCGGCGGAGACCGCCGACGATCCGCGCATCATCTACAAGGGCGATGACCCAACCTTCGCGAACAACTGTCTGCTTGCCCGCCGCCTGGTCGAGAATGGCGTACGCTTTGTCCAGCTCTACGATTGGGGATGGGATCATCATGGATCATCACCGGGTGAGAGTCTCGATGAGACTCTTCCGATCAAGTGTCGCCAGATCGATCGGGCCATCTACGGACTACTCACCGATCTCGAACAGCGCGGTCTTCTCAAGGATACTCTTGTTGTCTGGGGAGGTGAGTTCGGCCGCACGCCCATGATGCAGAACAATGTGCGCACCGAACTCCGGAAGGGGTTTATCGGGCGCGATCATCACACCAATGCCTATACGATGTGGATGGCCGGGGGTGGCGTCAAACCCGGCCTTCAGTACGGGCAGACCGATGAGTTTGGGTACTTTCCTGTCGAGAATCCGGTCAGCATCCGTGACATCCAGGCAACCATCGAACACCTCGTCGGGCTCGATCCCTATCGGTTCAACTATCCATACCAGGGCCTGAACAACCGGCTCATCGGGCCAACCGAGGAGGGAAAGATCCTCGAGGGGATCCTCGCCTGAATCTCGCTACCTCTTCCGGCCAAAATACTTACGGACAATCCAGTCCGGTTGCCACTGGTCGGGCTTACGTTCCTCTCCGGAGAGGTCGAGTGGGGTTGGGACACGGCGGTTCGTCGGAATGGCCAGCGTATCACCCACTCGCTCCTGCCACTCCTTCATTCTTGCCGTGAGCCGTTCGATGTGCGGCCGTGCCCCCGGATGGTCATAGAGATCGACCATCTCATGCGGATCACGCTGCAGATCGAAGAGCTGCAGAAATCCGATCTGCGGGTAGGCGATCAGCTTCCAGCGCTCATCCCGGATGCCGCGCTGGATATTTCTGAAAGGCAGAAAGACCGTCTCGCGGATCGAGCTCCGCTCACCCCGCACTAGTGGAAGAAGGCTCTGCCCAGTCAATCCCGAAGGAGTTGGAATCCGGGCCAGCTGACAGATGGTTGGAAAGATGTCGAAAAGGTAGGTCAGCGCTTCGCTCGATCCTCCACGCGGAATTCCCGGGCCAGCCAAGATCAGCGGAACCCGCACGCTGTGCTGATAGACGCTCTGCTTGCCAAGCAGCCCATGACTGCCCAGCGCCAGCCCGTTATCGGCAGCATAGACGATGATGGTGTTTCGATCCTGCCCCGTCCGTTTCAGGGCGTCGAGAATCCGGCCGACCTGCTCGTCCATATGCGAGAGCAGCCCGTAATACTCGGCAATCTGCTCCCGGATCACCATCTTCTCTCGCGGCCAACCAGCCAGATCCTCATCCCGCAGATTGCGCACCATACCATTATCAAATGGATGCTGGGGAAGGAAGTTGATCGGCAACGGTGGAGGGTTATTCTTGTAATAGTTTGTCCATCTTCCGGTCGGCTGGCGCGGATCGTGGGGGGCGGTGAATGCAATGTAGGCGAAGAATGGATTCTGCCGCTCCCGCTCCTCCAGATACTCGATCGCCGCGTCTGCAAAGAGTTCACTCGAGAACTTCTCTCCTGTGCGCTCCACGCTCAATCGACCATCCGGAAGGAGATCCTTTACCGGAACCTTCGTATGATCGGACATCCCTCCGAACATGATCGCCTTTCCCCGCTGAAATGCCCTCTTCCAGGAGGTCTCTCCGTTATGCCATTTGCCCGTCCCAAAGGTCTCATACCCGCTCTTGGCAAGCATCTCGGGCAGCAATAGCTCACTCTCCAGCTTCAGCGTGTCGATCTGGAACCAGGTCTTTCCCGTCATGAGCATCGCCCGGCTTGGAACACAGACTGCGCCATTGTTGCTGCCAAAGACGTGGTTCTGACGGAAACTGAATCCACTCCTTACCAGCCGGTCGATGTTCGGTGTCCGGATATGTCGGTTACCGTGTGCTCCAATCGTATCGGCACGTTGATCATCAGCAAAGATGAAGAGGATGTTCGGGCCCCGCCTCACCTGACCGGATGCGATCAGTTGGAGAAAAAGGATCAGTAAAACTGGAGATATTCGTCTCATTTGAACTCCCGGGTCTATCATCGATTTGGAGCGGAGTTGAATGGTATTCCTGCAAACCTCAGAGCACTACATCACGCAGACTTGCGGCGCTGATCGTCCGGTATCTGCTTCTGTAGGTCATATTTGGATCACGATATCTCAATGATAATGGCTGCAGTTGCAGGTGGACTCTTCTCAGGTAAATCTCTATACCGATTATCATTCAAGCCGGGTTCCAGGCAGGTCGATTGGCCGACTCGACTCATCCCCTCTGGCGCAGACGATCCTCTATCTCCCGATCGAGTGCCCTCATCAGGATGTTGACCTCTTTCTTGTCCTCCTCCGACAGTTGACTGAACTTGACCAGCAGTGATGTGATCGCCGCATCACTCAATACTCGGGGATCCGTCTTGCCTCCCCGGGCCTTGTCGAACAGCTCTTCCTCTGAGCGGTTCAGGGCGGCTGCTAATGCCTGCAGCTTCTCAACTGTCACATTGGTCGCGGCTCCGCTGATGATCTGACTGATGTAGCTCTGCGTAATCTTGAAGCCGCAACGCTGCGCCCGCTCAACAAGATGTCGCTGTGAGATGTTCTCCTCGCTCATTACCTGTCGAACGTACTCTGAGAGGTTCGTCTTTTCAGTATCTTCCATTTTCACGATATCTTTTCATTAACACAAGAGGTCATCGAGATGCTGATAAACTCTATTGATCTAATACCCGGTAGTAGTCTCTGTCTGAGTTTGCACACCGAAAATCCAGTCCCCGCACAGGTACTTGTCGACAAGATGGAAAGAATCCATACACCTGATATTCTGAATCGACTGGAAGGTGGAGATCAGGAGATGTATTTTTCCTGATCTGTTATGACAAGAGCTGGAGTGAGTCCATCGAGACTCTTCAATTTAGAGGTAAAGATCGGCCAGGTTTGTCAGAGACTGATTGTCGATCTGAAGGGGTCGACAATTCGAAGACAATATATGCAACCAGCGCTGAAACTGCAATATCAACAGCAAGAGTTGTCGCACAATATTCAGCCAGCCCCCAAGGGCAAGTGCATTTTCCTTCCAGCCATCTTCTTGGCTTAGCAGCTTCTTGGATTCGTGTGAGATCTCTCTGACTGGAGACCTCCTGGTGGTCTCACGCGAAGACGCAAAGGCGCGAAGGAGGGGCGGTTCGCGAACCGCCTCGTCACGGCCCGACTCCGAGGCCGGATCGACCCCGCAGATTCAGTTCACCTCAGACCGCAGTATATGGTCATACGCCACCTTGAGCTGGTGACGCAGCAATCCGCAGTGGAGAAGGAGTGCGCCACCGCCGATGGGCCGAGACTGCCTGCAGCGGCTGGGATCTGGAAAATTCTCTCAACTCATAATACGAGTGCTCTGATTCCGACCCGTGAAGATCGCAATACCCCTCCGGAGATGTCACTCGGCTTTGCCAAGGCAGGAACACCTCTCGGACGCTCAGGACTCTCCATTCGCCCTTTTCACTATCGCCGGATCTGCATTATGATCCAGCCGTCCAACAATTGGTCGATATCCATTTTTTCCAGACAGGCGGTAACAATCAATGACCGGAATCTTCAAGGCAAGCCTGATCATAATGGTCGGACTTGTGTCTACACTATACTCAATACAGGGTTTACGGGCTGAGAGCCGGAAACCGGCGCAACTGCGGGTGATGAGCTATAACATCCGCTACGGTACGGCAGCGGATGGGGAGAATCACTGGGAGAAGAGGCGTGAGCTGCTCGTTGAGACCATCAGGAACTTCGGCCCCGATCTGCTCGGCACCCAGGAGACTCTCGGGTTTCAGCGGGACTATCTGGCGCAGCAACTGCCTGGATATGTGGCCATCGGGGTTGGGCGGGATGATGGACGGGAGAATGGTGAGATGACGGCTCTCTATTTTCGCCGGGAGCGCTTTGAGCAGCTCGATGGGGGCCATTTCTGGTTGAGTGAGACTCCGGAGCTGCCCGGGAGCAAGAGCTGGGATACTTCGTTGACGAGGATGGCAAGCTGGGTGAGGCTGCGTGACCGGCATAATCCGCGGAGTCGCCCAATCGTCTTCTTCAATACCCATTTCGATCACCGTGGTGAAAAGGCACGCGTCGAGTCGGCACTTCTCCTGCGCCGCCGGGTCGCTGCGCTTGCCGGTCGTGATCGAGCAATCATCACCGGCGATTTCAACGCCGGAGAGGATAGCCAGCCATATCAGGCCCTCTTTGATCCATCGCAACTGCTTCGCGACACCTTTCGCCTTGCCAATCCCCGCCGGGGAGGCGAAGAGGGAACCTTCTCCGGATTCAGGGTCGAGAGAGTCACCGGGCCACGAATCGACTGGATCGGCGTGACCAGAGATTGGCGGGTCAAGGCGGCGACGATCGATCGCACGGCTCGCGACGGGCGAACACCCTCTGACCACTTTCCAGTCAACGCCATTCTTGAACCGCAATAGAAAAGACGGAGTGAAATGGTGATGCAACCATTTCACTCCGTCACTCGGTATTTGCATTGAAATGAGTGCCGGTGAGACCATCAGGATCGCTCCGGCACTCGTCTTAAGGCACTACAACCATATTACCGTCTTTGTCGAACATCTGTACCAACAAACGGTAGTTGGTCTTCATCCACGAATAGCCCTTCACCATGATATACCAATCACCAGGGGCAGGGTTATTGATCTCGCACACTTCGTTCGGCCCTTTAGTGCCAGATGCACAATTAAAATCATCAGTAGTGGGCTGTTGACCCGCGCGAACGAAGATATCAACATCATCGGCAGTGATCCCGGTTTTTCCTGATGACCTGACGATAAGTTTTGTTACCGGTTTTGGTAGAGGTTCGTTCGGTTTAGGTGGAGGAGGTACCTTCACTCGATAGTAGATCTTTTCATCACGCAACAGAGAACCTGGACAACCTAATTTATCATTTGGTGTCGTATGGCAGTCCATCAGCTCAGTGAAGTTGTAGAGTGGGGCAATGAATGAGATCACTTGGGATTGGGTTGTCCCGATTGAATTGAACGACTCTACGTTATACTCGTATGTATTTCCAGGGACGAGACCGCTGTTGACCAGAGACTCTGACCCTGGTGCGAGCGTTGTCACTTCCACCCATTCTGAGAACTTGCCAGTTGAGAGCAGTTCACGTCGGTTGATCCGGTAACCAGCCTCGTTGCCGGCGATGTCCTTCCATCTGATCTCTGCCATCTTCGGTTTGAATTTTACGGGAACTGCATTGACTGTCAATTCACTCGGTGCGGCCGGAGCCTGCGTCGCCCCGAGTGTGATCACTTTGACCTCATTCGATTTGATTGAGTCTGTCGTCATGTTGTAAGCATGCACCTGGTAGACATACTCAGTGTCAGGAGGGAGAGACTCGTTGCTGTAACAGACCCTGTCGGTTCTAAGCGTGGTCAGCGCATTGCCTGAACATGGATTTTGACTTACGTCGGCCACACGCGTCCAGACACCCGATGAACTGAGACGCCGCATCACCTTGAACCCAAATTCATTATTCGAATTGTCCTTCCAGTTCAGAGTGACCCCTAGTTTCGTGGTCGCGCTGATCGTTGTCACATCGACCTTGGTCGCACTGGCAGAGAGTTCTGTTGGGGGAACGATAGGTGGTTTCAATGTCTTGGCAGTGACTCCGTTCGAGCCCAACGAGTGACCGTAGAGGTTATAAGCAACAATGTAAAAGTAGTACGACGTTTCAGCTTCGAGCCCATACACCTTGTACTGACTTATATTTTCAGAGACCAGATCAAGGGCGACCATAGAAACACACTTTTTGTCCTCTTTTTTTACTTTCGGGTCTGGGTCTAAGACCTCCCAATATTTGCAGGGATCACTCGCCAACTTCATAAAGATCAGAAACCCCATCTCATTGTTCGAATTGTCAGTCCACCTGAGATTGATCTGATTGACAGTGAACGGATTGGCGATGAGGTTTGACGGATTTTTAGGGATGGTGGAGAGTGTTGCCAGTGTATTCAACCTTGCAAGGCTCCCCTCGATGTTCAGGCGGGGAATGGTAATCCCATTCCGTGAATCGGTGACAGGAGTTCCGGACTCCGTCAGGGCGGCGAGGATGGCTTTGACATCCCTCACATTTGACCCCTGTCTGGCCAGGGCCCATGCGCCGGCAACCTGGGGAGAGGACATCGAAGTGCCCGTTCCAAGGGCATAGGAGCCTCCACTAACCGCTGAGTTGATCGAATCTCCAGGTGCAAGAAGGTTGAGGAATTTGGCGCTGTTCGAGAATGAGGCGACCTGGATCGGCTGACCGCTTGGTTCGCGCGTCGAGCCTACGCTGATTGCCGATGAGATGCAGGCTGGCGCTCCGAGCGCATCAATATCTCCGTTGTTCCCAGCCGGGGCAATCGTGGCGATGTCAACACTTCGCAACAGATCAATGCCACTCCGGTAAGCCGGTTCGGCATCATCACAGATTTTCTTATAACTTCCACCGCTGAACCCAATATTTACGGCGACGATCTGGTGTGCCGCTCGAAGCTCATAGACCCGTTCGAGTGCCGCCAACTGGTCGGAGGTGAAGGAGACAAGGCAGGAACTGTTTCCCGATGCGCATCCTGTCTCGCTGTCCAGGCGCGATGCCACCTGAATCGAGATCAGGTTCGCTTCCGGGGCGACGCCGGAGAAATTTCTTCCAGGGACTTTCTCGCCCGCGGCGATACCGGCCACGTGGGTTCCATGGTCGCAATCGGCACCTTCGACCTCACAGGGAATACCGGAATTGACCGATTCTGATCTCTCGAGCTGGGCTGGACAGAGTGAGGAGATTCCGCTGAGCGGAATATTGCTTGAATAGCAGGCCTCGGCAACGACACGGCCTGAAAGATATGAATGAGCCTTATCGATACCGGTATCAAGAAAAGCAATGGCCTTGCCCGAGCCGGTCGGTCCACTCTCCAAGACCTGCCCGGCACCAACGGCAGCTCCTCCACTCGACTGACTCGGGAAGGAGACGGTATCATCCTGGATATCGAGCGCAAACGGTGAAGACCGCAGACTTTCAAAGCCCGCTTGACTGACGCGCAGTCCGAGATATGGAATGTATTTGAATGACTTGATCGAAGTCTGATCGAACCCTTTCATACTGTCGAGCAGACGCTGACGCACCCGGACGATCATCTCCCGCTGCGCTTCGATCTCGACCGGTGCTTTGAAAGCCCCTTCAGGCTGATAGGGGAGTCGCAATCTGATCAGATATGGATGCTTGACCTCTTCATCGGTCCGCACCGCCAGCTCGGCGAAGTGGCGGTCTGCCTCCGCTGTTCTGACCATTTTGGCAGCTTCATCTTCGAGACGCTGCAGGTTGGAGGAGAGATCTGTTGATACTCCTGTTCCCTGAGGTGTCTGAAGCGCCTGGCTCGCCCGGGGCACGGGCGTTCTGGCGAAAGCCGAGAAAAAGAGATTGAGTTGAACCAGCAACAGGGCAAATGTCAGAAGGTTGATAAACAGCCTCACCGACAATCGTGGGTTATGGGATATCTCAGCTCTTCTGACCTTCGCGATGCGTTTGAAATTGAACCTGACAAGTGAAAACTTTTTCTGTGTGTCCATAATGACTCTCTTCTAAAGACGGATACGTTGTCCGATTTCCAGTTTTTTGTCTGGTTTGGTACGAAATTTTATACTGGACTCCTGATTTCGGATGTTCATACTAAGCCGACTCGACTTTTCAGCAGGACATCTGAAGCAGGAGGCAGAACTCGATTACGGTATTGTGTGCAGTTTTTCAAATATCAGGCAGAGTTGTGACACTGATCCAAGCCAACTCTTCACTTAAGGGAGTGTAGACCAGCAAGAACCGGTTGGTACGATCTCTGCGTCAGCTGCGAACGATGTCTGTGTCTGCAACTCTCATACCGCAAAACGAAGATTAACGAACCTTGAGCCTAATTAAAGAGTGGGCTCACTTGACACCCTGATTTTCTAATGTTTAAGCGTTCGCAGTATAATTAAAATGCAATCAATTAATCAATTGAGATCATGTAAATTTGTTCATAAGTTAAAATAAATATCTAAAGTGGCCTATCCGGGAACGATTTCCGGCCTCTTGTCGGCGAAAAAGGATCTTAGAGGGTCAGAAATCGACATCTCGGTCAAATTTTCTCAGATTCGACCCTGCCATAATGTGCTGGCAAGATTGGCGCAATAAGTTTTTAATTTATCTGATGTGGAGGACGAGTCGCCCGACTGAAGACCCCGTCAAGCCCAGACAAGGTGTAAAACTTACATTTTACAGATGACATCTTACCGGTCTCTAGTGATTAGAAAGCTTTCGATATCCAAAAATGATCTTCAAGTGAGGTGTGGCCCATTTCCAATCGATGGGGGACACTTTACTGATTGCTGGATTGACGGAGGCTGAAAGAGGGTCAATCAGTCGCTCTTGAGGATTAGAAAGCACAGATTCCGACTTTGGTCCTCGGATCGTGCATAATTTATCGGATTGTGAGACTCTCCAGGCATTCAGTAGAGAGGTTCGACAGAACTGTCTGGTGGTGCGGATTTTTGGAGTGTCAGAAGAGGAGACCATCAAAGCTCTTCCTGGCAGGCAAAGAGTGCAAGGATTGCCGGCTGGTGGGGATCTGCACGCGCCCTGGAGACTGCATTTTAAGAACAAGCAACTTCCTGACCCTGGCAAAGGAGACTGATGAAGATAGCAACTCTGATTGTGATTCTGCTTATGTCCAATGTGGGCAGAGCGGAGAACCTGCTCAAAGCTGGCATCGCTCGCGTCGAGATCACGCCATCGACACTGATGCCAATGTATGGATATGCCAATCGCAAATGCGGACCAGCCAATGGCACGCATGACCCGCTTTATGCCAAGGTTCTCGTCCTGGAGTCCGGGGATACACGTCTCGCGCTGGTGACATTGGATCTGGGAAGCATGGTTTCCGAGACTCTTCAGCGTGAAGTGGCCGAAAAGCTGCAAATACCGGTTCTGCTGCTTGCCGCCTCGCACACCCACTCGGCGCCGTCATTTCTGCCTTTTGGGAGTTCTCCGGTTCAGAGTCCGGAGGCCAGTGCATATCTGGCTGAGGTAGAGCGAAAGATATTCAAGGCGATTGCCGAGGCCAAAGCGGCGATGTTTCCGGCCAGACTGGGCATTGGTCGAGGGACGATGCCCCTCGGTTACAACCGACTTCTGCAACGCGACAATGGAAGGGCACGGGCATTGTTCGACAATCTCGAGCGTATACCCTATGGTCCGGTCGATTCGGAGTTCGTACTTCTTCGGGTCGAGGATATGAGTGGGAAGGTGCGCGTACTCATGGTCCATTACGCCGTTCACGCCGTCGTCCTCGGAACGACCAACTGCAAATATTCGGCAGACTACCCGGGGGTGATGCAGGCGCGGGTGGAGAAGGGGTTGGATGGCACCCAGGTCATGTTTGTGCAGGGTGGGGCAGGTGATATCAACCCCCTGTTTCTGGCACGATCGGGAAGGGAGGATGAAGATTTTGCAGTGGTTCAAAAGATGGGAGAGTTGCTGGGTGATGAGGTCCTGCGAGCGAATAGCCGAGTCAAGCCACTCGATCTGGTCACTGAACCATTCAGGTGGAAGAGTGAAGTCCTCACATTCGAGGATCGGTGGGAGAAGGGGAAGAGTCTCGAGGTCGGGATCACGACGCTGCTGATCAATCGCGAACTGGCAATTGCCGCCGTGCCGGGTGAGCCCCTGCAGCGACTCCAGAGGATCTGGAAGGAGCAGGCAGATGTTCCCAACGCTCTCTTCTATGGGTATACGTTCAGTGCAGGTGGCACCTGGCCAGGGTATATTCCGGATCTACGGTCGGCCGCATACGGAGGATATGGAGCAGATGTAACCACCCGCATCGAAGTCGGTGCCGGGGAAAAGATCATGCTTCGCCATCTGACCAATCTCTATGATCTGCGCGGGATGTGGCGCGACAAACCCGGCCAGCCATGAAGCCAGGCAACCCGGCCGGTGAAAGATGGGGGAGATGTTCTTTTGAGAGGAGCGGCAGGGGTATCCACGGTATACAAAAGAGAGAAGGGCACCACAGTGGGTGCCCTTTTCAATCGAGTGGTGGCCAGGGAGGGAGTCGAACCCCCGACACACGGATTTTCAGTCCGTTGCTCTACCAACTGAGCTACCTGGCCGAACGAAGTAGGGATATTACCTGTCGAGTTCTCATCTGTCAATCTCTATGGCTCTATAGTGGAAAATTCCAGGATCTGGGATTCACGATGGGTCTGTTCGAGACGGCCTTTAGACCGACTCTGGTCAGGTTCCGGCGAATTCCAAATTTATTGATTATTACGTGATCAATGCCAGACCAGGGCTATCGCATTTTCCTGCCACCTATCCGCTCGTCTTCGTGGCTTCGTGTGAGATCTCTTTGACTGGAGGGTTCC
>CAIOZW010000137.1 GCA_903862855.1 uncultured Acidobacteriota bacterium
AGCCTCTCCACACGCCGAGCTGCTCGAGGAGCGAGCGCTGGCGCTGTGGCGATTGGCAGAGGGTCACGGTCAACTGGTTCTGCTCACTGCCCGCTCGCTTTTGCAGCGGATAATTGCTCCGGATGATGTGCGGCAGTCAGTGGTGCGGATTGGAGTCGGCGAGGAGTTGCCGCTTGAAGAGCTGATCGACCATCTGCTCTCGATCGGATATGTGCGCAGCGACCCGGTTGGCAGCATCGGTGAGTTTTCGCTTCGCGGCGGTATTCTCGATGTCTTCCCGCCGAGTACAGGTATCGGGACTCAAGAAAACGGGGGAGCCGAGCCGCGGCCGGTCCGGCTTGAATTCTTTGGAGATGAGATCGAATCGATCCGTGAGTTCGATGCTGACACGCAGCGTTCGACAGCAGAGTTGAAAGAGACACTCATCACGCCGATGCGGGATGAGCGGGTGGCCGGTGGGCCTTTGAAGGAATGGGCCGCGGCGGCTCGCCACCATTGGAGTGATGAACGCTACAACCGCGCCCTGCGTGACCGGACGGTCATTGCCGATGAAGGGGAGGAGTTTCCGGGCTGGGAGTATCTTCTGCCACTGACCCGGCCGCTGACGCGGAGTGCCTTCGATTATCTTGGTGGAGCAATTCTAGTCATCGATGAACCGGCGGAGATCGAGCGGGAGATGCGCACGATCTATGACGAGCTGCAGCGAAGTTATGAGCGATGTGAATCGATCGATGAGCTGGGATTACCTCCAGAGAAGCTCTTTCTGACCCCTGCCGAGGTCCGGCAATGGATTGGGACCGGTGAAAGGATCGAGCTCAGACTGCTTGGCAGTCAGGCCGCGGCGGTTGATGAGGCGTTGAGCACGGAAGACACCGGAGGAGGACTGCAGGCTGAGTATCCGTTCAGTACTTTTCTCGGTCGCGATCCGCTGGCGCCACTCTTCCTCTTCCCGTCCGCACCGCATGGGCGTCGTGATGATAATCAGATTGCATCGAGAGCGGTTAGACGCTGGCACGGTCGACTTGGCGATCTGGCCGTCGACTGTCGGCGGGCGACGGCCAGCGGTGAACGAATCGTCTTTGTTCTCTCCAGCCACGGAATGGCGGATCGGTTGCGTAAGGTTCTGCTGGAATATGATGCCATCGGCGCCGGGGAGATCGTCATTGGTGATCTCTCGGTCGGTTTTGCGCTGCCACAGATCCCTGTCACCTTCTATACCGAACAGGATCTCTTTGATGAAGAGGTCAGACCGAAGCGAACAGAAAAGGCGCGCAGCACCCAAGCCGGCGCCTTTCTCTCCGATTTCCGTGATTTGAAGGTTGGAGACTATGTTGTTCACATCGATCATGGAATTGGACAATTTCAGGGATTGATGCAGCTCGACACTGGCGGGACGGAGAGTTCGGCCGAGATCTATGCGCGGATGACGGGTCAGGTCGACGAGTCCGCGTCGAGACCGAAGCGTGAGTTCATGCTGCTCGTCTTTGCCGAGGGAACCAGACTCTATGTGCCGGTCGAACGGCTCGACCTGGTTCAGAAGTATTCAAGTGCCGAGACCCACGTACCGACTCTCGACCGGCTGGGGGGGATTGCCTGGCAGAAGACGAAGGCCCGTGCCAAGAGGGCCATGCGAGACATGGCTGAGGAGCTGCTCAAGCTCTACGCTGAACGGAAACTTGTCTCAGGCTACGCCTTCAGCGGTGACAGTCCGTGGCAACAGGAGTTCGAAGACTCTTTCCCCTATGAGTTGACCCCGGATCAGGCGACCGCCGTTGCCGATACCAAGCGGGACATGGAACAGGCTACGCCAATGGATCGCCTCCTGTGTGGTGATGTCGGTTATGGCAAGACGGAAGTGGCTATGCGGGCGGCCTTCAAGGCTGTCATGGATGGAAAACAGGTTGCGGTACTTGCTCCAACGACCGTGCTGGCCTACCAGCATTTTCAGACCTTCAAGTCTCGATTCGCTGCCTTCCCGGTGACAATCGACCTTCTCTCCCGCTTTCGAAACCCGAAGGAGCAGAAGGAGGTGGTGGCGGATGTCGAATCGGGCAAGATCGATCTCCTGATCGGCACCCACCGGATTCTTTCACGCGATATCAGCTTCAAGGAACTGGCCCTGGTCATCGTCGACGAGGAGCAGCGTTTCGGTGTGGCGCACAAGGAGCGTTTGAAGCAGTTGAAGCGACGGGTCGATGTCCTGACCATGAGTGCGACGCCAATTCCCCGAACCCTCAATATGTCACTGCTTGGTCTGCGCGACATGTCGGTCATCGAGACACCGCCACGCGATCGACTTGCCATTCAGACCAATGTCGTCCTCTTCAACGAGAATGTGATCCGCAGTGCAATTGAACAGGAGCTGCAGCGTCAGGGCCAGGTCTTCTTCGTGCATAACCGGGTCGAGACGATTACCGAAGTGGCCGCGCTGCTCAAGAGGATAGTTCCCGAGGCCCGAATCGTCGTTGCCCACGGTCAGATGGGAGAGAAGGAGATGGAGGATTCGATCCTCGATTTCGTCGGCTACAAGTTCGATATCCTGGTCGCGACGACCATCATCGAGAACGGGATCGACATCCCGCGGGCCAACACGATCATTATCAATCGGGCCGATCATTACGGGCTTTCGCAGCTCTACCAGTTGCGCGGAAGAGTTGGCAGATCAAACCGACGGGCATATGCCTGGCTGCTCATTCCCTCCGAGCAGGAACTGACGCCATTGGCCCGACGCCGCCTCGCGGCGATACGTGAGTTCTCCGATCTCGGGGCCGGGTTTCGGATCGCCGCCCTTGATCTTGAATTGCGGGGGGCGGGAAATCTCCTTGGGGGGCAGCAGTCCGGCCACATCGAGGCGATTGGGTTCGACCTCTACACCCAGATGCTTGAACGGACGATCCATGAACTGCGTGGCGAGGAGATCGATGAAGAGATAAGTACGCAGATCAATATCGGTGTAGAGACGCGCATTCCCGACGACTATATTGCCGACATGGGGCAGCGGTTGCGCACCTACAAGCGGATCGCCTCGGCCCGCTCCGATGAGGAGATGGGCCGGATTCGCGAGGAGATCGGTGATCGTTATGGTCGTCTTCCGCTCGCCGTCGATAACCTGCTCGACTATGCCCGCCTCCGGCGTCTCGCCGAGAAGATAGGCATTGCAACCATCGACCGTCACCAGGATCGTCTCTCGATCAGGTTTGGTGAAAAGGCGAAGATCGCTCCGGAGAAGCTCATGCAGTTACTGCAGGAGAGCCCGCAAGCGATCTTCACGCCGAGTGGTGTGCTCAAGACGGTCCTTGCCGGATACGATCCGGATCCGGAATCCCGCGCGGGTGCCCGCAAGGTCTTTACCGCGCTCTATCAGATTATCGAGGCACTCAGCGTCTGAGCCCGCCTCGCTTTGCGTCAAGATCCTTCAGCTTGAGGCGAATACTGACGATCCAGGGCATCTCACCGGGAGCCCAATGGCCGTAGGTCGTCGTGACGAAGGTTCCATCGGGAAGCACTTCGACCCCCGGGTAGGCGCAGTCGCCATCCCATCCTTTCGCATTCGGGTAGTTCTCCATCAGCCGCACCCGGTATTCACCCTCAGTGCCTTTGAGCAGATCATCATATCGTCCGACCCAGCCAACCCAGTCTCCGTGTGTCGGAGTCTCGAGGGCCATATCGCGGAACGAGATGAAGAGTCGGCCGTCCGGACCATACTTACCGGTGTGTCGATCTCCGGTCAGGGAGCCGGGCAGTTCACGTGGCGCACTCCACGTCTTACCTTCATCCCTTGAAAATATGATATGTGAGTTGCGGACGCGGCGATTCTCGCGCAGCAGCACGGCCATCTCCCGACCATTGGGGGAACGAATCACGCCAGGTTCACAGAGATGTATCTGATCGGACTCGTAGATCTTCTCCGGCGGCGACCAGGTCTGCCCGCCATCTTTTGAGAAGATCTGGTAGAGGGTCATGAAGGGACTCTTCTTTCCCTCGCGGGTGAAGAAACGACCATCGTCGTGAAACATTGCCAAGTAGTGGCCAGGCCCCGTCCGCAGCTTTTCGACAAAGCCCATGGTGACGATTCCACCGTAATCTCCAATTGGTTTCAGTTCCGACCAGGTCTGTCCATCATCGGTCGAGAGTGATGAGCGGATCGGGTAGAGGCCGGAGAAGACGATGAGGCGCTTCCGCCCTTGTGGATCGATGACGCGGTGAATTGTTGGGGTTTCGAGGGAGGTCTCCCAGCTCTTTGGCGTGGGGAGGCGATCAGACCAGGTCCGTCCGCCATCGGTGCTTCGCTTGAGGAGGATTGCTCCCTTGCCGTGACCTTTGGGATAGACAGTGATGATCGTACGGTTGTCTTCGAGCAGGACGGTCGTCGGGTGTCCGAGGTATTGACCGGCTTCACGGTCGACGACAGTCTGACGCGCATTCTCTGTTGCCAGATCGAGCTGTGGGATCGTGTATCCGCGAGGGAGGTTCCGGGGTGAAGGGCCTGGAGATGATTGACTCAGAACGGAGAGGGTCAGAACGATCATCCAGAGCAGTGACAGAGTTTTTCGGGCCATGTTTATCCTCGGTCTTATTGAATTTGATGAAATTGGTGACAGACGATTGCCGCAAACAGATTGACAGGAAATCGGGGTAATGCCAAACATGTTTTGACATTCAGGCTACCCGATCTTTCGATGGCGGAGGTGTGCATGGATGAAGACTCCCTTCACGGTTTTTTGCCTGAGCATGGCAATTATCGAAGCCTGGTCTCCTTCAGAAAGGCTGAGATTGTCTATGACATTACAAATAAATTCTGCGAAAGATTTTTAAGACGTGGAGATCGAACGATCGACCAGATGATTCAGGCGGCACGCTCAGGCAAGCAGAACATTGCTGAGGGCAGCAAGGCGGCTGCAACGTCGAAAGAGACGGAGATTCGTCTGACCAATGTGGCCCGGGCGAGTCTGGAAGAGTTGCTGATCGATTACGAAGATTACCTTCGAGTTCGGGGGCTGAGGCAATGGGAGAAGGATTCTGAAGAGGCGCTGTATGTCCGTAGACTGGGGAGTCAGCAATCGGTCAGTTATGACCACTTTCGTCAGTTTTGTGAGACCCGGTCGGCGGACGTGGTTGCCAATATAGCGATATGCCTGATTAATCAGGGGACGTATCTTTTAACCAGACAGTTGCGGCGACTGGAGCTGGAGTTTCTTCGTGATGGAGGAATCAGGGAGCGAATGTATAAGGCGAGAAAGGATTATCGCCGGGATCGCGAGAAGGGATGAAGTGGGATGTGGGACAAGTGGGACCTGTGGGACAAGTGGGACAGGTGGGACAAGTGGGACGGGTGGGACAAGTGGGACAAGTGGGACGGGTGAGAAAAGTAGGGACAGTTAGGGTGATTGTTCATTAGTCCCACAGGTCGCACAAGTCCCACAGGTCCCACAGGTCGCACAAGTCCCACAGGTCGCACAAGTCCCACAGGTCCCACAGGTCGCACAAGTCCCACAGGTCCCACAGGTCCCACAAGTCCCACAAGTCCCACAGGTCCCACAGGTCCCACAGGTCCCACAGGTCCCACAGGTCCCACAAGTCCCACAGGTCCCACAGGTCCCACAGG
>CAIOZW010000138.1 GCA_903862855.1 uncultured Acidobacteriota bacterium
GTCAGCACATTCGCAATCCGCTGGTGCTTGTCGAGCAGCGTCCGCCGGGCCGCCTCCGTCGGATGGGCGGTCATGACCGGGACGATCTCCAGCCGGTCGACCACCTCCTGAACCGCCGCGGTCAACTCCTCGTCGCTCATCCCCAACCCGTCCATCTCCTGCCGGAGTCGTCGCAAACCCTCGGCAATCGATCCGCGCTGCGGCTGATCCGGGGTCCGCAACTCATAGTCGCGCTTCCGCCGAATCCGATGGTGCTGCTCGGCAATATTGACCAGCTGAAAGTAGACCGAGAAGGCGCGAATCACTCCAATCGCCTCATCCAGGCTCAATCCACGCAGCAGTCTTTTCAACTGCTGGTCGGTCTTTGTCGTAGGGGCAAAACGCAGCTCCTTGCAGAGCCCGCGCGTCTTCTCTTCCAGTTCAAAAAGCCGCTCACCAGCCAGTCGACGCAGCGTGTCGCCCAGCAGGTCTCCAAGCATATGGATGTCGTCACTAAGTGGTTGATCCTTGGATTTCATAATTGCCAATTGTTAACATTCCATGTGTGGTCGGCAAGTCGAATCCCGACAATTTTCTGATCACGACAATTATAACCTTTGGTGATGAAGCAGGGAGGGAAGTGATGAAACCGCGAATAGCCATGATCTTTACCGGCGGGACGATCTCGATGCGGGTCGATCCGCTGACTGGCGGGGCCATCCCTGCCCTCTCCGGGGCGGAGATCCTTGCGCTGGTACCGGGAATCGAAGCGATCGCCGACTACGACCTGACCGATTTTGCCCGCTGGCCAGGCCCGCACGTCACCCCTCCGCGCATGCTCGACCTCGCCCACCTCATCCAGTCGAAACTGGCCGATCAGACCATCGATGGACTCGTCATCACTCACGGAACCGACACACTTGAAGAGACCGCATTTCTCCTCGACCATCTGATCGATTCTGATAAACCGGTTCTCCTCGTCGGAGCCATGCGCAACAGCTCGGAGCTGAGTTGGGATGGCCCGGCCAACCTCCGCGCGGCCATCCGCGTCGCCGCCGATCCGGCGACCCGGGGACTTGGCGTCCTGGTCGTCTTCAACGATCAGATCATTGCCGCAGCCGAGGCCACCAAGACCCATACCGAATCGACCGATACCTTCCAGAGCCGTGACTTTGGTCCCCTCGGCCTGATCGACAAGGATCGCCTCATCGTCACCCGGCGCCCTCTCCACCGTATTCACATTCCCACCGACCAGCTTGAAGAGCGGGTCGATATCATCAAAAGCTACGCTGGCGCTGATGGAAGGTTTATCGATCACGCGCTCAATGACGGAGCGCGCGGGCTGGTCATCGAAGCGCTTGGCCGCGGTAATGTGACCGTCGCCGCACTCCCGGCGATCCAGAGGGCGATCGACGCCGGACTGCCCGTCGTCATCACCTCACGCTGCCCGCGAGGCCGCGTGCTCGATACCTATGGCTATGAGGGTGGAGGAAGACAACTGACCCGCATGGGCGCGATTCTCGGCGGAATGCTCCCATCACACAAGGCGCGTCTCAGGCTTATGCTCGCCCTCGGCGCCGGCTGGGAGCGTGAACGGATCCGGGAGATCTTTGAGTCCTCCACGGGGTGAGTCGGACATCCCGACGCGTTGCCATGACAGCCCTGACATATTCCCTTGACAGATAGTTCCAAATAGTTTATACGTTCGCTGGGTATTATTCGGCTATTCCCCTTACACCCCGTCACTGTGCCTCCTAGTTTCAGTTTATTTGATTTATTTGAATTGATCGAGTTACCGCACCCATTCTCTTTAGCCATTGACCAGTCTCTAAAAAGAGATAAGTTCGCCCCACAAGCAAAATACGATTAAAGGTCGGAGGTGAGTTCTGACTCTATTCGACCACTACGATCGTAATCTGGAACTTTATGTCTATACGACCGCTGCTCAAGAGGCTTATTATGCTCTGCCTGCTGGTTGGGGTGGGATGGTTGTCAGTTGACGCTTCGATCCCGCAGGCTGCCGGAGGTGCTGAAGGTCGTGGCAGGTCACAGCTGACTCTCAGCCTCTCCGATCTCAGCGCCAACAAGCCGGGCAGTATCTTGCTCTTTAACTTCTACTCGTCATCGCTCAATCCGGAGTTTGAGAACACGCGGGTCAGTCTGACCAATACTGATCCACGCCAGTTGGTAAGAATTCATACCTTCTTCATCGACACCGTGACCTGTTCGATCTCTATCTGGTCAGTGACGCTCACGGCCAGTCAGACCGTCAGTTTTCTGACCGGAGAGATAGATCCACTTTCGACTGGATTCATCATCGCCGTGGCAGTTGATGAGCATGGCTGTCCAATCAACTTCAATCATTTGATAGGAGAGGAGTTTGTCAAGCTCGTAAGTGGACATGCTGCCAATCTGGCGGCAGTCAGCGTCGCGGCACTGCCTGGAAGTCAGAGCTTATGCGACCCGAAAGCGATCAAGGCTGACCTGACCTTTGATGGCATCGCCTATAACCCTCTTCCGCGCACTGTAGCAATCGATAATCTGCCTTCGATCAGTAACGGTAACCTGATGATGGTCATTCTCAATCCGCTTGGCGGCAATCTTACGGAGGGAGCGGCAGTGCTTGGTAATCTTGAAGGTCTACTTTTTGATGATCTCGGGACCTCCTACTTCTTTGAGATCCCCAGTGCAGGTTGTCAGCTGCGCGGTATTCTGCAGAACAATTTCCCCCGAACCGATGTGCCATACGATATGGTGATCCCGTCGCGAAGAACCGGCTGGATCAAGTACTATGCGGTCAACGACCAAGGTATGCATGGTGCAGCAATCAACTACAATCCGGATGGATTTAGTCAGGGACACAATCTCCACGTGTTGAGCCTGACGAGCACTGCGGTCTTCACCATTCCGATCTATCCACCAAACTGATCTAATTAGAGACAGCTGACATCGGAACAGGCAACATTGGGATACGTCTCAGATTCGTGGTGATTCCAGCGTGCAGTGGCCCAATTTTTTTCTGTTCAGATTTTGGCTGCTCACCTTCCCGGCAGATCCAAGGTGGCCGTCTGTATCCCCGCGCCCGTCCAGGCAAAGACAAGTCGATTACCGAAACGAACAATCTGCGGGAAGCCATTGGAGCGGGCGGTGCCGGACGAAGCAACGGTCGTCGCTGTCCCGATCTTTCCGGCAGGGTCGATCTGGCGGAGGCGGAGGGCACCACCGCCGGCAGTCTTCTCGAGCCAGGAGACGAGGACGTGCCCATCCTGACTCATCAGCAGGTCGACGCGGCCGATCGGGTTCCCCTCATCGATGATCAGCGGTGCGTTGAAGCTGCGGCCACCATCCTTCGAGAAGGCCAGTTTGACGTGGGGGGAGTTTCCGGCGGCGGTATACCAGGCGACGGCGACGAGACGACCACGGGCGGCGATGGCCGGGCCATTGACCGGGCAGCCGGAGAGCTCCCAGTTGTCGCGGTTGACCGGGTGGGGAGCGGACCACTTACCATTGGTCATTCTGACGATCGAGATGTCGCGGATCTCATTCTGGTCAGTCGACCGGTCACGGTAGACGACGACCGGCCCCTCACTGCTCACCGCGACTGCCGTCTGGCAGCATTCACAGACCCGTGCATCGAGAAGCGCCTCGTCGGTCAGGGAGCCATCGCGCCGGATCTTCACATAACGAAGGGTCATGTTGCCATGGCCGTGGTCATGCCCATTTCCAGCCTTCATCTCACGACCATCGAGCCAGACTGCAGCGAGGTTGCCATCTGTGGCGGCAAAGAGCGAGACGAAGCCGTGCTCGGCGCGAACGCCATCGCGGTGGGGGATGAAGGGCTTCTCCCAGCTCTGGCCGCCATCGAAGGAGCGCGAGATGTGCACATCGTAATCGAACGTCTCGGGGCTGCTCTTGACCAGCCAGTGGGCAGCCAGGGTTCCGTCGGGGAGAACGAC
>CAIOZW010000139.1 GCA_903862855.1 uncultured Acidobacteriota bacterium
ACTCCGGGAACGCGCTCGATTCGCGGCTGGATATCCTTCTCGAGGAGTGTTCGCAGCTCACGCGCATCCATATCGGCCGAGACGGCGAGAAACATGATCGGGAATTGCGATGTATCAAACTTGAAGATCGTCGGCGGCTGGACCTGTTCCGGCAGCATTCCGCGCACCCGATCGACACGTGTCCTGATCTCATTGGCCGCCTCGTCAAGGTTCACGTCATAGTTGAACTGAACACGCACATTGCTCGAGCCTTCCGAACTGGTCGAGCTGATCCGGTAGACGCCCGGGGCCGAACTGAGGGCCGACTCGAGCGGACGCGTGACCAGATTCTCGATCTCTTCCGGGGCCACCCCACTGTATTCGGCACGAACCGTCAGAGTCGGATTCTGAATCTCTGGCATGAGGTCGACCGGGAGACGCGAAAAGGCGATCGCTCCCAGAAGTATGATCACCGACATGAACATATATACCGTGATCGGTCGCCGTACTGATACCGCTGGTAAACTCATATCCTCTCCTTTTTATCACCCTCTCCTTCTGATGGTCTTCGCTGACCGGGTACTCGCCGAGGCTGCCATGTCTACTGGCGTCGCCCCTCTCTCTTTGAGTCTCTGCCCGGTGAAGCGCCGGTTGCGGCACCATTTGGCCCATTCGCGGCGGGGCGTCCTGACGATCCTTCCGGAGCTCCACCGCCAGCACCCGGGCCGCCGTTACCACCCTGCACCCGCACACGATCACCATCCTTGAGAAGGTTTGAACCACGGGTGACGACGACGTCCCCCTCCTTCAAGCCCTTCAGAACCTCGATCCTGTCCTCAGAGGTCAGTCCGGTCTCGAGTGGGACGTACTTTGCCTTCTCCTCCTCGATCATAAAGACACCCGGCTGGTCACCACGATAGATCAGGGCGTCGCGCGGAATGAGCAGTGTCTCGCGGACGCTCCCGAGGTTGAGCGTCAGACGGGCAAACATCTCCCCCTTCAGCGCTCCACCGCGATTGGGAATCTCTATCTCGACCATGCCATTCCGTGTCTGGGCATCGAGAGTTGGTGCGATGCGCATGATCCTTCCAGTAAACTTTTCACCCGGGAGACTGTCGATCGTCACATCAACCGAGAGTCCGCGCCGAATCCTGGTCACGTCACGTTCCGAGACCTGGGCATCGACGATCATCGGGGAGTTGCTGACGACGGTGACAATCGGCGTCGCTGAACTGACCATTGCACCGATCGTCACGTGCCGACGGGAGACGGTCCCTGAAATGGGTGCCGTAATCCGCGTCTGTCCCTGCCTGATCGAGAGTTCACGCTGCTCGGCCTCTGACTGGCGACGCTGCGCTCTGGCCAGCTCGAGCTGCGACTGGGCAACTGCGTGTCTCATCTGGAGCGTGTCGAGCTCGTTTCGTGAAAGAACTCCCGATTCGACCAGTTGCGTTCGTCGATCGAGTTCGATCTTGGCGTTGTTGAGCTCGGCATTTCGCTGGGCAATCTGTGCATCGACCACGGCAAGGGCCGCTTTTGAACGCTCGAGCTGCTGCCGGATCTCATCGTCTTCGATCACTGCCACCAACGCTCCCTGCGCAACGGGGTAGCCCGTATCGACCAGCATCTGCGTCAGCCTGCCAGCGATACGTGGGCTGACGTCGACGACCTGTTTTGAACGAAGCGAGCCGGTGAGTGAGATCGTCTCGGCAATTCTGCCCGAGGCGGCGGCACCTGTCTGAACCTGCTGGGCTCGAGGGCCACCCCCACCTGGAGGTCCACCTCCCGGCCGCCCCCCTTGCTGTGCCCCCGGCGCTCCCGCGGCCGGTGCATCACTCTTTTTTGTCTCCTGGTAGACTCGATACCCGGTGTAACCTATCAGTGCTGCAAATGGAGCTATAATTAATAACGCTTTGATACTTTTTTTGAGGAACATATCTTAAAATTTTATGTCGGAGCTGGAATTTCGCTCTTCCAGATGTTGAATCACGACTGCCCGATGAGCACCTCTCTCAAAAATTCGAGTCCGGAGGCTTTTACCCTCCGGACTCGTCGACAAATATAATGCGAAAGAGTAGCTATTCAAGCATGACGCTGAAGATCTCTCATTAATTACAGGAAATTTCAGTAATTGGTAACTAGCTGCCGTTCGTTACCAATTATTCCCCCTGATGACCACCTTGATGGGCCCTCTTGATAAAGAGAACCCACCATCGTGCGGATCGGGCTTGCTAACGGATACCGGCGGCTCCACCCTCGACTGAAACAGTCAGAAAGGTGGGGAGGTCCTTCGATCGGTAGATCCGCTGGGTCGCCTTCTGGTAGTCCTCGGCGCGAGCCCGTGGAATCTCGATAAACTTCTGCGGGTTACGATCGGTCAATGGAAACCAGGAGCTCTGTATCTGGATCATGATCCGGTGTCCGGGCCGAAAAGTGTGGTAGATGTCGGGCATCTCATACTCGATCCGCGTCGGCTGTCCAGGTACCATCGCTTCCGGTTTCTCGAAGCTCCGACGAAATTTGGCACGGAAGGGTTCTCCACGCACCAGTTGCTGATAGCCACCCATTCTTACCGCATTTGCCGGCACGGGCTGACCAGGTGCCGGACGGGAGGCGGCAAGCTGATCCGGATAGTTGGCAGGATAGACATCGATTAATTTGACGACGAAATCCGAGTCGGTTCCAGACGTCGAAACATTGAGGGTAACCTTGATCGGTCCGGCAATGGTCAGATCCGACTCGAGTGGTTCAGTCTGATAGACGAGGACATCCGGGCGCTGTGCGGCAAAACGCTGATCTTCCGTCATGTAATCGCGGGTCATACCCTCCGCCGTATAACCAACATATGGCACCGGACGGTTTGGATCGCTGATGTACTGGTCATAGACGGCCGGGCCAGTCTGGGCCGGCAAGGTTCTGGTGATCGTCCCCTCCGGTCCGAGGTAGAGGTCGACCGTCTGCGTATTGAGCGGGGGCCAGGCGGTGAACTTCCGCCATTCGTTGATGCCGGTGAGGTACATCCAGGCCTCGGGCATCTCTTCGCGCCCATCCTTAAGATATTTCATGAAGAATGGATAGAGGATCTGCTCACGATAGAAGGCGGCCGTCTTCACTCCGAAATTGAGATTACCAAGCCGGTCACCATCTCCCCGCGCCCAGCAGCCGTGACACCAAGGACCCATGACGATCATGTTGGTCGTCTGTGGATTGTTCTTCTCGACGGCACGGTAGATGTGGAACGGACCGATGGGATCCTCGGCATCAAACCACCCTCCGACATTGAGCACTGCCGGACGAATATTCTGCATGTGTTTCCAGAGAGATCGTTTCTGCCAGAATTCGTCGTAGTTCGGGTGCTCGATGATCTCCTGCCAGTATGCCGCCTTTCCACCAAAATATTTCTGGTTGGACTCGATTAACGGCCCGAGGTTGAGGAAGAAATTGTAGGCGTCAGACATATCGAGCCCCCCAGCTGGACGTGGTGCCGGGGGAGCCGGTGGCCCCTGGCGTGGCTGAAAGAGCCCATAGAACCAGAAGTTGGCCCCGATCATGAAAGCGCCATTGTGGTAGACATCGTCTCCCAGGTAGTAGTCGGCCGTTGGAGCCTGTGGCGAGACAGCCTTCAGGGCCGGATGAGCATCGATCATTCCGGCGGCAACGTGAAAGCCGGGCTGCGAGATACCAACCATCCCTGCTTTTCCATTGTGATTGGGGATGTTCTTCAGCAGCCAATCAATGGTATCCCACGTATCGGTGCTCTCATCGATATCCCGTGGACCACTCTTGACTGGCAGATGGGGCCGAACCTGAGAGAATTCACCCTCGGACATGTTGCGTCCACGCGCATCCTGGTAGACAAAGATGAAACCCTCCGTCTCAAAGACCGGGGCCGGGCCAACTGACTCCGGATAATTCTCGACCCCGTAAGGGGCGATACTGTAAGGTGTTCTGGTCAGCAGAAATGGATATTGCCGGGTTCTCTCCTTTGGAACGTAGATCGCGGTAAATAGTCTCACCCCGTCCCGCATCGGAACACGATACTCGTACTTCGTATAACGCTCGCGCACCCGGGCGGATCCCCCGGCTGTTGGCGACTGGCCGGGCACCTCCTGTGCCTGCGCCAGAGTCAGAAATGTCAACGCAAGAATTAGTCTCTTCATCTCTCGCATTTTCGCCTCTCCTTGAATTTTGGCCGTCGGTGACACAAATCGAGCCTCTCTCACGGTAATTCTCTCCGTATCTCTTTTTTGTGTGAATTTGAATTGTAATTCTCTTGCCGGCAGGGTACCAACTATTTATTGACGCACCAGTAAAGTTGCGTTATCCATATTGAGCATAAGATGAATGACCGGGTGGACGATCACCGGATCAGCGAGGCATTGACGGCCCAAGCTGGAAAGGCAGATGGTGAGCCGGCCAGACCTTTTCGCAGGATATGGATCCAGTCTCCGAGTCCCCCGCTTGAGTCATGATCCGGCGCGATTTTGCAATAGACCAGAAAGGCAGACCAACATCATGAATGAGAAGACCCGCCGAGACTTTCTGCGGACAACCCTCAGCGCCACCGGAGCGCTGGCCCTGAGCGGAGAGGCGTCGACGAGCCATGCGACATCGAGTGTCAGTGCGCCATCCGCAAAACTTGGACTGGTCACCTACAACCTTGCCAAAGACTGGGACATCCCGACGATCATCAAGAACTGTGAGATGACCGGGTTTGAGGCGGTCGAGCTGCGCACCACCCACAAACATGGCGTCGAACCGGGCATCTCAAGCGAGCAACGCTCTGCGGTCAGAAAGCAGTTTGCGGAAAGCAGGGTGCGACTGCTCAGTCTAGGTTCGGTTGCCGAGTTCCACTCTCCGGATCAGAACGTGGTGCGCCAGAACATCGAGGACTGTAAGCGTTTTCTCCAGCTTGCCCACGACATCGGGGCGCTCGGGGTCAAGGTTCGACCCAACGGGATTCCGAAGGATGTCCCAGAAGAGAAGACTCTCGCCCAGATCGGCAAGGCCTTGCGCGAATGTGGTGAGACGGCCCGCGGTCTCGGTGTTGAAGTCTGGGTTGAAGTGCACGGTCGTGACTCGGCCTACCCACCGCGTATGCGCAAAATGATGGAGAATGCCAACCATCCTAGTGTCGGGATCTGCTGGAACTCCAACCCGGAAGACCTTGTCAATGGCTCGGTCAAGACAGGTTTCACGTTGCTCAAACCCTGGCTGCGCAACACGCATATCAACGAGATCTGGAAACCGGAGTACCCCTGGCGTGAACTCTTCGGTCTCATGAAATCGGTCGGCTACGACCGCTACATGCTGGCTGAGATTCCAGAGACCTCTGATCCGCTCCGCCTGATGCGCTACTACCGTGGGCTCTGGCTGGCGCTGCAATCGTGATTCCAGGCGCACCGGAAAGCGACGCCTGCCAGCATCAGGTGTGACCATTCTGATACATCAACCAGACTGAACGCCTCAGCAATCCCTTCTCCGCTTGAAGGTGTCCATGACATCTGCACCGGAATTACGGCGAAACGGATTAACGTCGTATTCCATTTGAACACTGATCCGTAATGAGGATCGCCCGACACCGACGAGTCGGGCGACCTCTCTTCTGATCATCGTGTGAGTCGAGCTGATGAATAAACGGAAGAAATTTCTCATCTATGTTGTTCCGACCTGTGTCTCCGCAGTATTTCTCTATCTTGCCGTCCGCCGCCTCGACCTTCCTGAATTTCTGAAACTGTTGGGCAGCATCAAGCTGCAGTATCTGCTGGCCGCCCTGCTCGTCATTGTCCTCAACAGTCTG
>CAIOZW010000140.1 GCA_903862855.1 uncultured Acidobacteriota bacterium
TCTATGAGGGATTCGGACTTCCGCCGCTGGAGGCAATGGCCTGTGGAACTCCGGTCATCACCAGCAATGCCTCGAGTCTCCCGGAGGTTGTCGGTGAGGGGGGATTGATGCATGACCCGGAGGACGTCCGGGCTCTCACCACCGGGATGGCCCGGGTGCTTGGTGAGGCCGACCTGCGGAGGCATCTGCGCGAGGTCGGCCAAAGTAGGGCGGAGCTCTTTTCGTGGGATCGTGCGGCGCGTGAAACCCAGGCATTATACGACGAGGTCTTCGTCGCCAGATTGAGAGCGAAGAGGTCATGAGTCAAAGCAAATCGGCCACATCGTCAGTCAAGTCGCTGCTCCGCAATCTGCGGATGATCCTCGCCCGTGATATCGAGGGCCGGCTGGTCGAACTGCAGGACCGGCTCGAGAGGCGGGCCGATCAATTCGAGCAGTCGATCGATCTCCGGCTCGACGCCCGACTGAGCGGAATCGAAAAGCGTCTGGATGAACGGATCGGTGAGTTGACATCCCGGCTCGAGAAGGGCGAGTCGGAGAGCCGTCAAAGGCTGGAGGAGCTGGCCTCGCTGATGAGCCGGATGGAGACGTCTCTTGAAGACCGTATGCGAAGTCTGCGCGATGAGATAAACCAGCAAGAGGCTGAGCTGAGCCACCGGATCGAGTCGAGACTTGATGTGTGGATGCAGACCAACGATCGGCAGATCGATGAGCGGATGCTGGCCAATGATCGGCAGATCGAGGAGCGGATGGGGGTAATCGACCTGCGGATCGACCAGCGCCTTGAGTCGATCGAGAGTGGCAGTGATCTCCGCTTCAGTCAGCTTGAGCAGCGGGTAGAGACAAGGTTTGGAGATATCGAGGGGCAGCTGGCCCGGCGGGCGGGTGAGTATGAAGCAGCGATCGACCAGCGGGTCGACTTGCGCTTCGCTGCGGTTGAAGCTCAGGCTGCGCAGAATTTCAGCGAGCATTCCCGGGCAGTCGACATCCGGCTCGATGACCGGCAGGTGGGCATGGACCGACGGATCGACGAACGTTTCAGCGGACTTGAAGAGCGGACCGATACACGAATGGAGGCCCACGAGCTGCGCATCGATCGGACGCTCGAGCAGAACCGGAACGATATCATCGAACGAACCGACCTTCTGCTGCAGGTCTTCGACCGACGGCTCGATCAGCAGCGGCGGTCGCTGGCTGGTGGGTCTGATGCCACGCCACCCGGGGCGCTGGGGAGACCAAATAGCGAGAGTCACAGAGATTTGCGGTCAGGCCATCGGCAGGGTGGGGTGACAATTTACAATGAGATCATGTCCTGGAAGGAGGAGGCGGAGAGTGGGCTGGACAAGTTCACAGCCGACGAGCAGGAGGTTGTCGACTACCTGCTCAGCTTCATTGCCGAACCCGACGCCCAGAGTTATGTCCGTCAGCATATGCGACGCTATCTTGGCACACTCCACCGGATTCCGCCGGCACAGCGAAGTGGCGACGCAGTTCTTGAGTTGGGCAGCCTGACCCCCCTCGCGCCAGCCATCAGACGATTCTGTGGATATCAGCAGATCATTGGCAACAACTGGTGGCCGGGAGATGAGAAGCTGAAGGAGAAAACATTTGAGCGAACGGATGGGGGAGAGCAGCTGAGCATTCCGCTCCATAATTTCAATGTCGAGGTCGACCAGTTCCCCTTCGCGGATCGATCATTCCGGGTCATCCTTTGTGGTGAACTTCTTGAGCATCTGCAGCGTGATCCTCTCCACATGCTCTGGGAGTGCAACCGGGTTCTCGAAGATGACGGTCAGTTGATTCTGACGACTCCGAACATTGCCGGATGTCGTTCGCTTGAAGGGATTCTGACCGGATGTTCGCCCTATCTCTTTTCACAGTACAACCTCGAAAGCAGCTTCGACCAGCACCACCGTGAATATGCACCGCAAGAGGTGAGCGAGGCGCTCGAGGCCGCCGGGTTCGAGATCCTGAAACTGGAGACCGAGGATGTCTGGCGAAGGTCCAATCCGGCGATTCTCGAGCTTCTCTCGAGCTGCGGTGTTTCGACCGAGCTGCGGGGCGACAATATTTTTGTGATAGCGAGGAAGGCCGGTCCGCCGGTCGATCGTTATCCGCGGACACTCTACATTGACTGATATGGTTGCGGAGAATGGGCTATCAGAGGAGCCGGACGAGAGTGACCTGCTCGAAGAGGGTGCGGCGCCAGTGCTCGTCTTCACCGCTGATGTGGAGTCGGCAGGGATGAGGCTCGACACCTACCTGGCAGCACAGATCACCTCGACCAGTCGGACGCAGATCAGGCGGGCGATCGAAGCAGGAAAGGCGCAGGTCGATGGAGAGGCGGTGACAAAAGCGGCCTGGATGATCAGCGCAGGGGAGAGGATCACCATCAGCCCACTCCCGCGAGCGCCGCTCGAGGCCCGGCCATCGGCCATTCCTCTTGACATCGTCCATGAAGACGAGGCACTGATCGTCATCAACAAGCCCGCTGGCATGGTCACCCACCCGGGGGCCGGGGTCTCTGATGGGACACTCGCCAACGCCCTCGTTCACCATTTCAACGAGCAGTCACTGGTGCTGCCGCGGCGCGGTGGCGCATCCCGACCAGGCATCGTTCATCGTCTCGACGCGGGAACCTCGGGAGTGATCGTCGCGGCCAAGACCGATGAGGCCCACCTAGCCCTCGCCGAGCAGTTTCAGTCACGCCAGGTTCGCAAGCTCTACACTGCCCTGGTCTATGGGCCGATCGAGCAAGAAGAGGGTCGGATCGACGTGCCAATCGGACGCGATCCGCGCAGTCGGATCAGAATGGCGGTGCGGCCGCCGGGAGAGGGTCGTGAGGCGCTCTCGATCTACCGTGTCCAGCGTCAGTTTCGTGAATTTACCCTGCTTGAGGTCGAGATCAAGACAGGACGAACCCACCAGATCCGCGTCCACCTTGCCCACCTGCGCCATCCGATCGCCGGTGACACAGTCTATGATGGAGGAAGAATCAACGCGATCCGCGATGTTCGCCTCCGTGTTGCTCTCCAGAAGCTCAACCGCCCCTTCCTGCACGCGACCCGCCTCGGACTCTTCCATCCCCTTACCGGTGAGTGGATGGAGTTCAGCGCCGAACTGCCGGCAGATCTGCGAAGCGTCCTCGAGACTGTCGCGAACTGATCTCGATCGGTATCCCGCCCTGCTCAGACCCGCAGAAAGATCTTCCGGCGATAGAAGACCCACATCACTCCCCACCAGAAGATGACATAACTGACCGCATAGGCGAGTGAGGCGTTGAGCGGATCGAGCCAGCTCGTGAAGAGACGCCGGTAGAGAAAGCTGCGCAGCGTCTCGGTCGTCCCATCAGGCAGAGAAAGATGTATCTCTGTCAGAATGTCGGCCATCATCCCTGACAGGATGAAGAGCGCGAGGGCATTGACCCCGAAGATGACAAATGGCCATGCCCAGCGGCGCACTCCACGCAGATCGACCAGCCAGTAACAGAGCGCAAAAAGTAGCAGGCCGAGACCGGCCGTAAAGAGCACATAGGAGCTGGTCCAGAGCGCCTTGTTGATCGGAAAGAGAGAATTCCAGACGTATCCCCCGAGGAGCAACAGCATTCCTGCCGCAAACAGTCCGGCGACTCTCTCCATGCCATCACGCTTCTCACGCAGCCACTGTCCGGCCAGCACTCCGATGAGGGCGGTCACAATTGCCGGGATGGTACTGAGAATCCCTTCCGGATCGTATTCAGGACGATAGATGTGGCCGGGGAGAAGGGTCCGATCGACCCACGACGGCAGGCTTCCTTCACGGGTCAGATCGCCGGCTGCATAACCGGGTGCCGGAACAAGTTTAAGCAGCAACCAGTATCCGCCAAGCAGGAGA
>CAIOZW010000141.1 GCA_903862855.1 uncultured Acidobacteriota bacterium
ATCTCGACGGGCAATGATGAAGGAATGCTCGGAGTGATGCTCAACCAGAATCCGAACGGGTTCAGCCAGGGAAGACTGCTTCATACCCTGTCACTGAGCAGTGCAGCGTCGATCACCATTCCGGTCGGTCCGCCGACCCTGTAATGTGAAGTATCTTAAAATTAGGTAGAAACTTCAGATCAACCAGAGCAGATGATGATCGATCAATCAAGATCCTCATCCGCTCTGGTTGATCTTGTATTGTGACACTGAGCTCACCAGGTAGAATATTTTTTCAACGGTTGCATTATTGTTATGAGTATTATGCATTTGTTGAAAAGATTGAGTTTATCTTGTGTGCGTCATTATCGGAAACCAAAAAGGAGCTCTTTGATCGTCGATCCCCTTTGGTGAATACCGTGCCCGTGGCGCATGAATCCAATGATGAATAGCGGTTTTCTATGACAGTTTTACTAAGGGATGTCGATCAATTTTCAACTGTTTCGAATGGTAGTACTGTCTGTCGATTCGTCTTGACTTGCACGCAGTGGGTATAATACAAAGTAATTTCTCAAGCCTGCCAATAAAATTAGTGAATTGAGACATTTCGAGACCTGAATGGTGAGATGACGTTTTTGGGAAGTACGAGGACTGCGATAAACAGTCTGTCTGGCTTACGCCAATGTGAGCCTAATCCGAGCTGGTTCAGTTTAGGTAGTACAGGCCAATACTATTGATAATCCACGAAATAGGGATGGACAGCCTCAGTTCGGGCGCGATGTTCAACTGTTGTTCCCCGGGCGGGAGAGTGTGCAGTTCGGCATTGCGTTCGTGTTCGGACGTCCAAGAAATCCAGCTGATTCATCGACACTTCATTCACCGGAGTAAACCGGAGGGGTGGGCCCTCTGGAAAGAGGAGAGGCTTCAGATCAGAACTTTGTAGTAACGACGGGATGATTTGCAGGGGGTATGGTGGATCTCATCTGCAAGACGGCGATGCTTGGGTGTTTGCTGTAGTGATTTCAGTCAACCAACATAGAAGGGAAGCAAATGATGAAATCGATTCTGTTTTCAAAGAAGGCGGTAAGCTCGCTTCTCCAGGGGCTGCTTCTGCTGCTGATTTGTGGGACGACGAGTCTGGCCCAGACCAGCGGAAGTTTGAGCGGTGTTGTTCAGGATCCGCAGGGAGCGGCGATCAGTGGCGCGAAGGTTACGCTGACCGATCCAAAAAAGAATCTTACTCTGCAGCAGACGACAAGCAGCGAGGGCACCTTTGCCTTTCCAGCGCTGCAACCGGGAGATTATACGGTGTCGGTTGAGGCAAATGGATTCAAGAAGTCTGTCAAGTCAGGAATCGTCATCAACGTCAATGATCGTCAGTCGACGGGTGTAATCTCGCTCGAAATAGGTGGAGTTGGCGACATTGTCCAGATTACTGCCGATGCCTCACAGTTGCTTCTAAAGACTGAGAGTGCCGAGCAGAGCCAGGTCATCAACAGCGAACAGGTAGAGAACCTCGCGCTCAACGGTCGGAACTATCTGGATCTGGTCAAGCTGACCCCAGGCGTGGTCAGTTTCGTTAACGGGCAGACGGCTGGTCCTGGCGGACTCAGCTCCTTCAATATCAACGGTACCCGAGCCAACCAGCACAATCTGACCATCGATGGGACGACCAATGTCGACACGGGATCGAATGGTACCCAGCATATTGCGCTGGTGCTCGACAACATCGCCGAGTTCAAGATCCTTACCTCGAACTACCAGGCAGAGTATGGGCGGTCGGCCGGTGGTGACATCAAGATCGTTACCAAGGGTGGCAACCGGGACTTTCACGGTACCGGTTACTATTACCACCGTCACGAGGGGCTGAACGCCAACAGCTTCTTCAACAACGCTCAGGGACGGTCACGGAACCTCTATCGTTACAACTACCAGGGTTTCAATCTGAGCGGTCCGGTCTGGTTACCGAAGAGCATCTTTGGCCCGCTGGGCAGTGAGAAGCTGCGGGACAAGATCTTCTGGTTCATTTCGAGAGAGTGGCAGGAGCAGTTGCTGCCGAGTTCAGCCAGGTTGTCGCGCGTCCCGACGGCAGCCGAGATCAACGGCGATTTCAGCCAGACCCGAAGCGGGAATGGCGCAGCGGTGACGCTCTTCGATCCGCTGACTGGACAGCCCTTTCCTGGCAACATCATTCCGGCCAATCGCATCAATCCGGATGGTCAGAACATTCTCAAGAGATTCGGCGGCTTTGCCAATGTCTCCAATTTCAATAGTGCCGCGAACTATGCATTCAATCACCAGTCACAGGCGAGCGCCGGGTATCCGCGGCGTGAGTACAGTGTGCGCGTAGATGCGAATATCAGCGACAGCACTCGAATGTTCGTTCGCTATACAAGGGATGCGGATCAGCAGTATCTACCTTATGGTCTTGGATGGACTGGCGGCAACAACCAGATTCCCTTCGATGTGCTCGATTTCAAACAGGCACCTGCCTGGAATGGCACTTACAATATAACGACGACCCTTTCGCCGACACTGACCAATGAGTTCGTCTTCGGGGCGAGTCAGAACAATCTGACGCTTGATCCAACCAACGCCAATGCTGGAACATACAGCGGATTCGGTTTCAAGTGGGCGACGCCCTTCCCGTATCCGGCGTCTCAGTTTATCAATATCGCGTTTGGTAACGGCTACATTGCCGGCCATAACTGGGCCGGAACCGCCAGTTACAGTCAGTTCCCGTATAAGAACTCGAACACGACGTTCGACTTCTACGACAACGTGAGTAAGGTCAGCGGAGCTCATACGATCAAAGGCGGGATCTATGTACAGCGAAGCCGCAAGGATCAGGCAGCCGGGAACTCGATGAGCATCGTCTTCAATCCGCTCAACAACCCTGGTGGCACCGCCAACCTGGCAAACACGAACAACACCGGGCACGCCTATGCTGATGCGCTGCTTGGTGCATTCAACACCCTCAATCAGCCAACGCGTGGAATCTATCAGGGGCAGTATCGTTCAACCAATGTTGAGTGGTACATCCAGGATAACTGGAAGGTCAACCGACGTCTGACGCTCGATTACGGACTGCGGATGAACTGGATCCAGCCGCAGTTTGATCAGCGTTTGCAGGGAGGCTTCTTCGATCCGACCCGCTGGGATCAGAGCAAGGCAGTTCGACTCTATCGACGAGCCAATGGTGGGCGTAATGCTGTCGATCCGGCCAGTCCGACCGTCCTTCTGCCATCATTCCTGATCAACCGGATCGTGCCGGGATCGGGTGATCCGTTCAATGGCATGGTTCAGCCGGAGAAGGGGATCGAGCGTGGAGGATTCAAGAATCGCGGTATCCAGTGGGCACCAGCCTTTGGGTTCGCCTACGATCTCTTTGGCAATCAGAAGACGGTGCTGCGCGGCGGTTATCGGCTTGGTTATGATCGAGTCTCCGGTAACAACGTCATCTTCCCGTCGGTGGAGCAGCCGCCGACATTCGTCAATCCGCAGTTCAATTTCGGCAATCTCGCGACAGTCGGTCAGAGCACGGGGCAGATTGCACTCGGCACCGCCTCGGTTCGTGGCGCTGATCGTCAGGGATACATTCCGAATGTGCAGAGCTACAGTCTGCAGGTTCAGCAGGATCTCGGGTACGATACAGTGGTGAGTGTTGGATATGTGGCGACCCTCTCACGTCACTTGCCCGAGGATATCAACCTCAATGCAATCCCATACGGATTCCTCTTCACGAAGGGCGCTCAGGATCCATCATTCTTCACCAATGGAGTGGTGCCGGATGAGGAGCCGGATCTGCCGGCAATCTACCGCAACGCCGGTCTGAAGTTCAGTGGACGCTTTGCCTTCCAGCCGGACTTTATACGTCGTTACCCAGGCTATCAGACCGTGCAGATGAAGACGTTTGGTGGTTCATCAAACTATCACTCGCTCCAGGCCACTCTGCAGCGTCGGTTCCGACAGGGGATAACCTTTGGAGCAGCCTACACCTGGTCGAAGGCTCTTGGGACAGCATCAGCGGCAGAGGGCGAGTTTATCAATATCGTCTGTTCGCGTTGTTACGACTACCGACTGCTGAGCTTTGATCGTCAGCATATCCTGAACTTTAACTATGTCTGGGATCTGCCGACGCTCAAGACGAACAGATGGTTGTTGAAAGGCATCGTCAATGGATGGCAGTTGACTGGTGTGACCCAGTTCATGAGCGGAACGCCGACAGAGCTGGGCTATGGTATCCAGGGTATCAATGCCAATCAGCACATCAGTGGCTCTTGGACAGAGGGAGCGCGGCCGATTATCACGGGGACTCCGCAGTCTTCGATCGATTTCGCCAAGGGGTTCGATTTTGCGCAGATTCGGATGCCAGGAGTCAATCCGGGCCCGCAGGCGCGTTCAATCATTCGAACACCGGGTGTCAACGTGACCGATCTCTCGATCTTCAAGAACTTCGCGCTGGGAGGGGAGTCGAGCCGTAATCTCCAGTTGCGACTGGAGATGTTCAACGTCTTCAATCAGGCGCAGTTCACCGGCTTCAATCAGGGGTTGACCTTCTTCCCGAACACGAGCTTTACAGTGTCGAATGGGGCGTCGGCCTTCCTCTCCGACTTTGCGACATTCCAGCAGGCATCGCCATCGACGATTCTCAATGTTCGTGGTGGAGCCCGCGCACCAGGTAACGCACAGTTCGGTAGCGGTGTTGGTGAATTCAACACCCAGCCGGCCTATGTATCAGGCAATCGAATCATCCAGCTTGCGGTGAGGATCTCATTCTAGACTCTGGAAGCTGGAAGATAACCAGGGGGGCTGCACGAAAGTGTGAGCCCCCTTTTTTGGCTCTCGGTTGGTCTCTTTACTTGCTGATGACGTGGGGTGGGTAATGTTGCATAGATTATTTCTGGTGTTGTTATTATCGCCGTTAGTAGTAGAGTCTGGTTGGCAGGGAGGAATAACTGTCTTCGGACGGGTCTATCTGCCGGACGGGCAGCCGGGAGTGAGAGCGAAAGTGCGGATCGAGATCGTCAACGGATTTTGGCGGGAGGTCTGGAGTGATGATCAAGGACGGTATGAGTTTCGGGCAATCCCGGCTGGTCGGTACCGGATGACGGCAACCAACCCAGAGGTAGCAGAGCAATTCTCAGAGCCGGCGGAATCGGACTCTACGCGAAGTTTTGCCAACCGGCTTCAGGTAGATCTATATCTGAGACTACCGGTGAAGGTTGGCGGGAAAGAGGATCGGCCTGGAGTGGTGAGTCTTGAGGAGGCTGCCCAGCGGATACCAGGAGGAGCGCGAAAGTCACATGATGAAGCAACAAAGCTGCTCAGAGCAGGAGATGAGGCTGGTGCGATTCGTCAACTCAATCGAGCGATCGACGAGTATCCGGAATACTTTCAGGCGCTGACAGAGAGGGGAAGTATCGCCATGGGGCGTAACCGACTGGCAGAGGCGATAACGGATTTCGAGCAGGCGTTACGGATAAACGGGCGCTATGGACCGGCCTGGCAGGGGCTTGGTTACTGTCAGCTCCAGCAGCGAAGATTTGAGGAGGCCGTTGGTTCACTTGAACGAGCCTATGCGGCAGCGCCACGGGTTCCACTGACACTGCTGCTGTTGGGCTATGGTAATCTTTCGCTCAACCGCTATCTGCCGGCACAACAGTGTCTGGAAGAGGCGCTTCGTATTGATGAGCGGGCGGCGGCCCGCGCCCACGTCTATCTTGGTGAGATTGTCGCCAGAGCAGGTGGATACGAAAAGGCTGCCGATCACATCAAGCAGTATTTGAAGCTCAATCCAACTGCAGCAGATGGTGTAAAGTTGCGGGAGTTGGAGGACGGCTGGCGACGACAGGTGAAGAGGTGAGTAGCCGATGATGGTGCAGTTTCAGTTGAACCTGGTAGTCCTGCTTCTGGTGACTTTTCTGCAGGAGGGTGGAGCGACGGCGCGATTCAATCAGGCTGTTGCCTTTCAGCAGCGTGGTGAGCTGGCGGCAGCGGTCGAGGAGTACCGGGCAGCTATCAGACAGCGCCCCGGATATGTTGAAGCCCATGCCAATCTCGCCGTAGTGCTGGTGCGGCTTGGCAAGCCCGAGGAGGCTGTCCTCGCCTATGAAGCGGCGCTGGGTCTCGCCCCGGAGCTGACACCGGTCAGGCTCAACCTTGGAATTCTCCATTACCGCCTGGGTCGGTTTGAACCGGCAATCGCCGTCTTTGAGCAGGTTCTCCAGGCGCAGCCTGGTTCGATCCAGGCCCGGCAGCTCTGCGGGCTGGCACTCTCCGCACTTGGCCGGGATGAGGAGGCAATTGCCCGGCTGGCACCGACCATTGATATTGCGCCGCCCGATCCGGCCGTGCTCTATGCTCTTGGACTTGGATATCTGCGACTGGGGCGGGCAGGTTTCCGCGCAGTGCTCGACCGGTTGGCAACGACACCGGCTGGTCGGCCAGCCCTCCATCTTCTGCAGGGACAGGCATTCCTGCGGGATCAGAGCTATGAGCTGGCGCTTGAGGAGCTGCAGTCGGCGGCAAAAATAAGTAACGATCTGCCGCGACTTCACTTCTCGCTCGGCGTTGCCCACAGCTTTCTTGGCCAGAACAGGGAGGCAATTGCGGCGCTCGAGATCGCCATTGCCAGGTATCCGCTTGATACAGCCGCCCATTATTATCTGGCGGAGGCCTATACGAAGGATGGCAACTTTGCTGCGGCACGTCGTCGTGTCGAGGAGTCGCTTCGCCTTGAGCCAAAGTCTGCGGAGTCGACCGGGCTGCTTGGAAAGATACTTCTTCGTGAAGGGAAGCCGTCGGAGGCGGTTCCTCTGCTTGAATCAGCAGTCAGGGCTCCAGGAAAGACGAGCATCGATCATGACCTGCATTATAACCTCGCCCGCGCCTACCAGATGCTGGGGCGGCGTGAGGAGGCTGTGCGTCAGTTTGCCGAGGTCCAACGACTGAAGACGGAGCAGCTCAGCAAGGATCGGGCAAAACTCCCGGCGAAGTAGCTGGACCTGTTCACCCACCATCCTGCCAGGGCCGACCAGGTCGATCACAGTGATAGAACCAGTCTGATAAAACTGGGGGCACCTGTTTATCGGTAGGCAGCCGAAGACGCGACTTGAGCTACCAGATCGATGGTCAGAGGCCGGAGTGATCACTCTTTTTCACGGATGTTGAGTTGTTGATTGGCCTTGATGGTGTTCAGTCTCTCAACACGGCCGGAGGGCCAGCTGATGGTTATCTCGTCGGCAAGGCGAGCGGCGCCAAGCCCGAAATGGAGTCGGCGGTCTGAATGGGAGAGGTAACTGTCGCCCGCGCGGACCTCTTCGACCTGCAGCAGTTGGCCGGTGCGAACTGTGACCCGGGTTCCAATGGCATCTCGATTGATGCGCCCGGTCAGTCGCAGCCGAAGCCAGTTCCCGGCACTCTCTCCACCCTCATTTTGAAGAAGCATTGGTGAGCCATCGAGGTCGTTGACGATGAGGTCAAGGTCTCCATCGTCGTCGATATCACCTGTCGCAAGCCCACGTGCAGAGCGCCGGGTGAGAAGGGCTGATCCGGTTTCACCAGCAATCTCGCTGAAGGTGCCATTGCGCAGGTTTCGATAGAGGAGTGAGCGCTGACGGTACATCCCGCCAGCGTAGGCCCCCTCAACCTGAGGGTAGACATGACCATTGACGACCAGCAAGTCGAGCCAGCCGTCGTTGTCATAGTCGAGGAACTTCGTTCCCCATCCGACAAAGGGCATACTGATGTCGGCAGTTCGACTAGCCCGTGAGATATCGGTGAAGGTACCATCACGGTTCGCACGGTAGAGGGTGTTGTACTGTTCCGAAAAGTTGGTGACAAAGAGGTCGGGGAGGCCATCGCGATCGTGGTCACCAATAGTAACTCCCATGCAACTCTGCTCGCCACCGGTCTCATCGACTGCGAGTCCGGAGATCAGTCCCTCTTCGGTGAATGATCCCTTGCCATTATTGCGGTAATAGTAGTTGGGAACAGTGTCATTGGCGACGAAGATGTCAGGCCAGCCATCACGGTCGAGGTCACTCCAGACAACGCCGAGGCCATAGTATCCGGGCGGATCATCGACACCTGCCTTCTTCGAGACATCGGTGAAGGTGCCGTCGCCATTATTGCGATAGAGTGTATCGCCAGCGCCGTCCAGGCCCCGCGGCCCGCATTGGACCGGAATGTTCTTGAACTGGCAGAGGGGACCCTGGCCGAAGCGGGGCAGGTCATCGAGCGTGAAGGAGACGTAGTTGGCAACCATGAGGTCAAGGTCGCCATCCCGATCGTAATCACCCCAGGC
>CAIOZW010000142.1 GCA_903862855.1 uncultured Acidobacteriota bacterium
CCGACGAGAAGGGGGGACGGCAAGATGTCCGTGCCAAAAGTCTCCTCTTCATTCAACACGAACGGCAACTCGAACCACACCTCGACCAGCAACTCGAACCGCATCTCGAACCGCACCTCGACCCGTCCAGCTCTGCACCTCTCGATGATTGGCTCCCCGGCACGGACATTCGTGGAGCACATTGTTGACACTTGGTGAGCCGCTGCGCTATTTTTCCATGTCTCGAATTATGGAAGAGCTGTACCTTTCGTCAGCGCGTAATTTCAAAAAAGCCTGCCGGGGATTCGACCAGACGGCTATTATGCCTGCCAGGTATTACGTTGGACAAACCGATGAAGACAGAGAAGATCTCCGAGCTGACAATCAATCGACTCTCCGTCTATCTGCGCTGTTTGAATGAACTGGCAGATGCCGGTGAGCAGACAGTCTCTTCCAAGACCCTTGCCGGACGATTCAACCTCAATTCAGCCCAGATCCGCAAGGACCTGGCCTATTTCGGGGAGTTTGGGGTGCGCGGGGTCGGCTACTATGTCGAGGATCTGCGCGTTCAACTGATAAAGATACTCGGACTGGTTACCGAGCATCGCGCGGTGGTTGTCGGGGCTGGCAATATGGGCTATGCCCTGGCCAACTATTCCGGCTTCAAGCCGCGAAGTTTTTTGATCATTGGAATCTTCGACTCCGACCCGGCGAAGATCGGCCGGGTGGTTCGCGATGGGTTGCGGGTGATGAGTGTCGAGTATCTGAAGGACTTTATCCGGGAGGAGGGAATCGACATCGCCATTCTCACCGTACCGGCTTCTGCGGCAGAGGAGGTCTTCGCGCTCGTTACCAGCGCCGGGGTCCGGGCGGTGCTCAATTTTGCTCCGATACAGTTGCATGCACCCGAGGGGGCGAAGGTCAGAACGGTCGATCTCTCGATCTCGCTCGAGAGTCTCTCCTATTTCCTGGCCAATCCGTCGGTTGAGCTGGCCACCGAATAACGGCTGTGAGGTCTTGATGCAGAACGAAAAAGCGATCAGGGAAGAGATAGTCAGAATTGCGACCCGCTGTTACGACCGTGGGCTCCTGGTTGCCGGCGATGGAAACATCAGTGTCCGGGTAGGGCCGAACCGGCTCATCGCCACGCCATCGGCAGTGAGCAAGGGCTGGATGACGCCCGACATGATGGTTGTCGTCGACCTGCAAGGGCAGCCGCTCGAGCCATCAAGCTACAAGGTCTCTTCAGAGTGGCCGATGCACCGGGTGATCTATGAGGCCCGGCCCGACATTCACGCCGTTGTCCATGCCCATCCGCCCCACGCGACAGCCTTTGCCGTCGCTGGTCTCTCGCTGGACAAGGCGATCCTCTCCGAAGTTGTTCTGACGCTCGGGTGCGTTCCGCTGGCGGCGTATGGAACACCGTCGACGCGTGAGCTGACCGATGCGATTGAGCCTTTTCTCCAGTACCACGACGCACTGCTCATGGCCAATCATGGTGCTGTCGCCTATGCCGAGACGCTCGAGAAGGCGTTCAACAAACTGGAGACGCTCGAGCACACCTGCAAGATAAGTTTTCTGGCCCGGACGCTGGGAAATGAGAATGTCATTCCGAACCGGGCAATCGAAAAGCTCTTCGATATTCGGGAAAAGGGTGGCATGATGAGACCGGAGGCGCGGACGGGACAGGCCTGTGGGCTGGGTGGAGGCTCCGTTGGCGTGGGAATGGGCGACGGCGAGCGCCTCTCCCTGACGAAGGAGGAGCTGGTTGAACTGCTGCTCCAGTCCTCGCAGTTACTCGGTTCGCTGAGATCCTGACAGGCTGGAGGAGAGACATCTCCTCACTGATAGTGACTGAAATACACTCAAGGAGTCAATTGAGATGGAAGCATTGGGAATGGTCGAGACGAAGGGGTTGGTCGCAATGATCGAGGCCTCTGATGCCATGGTCAAAGCGGCGAATGTGACGCTGGTCGGCTATGAGAAGATTGGCGCTGGTTTTGTGACGGCGATCGTCCGTGGCGATGTTGCGGCGGTCAAGGCGGCGACCGATGCCGGAGCGGCGGCGGCGCGTCGCGTTGGCGAGCTGGTCAGTGTCCACGTCATCCCGCGTCCGCACTCATCGGTCGATGACGCGCTGCCGCTGACGGTTGAGTCCAGAACGGGCAGGTAGAATCAACCGATGATCATTGGGCGAATCATTGGCAATATCGTGGCGACGCGCAAGGATCCGCGACTGGAAGGGATGAAGCTCCTGCTCGTCCGGCCGATCAACCTGCGCGGCGGGGATGAGTCGGGTTATCTGGTCGCCATCGATACCGTCGGCGCCGGATACCGGGAGCAGGTTCTCGTCGTCTCGGGGAGCAGTGCGCGAATGGCCGAGGGGATGAAGGACAAGCCGGTCGATGCGGCGATCATCGGGATCATCGACACAATCGAAGTGACAGATTGAGTGCCCTGACTCCTGTGGGAAGGCGGCCATGAATCTGCCAAACATCCTCACATTGCTGCGAATATTTCTCGTCCCGCTCCTCGTTGTTGTGCTGCTGACCAGATTTTCGGAGGATTGGATCGGTCTGCCGCAGCACATTGCCGGGGTCAGTCTCTTTCTCTTTGCCGCACTGACCGATGTCGCCGACGGCTGGATTGCGAGGCGGCGGAAACAGGTCTCCCGTCTCGGGATTCTGCTTGATCCGATCGCGGACAAGATCCTCATCTCCTCGGCATTCATCTCCCTTGTTGAAAACCAGCTTGCACCAGCGTGGGCCGTCGTCATTGTCATTGGTCGTGAGTTTGCAGTGACCGGACTACGGGCCGTCGCCGCGACCGAGGGGTGGGCGATACCGGCCTCGAAGGCCGGGAAGCTGAAGATGTTCTCGCAGGTCGTGGCGATCGCGTTGCTGATCACCTCATCGGTCGATGGCGCTCCCCCGGTCGAGACAAAGGTCTTTCCGGTGATCGCGTTCTGGGCGGTCCCGGAGATGAGTCTCGCTCTCGAACACCTCAGGTCAGGCACCCTCGGCTGGCTCGACTGGCGGGTGCTGATGTATGGAGCCGGCCGGGCGATGCTCTGGCTGGTGGTTGTCTCGTCGTGCTGGTCGATGGCCGGTTATTTCTACCGATTCTATCAGAGCGCCCGGGCCGGGTTGATGGAGTCAATCACCAGGAATGAAGAATGATTCTCGAGTATCAAGGAAAGCGACCGATCATTGGAGAGCGCGTCTACATTGCACCGAACGCCACGGTGATTGGTGATGTGGAGATTGGCGATGACGCAAGTATCTGGTTTGGAGTGGTGCTGCGTGGAGACTCGGGGCGGATCGTCATTGGGCGCGGGACAAATGTGCAGGACAATACGGTGATACATACCAGCCGCCACCACTCGACGTATGTCGAGGAGAATGTGACGATCGGTCACGGGGCGCTGCTGGAAGGGTGTGTCGTCAAGGCTGGTGCGGTGATCGGGATGGGCGCAATAATTCTCCATGAGGTCGAAGTGGGAGAGCAGTCAATGGTCGCCGCCGGCAGCGTGGTTACACCGGGGACGGTCGTTCCACCACGGACCCTCGTCGCCGGTTCGCCGGCCCAGATAAAGAAGGAGCTCTCGGGGGCGGCACTGCGGGCTGTTGAGGGGAGCGCCTCCGCCTACCTCGAGCTGAAGAACCGCTATCTCTGATCACGCCTGCTCTGCTGATACTCGGGCAACAAATGCAGCCATCGATGTTGTGGAGTAGCAAGGATGATGCGTCAAAGTGATCTCTGCCGGCTGATTCTGGCCGCGATTCCCTTTCTTTTTCAAACCCCGCTGCTGACGGTTCTACCGGTCAGGGCTGGAGATCAGACGGTTCGGCCACCGCTGGCTATCGACTGGTCAGCGACGGCGCTCCTCAATGCCAACGATGACTGGTCAGCCATTCAGGGTGTCGAGGGCTATCTTGGACAGAACCTGACGACTCAGATCGGGGCTGATCCGCGGACATTGCTCACGACAAGCACGCTGACCGGTGATCTCGATCTGCTGGCCAATCAGTCCAATCCAAATGGTCTTGGCACCGGTGGTGTCGCCGAGTTTGATGGGATTGCCGATCCGACCATTGCGCTGCAGGGATCGTCCACTGCCGATGCGCCATACCTGCTTTTCCATCTCGACACTACTGGTCTGTCAGACCTGACCATCAACTATCGTCTGCGTGATCTCGACGGTTCGGCGGATGATGCGATCCAGCCCGTTGCGCTGCAGTATCGAACGGGTAGCAGTGGAAATTTCGTCAACATTGCCGAGGGTTATGTAGCCGATGCAACGAGCGGACCGGGACAAGCGACACTCGAGACTCGGGTCACGGCTCCATTGCCAGTGGCCGCACTCAATCGTTCGCTGGTTCAGGTGCGGATCATCACTGCCAATGCCGCTGGCAATGACGAATGGGTGGGGATCGATGACATCGTCATTGCCTCAGGAGGAGTGGCGAGGCTGCTGACGATCGAAGATGTGGCAAGGGCTGAAGGAGACACCGGGACGACCGTCTTCAGTCTTACCGTCAGGCTCAACACCCCGGCCGGTGCCGATGGAGTAAGTTTTGACATTGCTACGGGAGACGGGACAGCAACGATCGCTGATGGCGATTACCTTGAACGTCGCCTTATCCGTCAGACAATACCTGCCGGCAGTTCTTCGTACTCCTTCGACGTCACCGTCAGTGGTGATACACGCAGCGAGCCTGATGAGGAGTTCCAGGTTGAAGTCACGGCGGTGACCGGCGCGGTAGTCGTCGATGGGCGCGGTGTCGCAACGATCAGGAATGACGACTATTCGTTGCTCTCGATCCACGATATCCAGGGCAGGGGAGGACAATCTCCACAGGTAGGGAGGACGGTACGGACGCGCGGCTTGGTGACCGGGCGCAAGAGCACCGGCTTCTTTATCCAGGAGACAGAGCCTGATGGTGACCCGCTCACTTCGGAGGGCATCCTGGTCTATCTCGGCTCCACACCGCCAGCGGTGGCCATTACCGGAAATCTGGTTGAGGTGACCGGCGTCGTCTCCGAGTTTGTCCCGACGAGTGATCCATTTCAGTTACCGGTGACCCAGTTGGTCCAGCCACAGGTCACACTGGTGGCGAGTGGTCAACCGCTGCCGCCAGCGGTCGAGATTGGTCTGGGAAATCTTTCACCAGCCGGTCCACTCGACCAGCTGGAGCGATATGAGGGGATGCGGGTGACGGTGGCCTCACTGACCGTCTGCGCTCCAACGCAGGGGACGGTGAGTGAATCAAATGCGACGGCCAGCTCGAACGGGGTCTTCTTTGGGGTGGTCTCCGGATTACCACGTCCATTCCGTGAACCCGGAATCCAGGCGCCCGATCCACCACCGGCTGGAACGATTCCGCCAATCCCTCGTTTCGACAGCAATCCGGAACGGCTGCGCATCGACAGTAACGAGCTCGTGGGCGCACCGATCCTCAATTACTCTGTCGGGACAGTCGTCACCGGTCTGACTGGTCCGCTCGATTATGCATTCCGCAGTTACACCCTGTTGCCAGATCCGGGCAGCACTCCGACTCCACGCGGCGGGGCTGTGGCAAGTGCGGTGACCACGCCGGCAGAGGATGAGCTGACGATCGGGACGTTCAACCTGCAGCGTCTCTACGACACAACCAATGATCCATCGATTGCCGAACCGGTTCTGACCACGATCGCCTTTGCCAACCGGCTTGGCAAAGCATCGCTGGCCATCCGTGACTACCTGCGCAATCCGGATATCCTCGGCGTGGTCGAGGTGGAGAATCTGGCAACATTGCAGGCGCTGGCGACGCGCATCAGTGATGACGCGATTGCGGCGGGCCAGGTTGATCCACGCTACACGGCCTGGCTGGTCGAAGGAAACGATGTCGGCGGCATCGATGTCGGTTTTCTGGTTCGAACGACACCGGTGGTCGGGACGCCCCCCCGGGTAACGGTCAATTCAGTCGTGCAGGAGCTGGCGACGAGCCGCCTCATCAATCCTGATGGATCGACCGACCTGCTCAACGATCGACCACCGCTCCGGCTCATGGCCATCGTCAATCACTCGACCGGCAGGAGTTTTCCGATCACGGTCATTGTCAATCATCTCCGTTCACTCGGCGGGGTGAGTGATGCGGCCCCGGGGACGAGTGGCTGGGCGACCAGTGGGGACCGTGTGCGGGCCAAACGGCAGCGTCAGGCAGAGGATCTGGCCCGGCTGGTCCAGCGCCGCCAGCTTGCCGATCCAACCGAACGGATCGTTCTGGTCGGTGACTTTAACGCGTTCGAGTTCAATGACGGATTCACCGATTCGATCGGAACGATTCTCGGTCGCCCCGTGCCCGACAACCAGACCGTCGTTACCGGTGATGGTCTCGATCTGGTCGATCCCGATCTCGTAAATCTCTCGGCGCTGGCCCCATCTCCCGATCGTTACTCATACTCTTTTGACGGGAATGCCCAGTCACTCGATCATCTTTTGATCAACCAGTCCCTCATTGATGGCACGCTTTCGCGGCGCGTTGAGCATCCGCGAATCAATGCCGACTTTCCGGAGACGGCACGGAACGACGCGGCAACGCCACTGCGTCTCTCCGATCACGATCCGCTGGTCGGTTATTTTCAGATCGCTGCCTTCACCACCAATCCACCACCAGACCTCGCTGGTCCGGGATTGCCCATCCCACCTGGTTCAGCTGGAACCGGACTCCAGGCAGGTGCGGTGCTGATCTTCAACGCCTACAGTTCGGCGGCCGATCGCACCCACGATAGTGCGATCAGTCTGACCAACACCTCCCCCTCTGAAGGGGTCGATCTTCGACTCTACCTGGTCGATGGTCAGAGCGGACGCGTCGAGGATCTTCTGTTGACACTGACGCCAGATCAGACCCTCCGCGCGCTGATGAGTGATCTTGATCCGGGGACGACCGGTTTTATCATTGCGGTCGCCGTCAATGTGCAGGGATGTCCGCGAGACTTCAATTACCTGACCGGAGAGATGATGGTCAGATTCGAGAGTGGTCACGCGGCCAGCCTGACTGCGCTGGCCATTCCCGCCATTGCCAGTCTGACAACGCTCTGCCCACCGGGATCGAATTCGAGTACGCTGTCCTTTGACGGAACGACCTACCAGCAGCTTCCACGGACGCTGGCAGTCAACTCGATTCCATCGCGGCTCGACGGTGCCAGCACCCTTCTCATTCTCAATAGAATTGGGGGTGATCTTTCGAGCGGCATCAATCCACTCGGATCGATCAACGGCTCGCTCTACAATGATCTGGAGGCCAGATGGGACTTCAGGGTCAGCAGTGCCGGACCGCAGTTGCGCGGGGTGCTCTCGAGTGGCAGCTTTCCACGGACAACTCTTCGATTTGAAAATGTAATTCCGACAGGCAGAACCGGCTGGATGAGGGTCTTTGCCGAGGATGACACGGCGATCTGCGGCGCCGTTCTCTTCGACTCCACGGACGGATTGTCGGGAGGGCATAACCTGCACCTTCTGACTCTGACTGGTGCGGCAAGACTCAAGTTGTAAGGGTGAACGGGTGGGTCGACCGGATCTCCTGGTTCCCTTCAGGATGATGCTTTCACCAAAGATTTTTATTGACACGACTGGATCAGAATTTTATGATCTCTCGTGTTGCAGGTAGTCTGCCGGACACCCCCGGGTCATCGTTCAAACACCCAGTCACTGAACAGACCCAGCCCGGCACCAGACTCAGTCAGCCGCAACAATAACTTTTGATACGAAGCCCGACAAGTCGACGCTGGTTAGCTATTCCTGCGTCATTGTCAATTTCCCGGGAGCTGCCACCCCCTCCTGCAGCCTGGGAGTAAACAATGGGTAAGGTCCGATCTGTCTCTCTGCGGGGTGGTCTTTCAGTCTCTTCCATCAGCCTGCATCTTCTCGTGCTTCTGCCGATTTTACCGGTGATCTCTTTCCCGGTGAGTGGCGACTTGCCATTCGCCAGCGCCGCACTTGCACCGCGCGGCAGCCTGCTCTCACTGCAGGTTGATGATATCGGTGATGCCCCTGACAGTAACATCGGGGATGGCCTGTGTCAGACGGCCGGAGGCGTCTGTACCTTGCGGGCGGCGATGCAGGAGGTCTTGCTGATTCCCGGATCACACACGATCCTCATCAACGTCGCTGGTACTATTCAACTATCGGGACCATTACCGACGATCAACAACAATCAGGGTCTGACGAGCCTCACTCTCACTGGACTCCCAGCTGGAAGTTCCGTCATCAGAAGAGACACGGGTGGCAATTATCAGATCTTCAGCATACAGCGAAACATTGTGGCGCCCATGTCGGTGACACTTAACGATCTGTCGATCAGCAATGCCAATTCCTTCAGTTCAGGTGGTGCCATCAGCAGTCAGAGCAGCGATCTGATTCTCAACAGAGTCTCATTCATCGGTAATACATCCCCAAATGGATCGGCGATTCGTCAGGTCGGAGCCAACCTGAGTATTACCGGCTCTTCCTTCAGCGGCAACGCTGGAGCCGGAGCGACGATTGCCTTCGAGACAACGGCATCCAACAACTTTTCATTATCCAACAGTACGATCTCCGATAACACCTCATCCGGAGTCTACCTTGCACTCGGAAACAGTGGTAATGCAGAACTGATCTCGTGCACGATCTCCAGCAACAACGACACCGGACTATATTTTAACGACAAGGGTGGGCGGGTGGTGACTCTGCGAGGGAACATTTTTGCCGGCCACCCGGTGGCGAGCCTGAGCCTTAACGGGTCTGGAAGTTTCAGCAGTCTCGGGTCCAACCTGGCAAGTGATGGTGGCGGTGGCTACCTGACGGGCACAGGAGACCTGATCAATACCAATCCACTTCTGGCGCCACTGGCCAGCTATGGTGGAACGACGATGACCCGCGCCCTCTTGCGAGGCAGTCCGGCGATCGATAGCGGTACCGCAGTGGGAACACCGACGAGCGATCAGCGTGGCATCGCGCGGGTTGGGACTCCCGACATAGGCGCCTTCGAATCACGGGGATTTCAGTTGTCGATTGCCGGGGGAGACAATCAGGTCGCCCTGACCGGCAGCAGCTTTGCCACTCCGCTCGCCGTGACGATCACTCCCGGAGACAGCGGGGTGCCGGTTACCGGTGCTCCGGTAGTCTTCACCCCGCCGTTGACTGGAGCCAGTGCGGTGATCACCGGCAGCCCGGCCACCGTGACCGGGACAGGGGCGACGACTGGAACGGTGACCGCTAACGGAACGGATGGAAGCTATCTTGTCAGTGCCACGACGGCAGGAATCGGCCTGCCGGTCAGTTTCAATCTGCGGAATAACAACGCTCCGGTCGTTCTCTCGATTGTCAGATCGATGAGCAATCCGACGACCTCGACCAGCCTTGCCTTTGCCGTGACCCTCAGCGAACCGTTGACTGGATTATCGACGGGAAACTTTGGACTCGGGTTGATCAATGCTCCGGGAGCGACGATATCGAGTGTCAGCGGGGCGGGGACAAACTGGGTGGTCAATGTTTCGACAGGGGTGGCAACAGGCCGGATCGGTCTCAATCTGGTCAACTCGACCGGAGTCAACGATGGTGATGGTGCCCCGTTGAGCAATCTTCCTTTTACGGGCGAGGTCTACTCGATCGCTCCACGGGTCGTCTCGATTCTGCGGAATGGTGCAAGTCCGACTAACGCCGCGACTCCAGTCTTCAATGTCACCCTCAGCGAGAGTATCTCCGGTCTTGCTCCGCCGAACTTCTCTCTGATTGCAAGCGGCTTGACCGGTGCCGTGATCACTTCGATCAACGGGAGCGGCAGCAGCTGGGCCGTGACAGTCAGCAGCGGAACCGGCAGCGGGACGCTGGGGCTCAACCTGACCAGCACGACGGGGGTATTCGACAGCGATGGTATCTCGCTCAGCAATCTCCCATTTGCCGGAGAGGTCTATGTGATCGACCTCACGCCGCCGGAGACGACGATCATCAGTGGACCTCCAGCGACTACCCCGGTGGCGACAGCGACCTTCAGCTTCAGCGGCAGTGACGCCTTCGGACTCTCCGGTTACCAGTGCCGTGTCGATGGTTCACTCTTCGGTTCATGCAGCAGCCCGGTCATCCTCTCCGCTCTCTCCGTCGGTCTGCATACCTTTGAGGTAAGGGCCGTCGATCTGAATGGAAATGTCGATCCCTCACCAGCCAGGTTTGGCTGGACGGTCAACAACCTGCCTCACATCACTGGAGCATCGATCGAACTGATCGCCTCTGGCAATGCCGCCGCACAGAGAATCGCCACCGTCAGTGATCCCGATCAGTCGGTGGGGTCACTGACGGTGACCGCGACGCTGCTGAGTGGAGCGGGAGTCTCGATCAGCAGTATCTCGATCGATCCCGGTGGAGAGGTGACGGCGCTTCTTCAGGCCGAGTGCACGGCAGTAGAGTCAACTTATCGTTTAACGGTCACTGACACGCTGGGTGGATCAGCCATCGCGACTCTGAAGGTGCTCATCCGGCGCCAGGCCCTGGCAGGGCAGGGCAATGACCTTCTGTGGCTCAGAGAGTCCGGAATATCCTGTATGCCTCCCGGTCCGGGATCGATGCCCGCATCTGATGGGGCAATGGGAGGGCTGAAGCCGGGCAGTCTGCTCATCTTCAATCTCTATACCTCAGGCACCACTGCTGCCAGGAGTGATTCGCGACTGGCCCTCACCAATACCAGTCCAACCGGATCCGTCACGCTGCACCTCTTCTTTGTCGCTGGTCAGACCGGCTCGGTTGCCGACAGTCTGATCGAACTCACTCCAAATGAGACGACGAGCTTTCTGGCGAGCGACATCGATCCCGATACAACCGGCTATCTGATCGCCGTGGCCGTAGATCGATCGGGTTGCCCGGTGGCATTCAACCACCTCATTGGCGAGGCCTTGGTTCGTGTCGAGAGCGGCCACGCTGCGGCACTCACCGCGCTCTCCGTAGCCGTGGTCGATCCGGCTGCCCTGACCTGCGATCCGGGAGCGCCGACGGTCGAACTCCGGTTTGACGGAGCGCGATATGAGAAACTGCCCCGTGCCCTTGCTGTCAGCAGCCTGCCATCCTCGCGCCGCGGGCTTGAACCGCTGCTCATAATCAACCGGATCGGTGGAAGCCTGGTTGAGGCTGACTCCAGTTCCTGGAGCCTTGCCGGCTTGCTCTTCGACGATCTCGAAAGGGGCGCGAGCTTTACGATGACCGGGACTGGCTCTCAACTCAGAGGGTTGCTCGGGCAGAATTATCCACGAACTTCACCGCGCTATGAGACCCTCATTCCGGCTGGCCGGACGGGCTGGATGAGGTTTGCGGCAGCGAATGAGGTGGCACTGAGCGGTGCTGTCATCAACCGTGGGCCGGATGGATTTGATCAGGGGCGAAATCTTCACCTGCTGACGACTACTGGAATTGCCGTCCTGACCATGCCCATCCTTGTCAACTGATCTTCAGAACCCGCGCGAGATCGAGAAGAAGGCTCGCAGATCCTCACGCCCCCGTGCAATGTCGACCCGGAAGGCGGTCGTCTTGTTGAGGCGGTATTGAACTCCCCCACCGAGTGCATACCGCCAGTTGGAGCTTGCGAAGCGGCTCGCTTGGACTGAAGCTCCGGATGCGGCGAACCGGTTGTCACCCCAGACCTGTCCGGCATCGCCAAAGAGAAAGGCGTCGAGGCCGCGTATCTCGGACTGGCGGATGATCGTCCGTCGTGGCTCGACTGTCAGGACAAGCAGATTGTTGCCGCGGAAGCGGAAGTTTCTATAGCCACGATGCTGGGTTCGCCCACCCATCCACGCCAGATCGTAGAAGGGGATCTGGCTCCCGCCCCGCGGCTGCTTGAGGATCGCCAGGCTTCGCAGAGCGAGGGAGGTCTCGTCGCTGCCCAGGGGCAGATAGATCTGACCATCGAGCTCCGTCTCCCACCAGCCAAAGTCGGAGAATCGGTCGTGCTTCAGTCCATCGATGGTCGCAAGACGGGCATAGAGATAATGCCCCCTTGTCAGGCCTGCTTCATCATTCCGTCGATCGAGCTCGGCAAAGAGTCCTGCAGAGAGAGACCGCACATCGGTATGGAGACCGGGAAGCCAGTTGGCACTGCCAACCCGGGTCGAGAAGAGCTGACCGATCGGAAGGTCGTTGGTGCGGCGTTCCCGTCCCGGATAAGCATTACTCGTTGCCAGTTGACCGTAGAGGCCGACTTGGAATCCTTTTGCCAGATCGCGCAGAAAGACGAGATTGATACTTCGTTGTTCGGCCGAGAAGTTGGTCTCGGGCTTAGCGCCGCCTTTAGGGTCGAGGCTGAAGAGGTTGTCCTGCCGGCGCAGCCGGTAGCCGGCCCAGAGATCGAGATGGTTTCGCTCATCACCAAGGTGTGGAATCCATAGACCGACCTCGAAGCGCTGGTAGAGTCGGGTCGAGGCCATTGCCCGTGCGCGCAGCTCGATTCCCGGAATGCTCCCGGCGGTGGAGACCTCAAGCCCGACCGGCAGACCGGCTCCCTGGTCGAATCCGCCGATCAGCAGGCTCAGATGGGGTGTCCGCAGTCTGATCCCGACCAGGTTGTCCCGAAATGGGGCGTTCCGATCCTTTGAGTCGACCTGCAGGGTGGAGTTACCGACGATGCTCGATCCAACCCCTTGATTCGAACCGCCTGAGCCATTCCCCTGACCCTGCGCGTGGACTCCCCCGACCAGCAGCACCGTCCATCCACAGACTGTCGCCAATAAACGCTTCATTCTCTGCTCCACGTGAATTGAATATTCCTCTTCGCTCTCCTCACGGCTGTTGGCCTCAATAACTTCCGGGCGATCCGGCAGGCGAGGGGGAAGAGAGCATCCTGAGTATATGCGACGTGCCCTGATCCCGTAAGCAA
>CAIOZW010000143.1 GCA_903862855.1 uncultured Acidobacteriota bacterium
ACCTTGTCGAAAGACCAACCACGACCAAACGGCCCCCAGGATTCGAGCGCAGCGTTGGCAAGTCCCCACTCGGACAGCCTCGCCCGGGTCCACTCATTCGCCTTCTTCATGTTCGGCGATCCGGTCAACCGGTATCCGACGACGTCGGTCAGCCAGCTCAAGGTATCCATGACCTTGGAACGCTCCATCCCTTCGGCACGGATCTTGTTCATCATCTCCGGGTCGACCTTCTCAACCTGCCCGACTTGGGCCGCGACGCTCAGACCCAACAGAAATACGGCCAGTGCTGGGGCGAGAATCCGGAACATCCTTCGCCGTTTACCACCATCTCTTTGCGAATACATCGATCACTACCTCCACTTATTGCCCAAGGTTTGGACTTGAGAATCTAAAAAAACTTTGAGACTGAGTTTATCTTCAGCCACAACATTACCACAAGGTCGCCTCAGTACCGGGCAGGTTTTTCCATAACTGAAAAATGCTCCACGGCAGGGTATGCCGGCGACCAGTGACAGACTCGATTCGACCCTGCACCAGCAGAGACGCCATCAAGAGGCGGCCGGATGCATCCAATGATGCGCACCCAGATCATCTCACGGCCCCCTCACCAAGGATTTCGATCTCCCGAGACCGACCTTACGATTCAGCGGTTTGATATGACCGAACAGTCGACCAAACTGCCGACCGTTCGGTGGACTTGAAGCCCCGCGCGGCTCGACATATGATCTTTATATATTTCTACCTGAACCGGGAGGTTACTGAATGAGGCTTGATGGAAGACGTTCGACCATGATCAAAATGATCCTGATTCTGCTGGTCAGTGGCCTGGTCTCCGGCGCGGCCGCCACGACGGCATTTGCTCAAAAAAGGGGCACCAGAAAGAAGGCCCCCGCAGAGACTCCGGCTCCGGTAGTCGATATGCGCCCACTGGCGACGGAAGTTGGCGCACAGATCGGCCTGCTCTCGCGCTTCCTCTTCGTCTACGGCAAGGCCGCCAATGGACTCGAAGCGGCAAGGGAGCAGGCCACACGCAACCAGACCACCCCGGCCATCGATGCCCTCAACCGCAAGTCACGGGAGAGACTGGTCGTGGAGATCGAGCGGATGGCTGGGTCGATCGAGACGATGACCGAGTCCTTTCGTAACGATCCACAGCTACAGATCCAGTACCTGCGCATTGCCGGAGCCCGTGATGCGATCCTCGAGGCGGCCGATCAGGCCAACCGCGAGATGTATACCGAAGCCGGACTCTCGCTGGTCAACGCAATCGACCGGCTGACCGAGACGATCATCTCCATGAAATTGAAATGATCTGGTCGAGGAAGCAGCGAGCCACGGCGCGTCTGATCAGTTGAGGCGGAGTGCCTCGTCGACCGCCGCCTTCAGTTGCGGTGGACTGATATTGGGATTGAATCCAATGAAGTGCCTGACCACGGTTCCGTCACGGCCGATGACATAGGCCTGTGGGATCGAACCGCGCCCCTGCATGAGATAACGGGCAAAGTCTCCGCTGGTGAAACCGATCGGATAATTGATCTTCATGAGCCGGGCATATTCGCGGACGCGATCGATATCCGTGACGGGGTGCTCGGTCGTCAACCCAACTATTTCGACACCCTGCTGACGATAGCGACGGGCCATCTCGACCAGGTGGGGAATCTCCTGGCGGCAAGGTCCGCACCAGGTGGCCCAGATATTGACGATGAGAACCTTGCCCTTTGAATCACGAAGGCGTCGCTTACCACCGTCGAGCGTCGGGAATTCCGTCGCCATGACTACATCGGGTGGGGTGATCTTCGGCCTCCTGGCTGGATCCTGGCCTGCCGGCGAGGTGGATGGTGACGAGTTGACCGTCAAAGAACCGATAATGGTCGCCAGGAGCAGAACCACGAAAAGTCTAGGCAATACCATCGGTCGTCCTCACTCCCCCGGTCATCATCAACCCCACCTGCTCCAGTCCGCCGGGTGAACTGGTGATGGTTGCCGGATCGACTTCACCGGCAAAGCGCCCCTCGTACATGACCAAGACACGGTCTGCAAGGCCAAGAACCTCATCCAGCTCGGCCGAGACAAGCAGTATCGCTACGCCGCGATCACGCAGATCGATCAGTTGACGATGAATGAATTCGATGGCACCAATATCGACACCGCGGGTTGGCTGAGCGACAAGAAGCAGGCGGGGGCTGAAGCCAAACTCGCGTCCGATGATCAGCTTCTGCTGGTTGCCCCCCGAGAGAGCACGCACAGGCAGGTGGGGGTCGGGCGGACGAACATCGAAGGCCTTGAGGAGATGCTCCACCTGCGGACTTATTACATCATCATTCAGAAGACCGATCGTTGAAGCAAGCGGCGGGCGGTCATGGGCGCCAAGGATCACATTTTCGGTCAGATCGAACTGGAGGAGCAGCCCGCGGTGGTGGCGATCCTCGGGGATATGGGCGACTCCGAGCTCCCGTAACTGTCGTGTGCTGTAATTGCCGGCGTCACGTCCAAGCAGATCGATTCTGCCTTGTGTGGGGTGGCGCAGACCGGCCAGAACCTCGATCAGTTCGGTCTGTCCATTTCCCTCGACCCCGGCAATGCCCAGGATCTCTCCGGCACGGATCGTGAATGACAGATCCCTGAGCGTTGTTCCGAGGCTCAAACCGGACACCTCAAGAATGGTCTCGCCGGGACTTGCCGGCGGTTTGTCGACCGTCAGCAGGACGTCCCGGCCGACCATCAACCGGGCCAGTTCGGCCGCACTGGTCAAGGCTGTCTGCCGCTCACCGACCACCTGTCCATCTCGCATGACCGTTACATTGTCCGAGATTGCCAGAACCTCGTTCAGTTTGTGGGTGATGATGATGATCGTCTTTCCCTGCTCGCGCATCGTGCGCAGAATCCGAAAGAACTCCTCGACCTCGGGGGGAGTCAGGACGGCCGTCGGTTCGTCGAGTATCAGAATCCGTGCACCACGATAGAGGGCCTTGACCAGTTCGACCCGCTGCTGCTGGCCGACCGAGAGACTCTCGACTGTTCGATCGGGATCGAGATCAAAGCCGAAATCGTCGATGATTTTGGTCAGTTTCGTCCGCGCAGCCGCCAGATCGAGGTGGAAGGCCGAGCCGGGCTCGGCACCAAGAATGACGTTCTCGAGGACCGACATCGGGGGAACGAGCATGAAATGCTGGTGGACCATTCCCAGCCCGAGGGCGATGGCATCCTGCGGCGAGGTGATTCGCCTCACCTGCCCATCGATGAGGATCTCTCCCTCATCTGCCGTGTAGAACCCGTAGAGGATCTTCATGACCGTCGACTTCCCGGCCCCGTTCTCGCCAATGATCGCGTGGATCGTACCGGCCACGCCTTCGCCGGCCGGAACAGCAAGATCGATGGCCCGGTTGGCGATGACCGTCCCGAACCTCTTGGTTATTCTGCGCATTTCGACAATATTTGGCATCGGTCAGAACCTCAATCCTGCTTTATCTGGGCAGATCCTTCTTCTCCTCTTCCGCCATGGCGTCGGTCACCCTGATTCTCCCGGCGATGATGTCGCGCTTTGCCTGCTCGACCCGCTCGATGACAGCGGGGGGGATGAGGGCACGATTGTGCTCATCCAGAGCGTAGTCGACACCATCATTCTCCAGACCATAGATATGAACTCCACCCTGAAACCGTCCATCAACTTCGTCGCGGACGATGCTGAAGACGGCATTCTCGATCCGCTTGAGCATGCTGGTCAGAATATACCCGGGCTTGATCCAGTTCTGGTTGGAGTCGACTCCAATCGCATACTTGCGATAGGCCTCCGCCGCATCAAAGACTCCGAGTCCGGAGTTGCCCGCCGCCTGGAAGATGACATCGGCACCCTGCTCATACTGTGAATTTGCCAGCTCACGCCCTTTGCCGGGATTGTTCCAGGCGGCATCGGTGATGCCGACATAGTTTCTGATCACCCGGATGTTGGGGTTGACGTAGCGGGCGCCCTCCTCGTATCCCGTCGCAAACTTGTGGATGAGCGGAATATCCATCCCGCCCACGAAACCGAGAATACCCGTCTGGCTCTTCGAGGCGGCAATCATGCCGACCAGAAAGGAGCCCTCGTGCTCACGAAAGAGGAGACTCGCCACATTGGGAAGTTCGGCGACCGAATCGATGACTACGAAGTGGAGCTGCGGATAGTCAGCGGCGATCTGTTTGATGATCGGCCCCTGAACGAAGCCGACCCCGGTGATCAGGTTGTAACCATATTGGGCAAAGGCGCGAATGGCGGGCTCGATCGAGGTCGGGTCACCCGGCTCAACGTCACGCAGCAGAATCGGCAGTTCGCTTCGTGCCCGGAGCATTCCCAGATTGGCGGCCGAGTTGAAGGAACGATCATCCTTGCCACCGATATCAAAGACGATTCCGACACGTGCCCGGTACTGCCCATTCTCAGCCGCCAGATCCCTCGTCGCGCAACCGCTCGTGGCAATCAGCAGAACGAAGCAGAGTGGCAACAGAAACAATCTCCTGAATTTCTGGATTCGCCTTCTCACAAGACCTCCCTGATCAGTGGCGGAACTGGCGCCGGACACTCCGCAATCTCCCACGCCGCCTTGAGGCGCGCCTCCATCAGGTCGGCGCGTGATTGATCATTGTACCAGGCCGTCACCAGTGGGTCGCCGACGGCCACCTTCTCGCCAAGCGGCGCATGTATCTCCAGCCCGACGCCGTAATCGATCCTGTCGCCGAGCTGTAACCTTCCCCCGCCCCAGTCCATGACGATCCGTCCAAGCTCCGCCGTCTCGATATTGACGATGTGACCGGCACGCCCGGCACAGATCGTACGCTGAATCTCTCCACGCGCCAGGATCCGCGGATCATCACAGACCTGCGGGTCTCCTCCCTGCCGCTCGATGACCCGCCGGAAGCGGTCGAGTGCCGCACCACTCAGAATGGAGCGGCGCACCCGCTCGCGGGCCTCTTCAAGATCACTCTCGACCGCCCCGACAAGCAGCATCCGTGCTGTCAGCTCGATGCAGAGCTCGGCAAATGGCCCCTTCAGGTCACCCTGGAGGGTGGTGATCGCTTCCACCGTCTCGACGGCGTTACCGACCCAGCGTCCAAGCGGCTGATTCATATCGGTGATGAGTGCCGTCACCCGCTTCTCCATCTGCCGTCCAACCCCAACCATCATTCTCGCCAGCGCGCGGGCATCATCATCGTGGCGCATAAAGGCACCATTTCCGGTCTTTACATCGAGAACCAGTCCATCGATCCCCTCGGCCAGCTTCTTCGACATGATCGATGCACAGATAAAGGGACGAAAGGGCACCGTCGCTGTCACATCGCGCAAGGCATAGAGCTTACGGTCGGCCGGAGCGATCTCTTCAGTCTGGCCGATCAGCGCCAGACCGCATTCGGCAAGGACCTTCCTGAACTCATCGAGTGAGAGACCGGTCCGAAAGCCGGGAATCGCCTCCAGCTTGTCGAGCGTCCCTCCCGTGTGAGCAAGTGCACGACCTGAGATCATCGGCACGGCCACTCCACACGCCGCGGCCGCCGGCGCAACAACCAGCGAAGTCTTGTCACCAACTCCTCCGGTCGAATGCTTGTCTACTTTTGGTATCGGAATATCGGGGTGTTCGAGAACGATCCCCGAGTGGAGCATCTCTTCGACCAGCGCGGCCGTCTCGGCGTCGCTCATCCCTCTCAACAGCCCGGCCATCAACCAGGCCGCCATCTGGTAATCGGGAATCTGACCGGAGGTATAGCCTCTCACGAGATGGGCCACCTCCCCCGCCGTCAGCTCTCCTCCATCACGTTTCTTCTCGATCAGATCCTGCGGTCTCATCCCTACCCTGCCCTTCCGCCGGCATCTCCTCGCCACCATTCAGTGTCGATCTTCACCCGCTATCAGGACTATTGCCTGGGCTCCGATCGCTTCGCTCCGGCCGATCGCATCGAGCCCTTCATTGGTCTTCGCCTTGATGTTGATCCGTGCCGGGTCGATCCCCATCGTCCCGGCCAGCTTCGACTGCATGGCGTCGATGTACGGCCTCATCTTTGGACGCTCGGCCAGAATCGTGGCATCGATATTGACGATCCGGTATCCACGCGCGTTGAGTAGTCCAACGACGTGGCCCAGAAAGATCATACTGTCCGCCCCGGCCCAGCGTGGATCGGTATCCGCAAAGAGCGCTCCGATGTCACCGAGCCCAGCGGCTCCAAGCAGTGCATCGGTGATCGCATGGCTCAGACTGTCACCATCCGAGTGTCCAAGCAGGCCGCGATCAAATGGTATCTCCACCCCGCCAAGAATCAGTCGGCGCCCATCGACCAGCCGGTGAATGTCGTAACCAATCCCGGTTCTGAATTCATTCATGATCTTCTCTGCCCATCCTCCCCGCCATCTCCTGAAAGAGACTCGCCGCGAGCAGCAGATCCTCCGGAGTCGTAATCTTCAGATTTTGTGGTGAGCCCTCGACGATCGCAATCGGACAACCAAGCCGCTCGACAAGCAGTGCGTCATCGGTCGTCATCGCCGCCGGGATCCCATCCGCCCGGGCGGACTCATTGGCCCGCCAGAGAAGATCGAATCGGAAAGCCTGTGGTGTCTGCGCCCGGTAGATCCGCCGCCGATCGAGCGTCCGCTGAATCAACCCCGCCTCGACCTCCTTGATCGTATCGGTCGCCGGCAGTGCCAGAATCGCGGCTCCAACTTCGCGGGCCCGTGCAACGACGGCCGCGATCTGATGGCTCGTCACAAATGGCCGCACCGCATCATGAACCGCCACCACTTCCGGGTCATAGTCCCGCCCGGCGACAAGGGCGTTCCGAATCGAATCACTCCGCTCCGCTCCTCCAGCGACCAGTCGCACCGGCTTCTCAAAACCCGCCTGCCTGACCACCTCGCCAAAATGGTCGATCTCATTCGCGGGCAACGCAACGATCATCGCGCCAATCTCCGTACATTCCTCAAAGCGGCGCAGCGTATGGATAAGGATCGGTGCCCCGGCCACCACCAGAAACTGCTTTGGCACCTCGCCACCAAACCGCGACCCGCTGCCGGCTGCCGGTATTATCGCCAGATTCATCTTCTTGTTGACTCCCACGCCGTGAGTATATGAAAAAAGGAGAAGAAAGAGAACCAGCCACCTGATCCTCATCTCTTCTCCTTCCGATCTTTATTATTTTTCCACGCCCGACCCGCCGCTCACCCCCGTGCGCCTCACTTGCAGCCCTCAATTCAAACCGAGACAGCCGAGATAGGAACAGCCATTAATTGAACAGATCCCTGATTCGCGGTGTTTCCAGCCTGCCGTGTCACCAGGTTGCCTGTTCCGATTAAGCCGATCACGATGGCTGATCTTCAGGCCTGCTCGACCTCTGAGGGAATATCGGGGATCGATGCCGGGGTCATCGTCGGCATGACGCGCCCAGCTCGGTCTCCACCCTTCTCCTTCTCCTTGTGATCGCCACGCGCATCCTCGACCCTCCCGAAGATCATCTTGCCTGCCGTTGTCTGCAATACACTCGTCACTACCAGGTCGACATTCTTTCCAATCTGTCGCCGTGCATTGTCAACGACGACCATCGTTCCATCGTCGAGATAGGCCACCCCCTGGTTGTACTCCTTCCCCTCCTTCAATATAAAGACCCGCATGATCTCTCCGGGCAGCACCACCGGCTTGAGGGCGTTCGCCAACTCGTTGATGTTCAGTACATCGACTCCCCGCAGGTGAGCCACCTTGTTCAGATTGAAATCGTTCGTGACGATCGGCGCGTTGAGCTGCTTACCCAGCTCGATCAGCTTCAGATCGACCTCCTTCACCTGCGGAAAATCTGCTTCATAGATCTGGACATCGAGATTGCTGTTCTTCTGTATTCTCTGCAGGATATCGAGTCCACGCCGTCCGCGGTTCCGCTTCGCCGAGTCAGACGAGTCGGCAATCTGCTGCAACTCGCGCAACACAAACTGCGGAACCAGTATCACTCCTCCCATGAAACCGGCCTCGGCAATATCGGCCACCCGGCCATCGATGATCACACTCGTATCGAGTATCCGGTAGCTCTGCTTCGCCCCCTTCTCGCTCAGGATTCCCCCCAGTGCCGAGAGGTCGATGTAGTCTCCCTTCGCCGCGCCAACCAGCAGACCAACATAGGCCATGAACATGACCAGACAGATCATGGTGAAGGACTTGACCGGCTGATCCCACGGCTGTGGCGTAAGGAGACTTCCGATCAATGCCGCCCCGACTATCCCGAGAATCGATCCGATCGCCGCTCCAATCAGCGTCTTCAGTGAGGCCCGTCGAATCCGCAACTCAAAGAAGATCACTCCGACTCCCAGCAATACTGACAGCAGCCCGGAGAGTACCGGCCCACTCAACCGGATTCCCAACCCTCCCAGATATCCACTTGCCACCTCCGGAATCGGATTGATCCAGTATCCTGCCATAAGGAGTATGAGCAGAAAGATCAGTCGTATCGTGATGATATCGGATTGCATGAAGACCTCTCTATTTGCCTGGAACTTTCCAGTCCTGAAACCAACATTATCTGATTTTAATATGTTATGACGGTAAATCCCGATCCATCGAAATTGCGCTGATCTGCCAAGGCCAGAGGATGAACCGGAGTTTGTCATCAGGATGAATAATGACCGACCGAATACTATATTATCTTGTAACAACTTTCCACAAATTCACGTCTTTTCCGAAATCTAATTAGTCCGGCC
>CAIOZW010000144.1 GCA_903862855.1 uncultured Acidobacteriota bacterium
AATCGTGGCGAGCTCCCGCGTCAATGCCGCAATGCCATCCGAAAAGTATCCGTCATCGTTGGTGACAAGTATCCTTGGCTGTCTGGACATAGGGGTGGATTTTCAACATACCTGCCTTCACTGATGGTCCGAAACAAGAGATCATCTTGAACCATGAATGCAGAGCGACGCAATAGCTTATCACGCCATTTGGCGGATCGATCCAGGACAAGAGGGCATAAGTTTGAGTTTTTCAACGTCGGAAGGCCGCGGCATTCCGCTTCCTGTCTGTCACGAAGCAGGGTCGATCCGGCATAGTCAATTTTGACATCGGCTCCCTGGACAAGGTTATCCGACACTTTGAGATGGTCAGTCAGCAGTTCTGAGAGGAGAACGACGATGAATCGAAACTACCGGCAAGGGTTGGTTGTCGAAAATCCTCACGATCCTTGATGCGATTGCCATGACCAGGCCGAGATTCTGGTAACAGACCAATCTGCCACCCTATTTTAATTTTGGAAGGTTGCGGAGCACTCCGGTGGAGGTTATATAATTCAGAATCTGAGTATTGCTTTGATCAACCGTTTCAATTGCATGTCGCGGACAGTGATGACCTATCAAGACATCGGCAAAATTCGTTCCATCGCCTGGCAGGCAACCCTGATCGTCGCCGCCAGCATTGCCCTCATCTGGCTGCTCTATACCTTGAGGATGGTACTTCTGCTGCTCGCCTTCACGGTTCTCTTCTGTTATCTGCTGTTACCGATGGTCAATTTTCTCAACCGCCCGGAAAGTCGGCTGAGTATCCCGCGACCGGTGGCGATCCTACTTGTCTACGCGACAATCGGTGGAACGATATTCCTGTCGTTTGAAGAGATCCTTCCTCTGCTGTCGGATCAGGTTACAGCGCTGCTCGAGAACGTCCCGACTTATGCTCGCAAGATCGACCAGACGATCAAAATGCTCTCGACAATGCCGGCGCGTTACCGTCTTCCACTGAGCTGGCGCAGCACCCTGAGCGACCTGATCAATGGCACACCGCTGCGGATGCTCGATTGGCTCCAGATGATCGCCTCCCGGACCTTTGGACTGAGCCTCTACATTTCGTGGCTGGTGCTGATTCCGGTAATCGGCTTCTTCTTCATCAAGGATGCGACCGGGTTCTACTCCCGGCTGATAGGCACCTTTCCTGAAGGTGACGTCCGCTACCGTATCGCTGCTTTTCTCCAGGATGTGAGCCAGACACTGGCCGCCTACATCCGGGCGCAGGTGATGGCCTGCCTGCTGGTCGCCCTGATCGAAGGGACTGGATTCTGGCTGATGGGGATCTCCTATCCACTGATCCTGACCCTGGTAGCGGGAGTTCTCGAGTTCATCCCGGTTCTCGGACCCGCGATTCTCTTTGTCATTGTCGTCGGAATTGCCGGATTCAGCTCGTGGCAGACGGCAATGATCATCGCCATCTTCCTGATTGCTTTCCGGATAGTTCATGACTACGTAATCTATCCACGCCTGGTGAGTGAGGGGATGAAGCTGCATCCGGTGATGGTAATTCTCGCGGTAGTCTGTGGAGCGGAGTTGGGTGGAATGGTTGGAGTCTTTCTCTCCGTGCCGGTCGTGGCGCTGCTGCTGGTCTGCATCCGTCACTGGCGGACACTGACATTTACACCACACCGGGTGATCGTCCCGGTTGATGGTGGAGACAATGCATGAACGAAGAGAGACCGACCAGCCATCCGACCGATCGGGAATCTCTCGAGCGTGATTGTGAGATGGAGTTCTTTGTCGCCGGAGGGCCGGGAGGGCAGCACCGGAACAAGGTCGAGACGGGTGTCCGGCTCATCCATCGACCGTCAGGTCTGATAGTGACGGCGACTGAGAGGCGCTCCCAATCGGCCAACCGGGAGGCTGCCTTCTTGAGAATGGCCTTGAAACTTGAAGAGAGGCAGAAGGTCCAAAGACCGCGCCGGGCCACCCGGCCGACGGCCGCTTCGCGGGTTCGGCGACGTGAAGATAAATCGATGCGCAGCCAGGTCAAACGTGGCCGGGGGCGAATCGGTCACGAGGAGTAGCAACCGATGACTTTACTGCTCGGCAAAACTGAAGAGGAGCTGATCAACATAGCGGGAACGCTTGGTGAACCCGCTTATCGCGGGCGTCAGCTCTACCAGGCGATCTATGATCGACGAATCTTCGATTTTGAGGCTATGAGCGAACTGCCCGCGTCACTTCGCACCCGTCTCCACGGCGCTGTGAGTGTGACGCAGACCGTCGTCAACCGCATCTTCCATTCCAACGATGGAACGAGAAGATATCTGCTTGGGCTTGGCGATGGGCGGGAAGCGGAAGCAGTCTTCATGCCGGAGGAGCGGCGCGATACGATCTGCATCAGCTGCCAGGTCGGGTGCGCCGTCGGCTGCACATTCTGTATGACGGCCCAGCTCGGTCTGAAACGAAATATGACAGCGGGTGAGATCATCTCACAGGTGCTGCTGGTCTTGAACGATGTCTACGGTGCAGGTATCAAGCCACCACACGGAACAAATCTGGTCTTCATGGGGATGGGGGAGAGCTTCCTCAACTACGATGAGGTCATGACATCAATCAGGATCATGGCCGATGAAAATGGAGTCAGTATTGCTCCGCGGCGAATCACCGTCTCCACTTCGGGGATCGTGCCGCGGATTCGCGACTTTGCCCGTGAGTCGATCCGTCCCCATCTGGCCATCTCGCTCTCCGGGACGACCGACGAACAGCGGACGGCCATCATGCCGATCAACCGCAAATACCCGCTCGAGGAGCTGATGCAGGCCTGCCGTGAGTTTCCGCTTGAAGAGCGCGAGCGGCTGACCTTCGAATATGTGATGCTGGCAGGTATAAATGACAGCCTTGCTGATGCGAAACGACTGGTTCGACTACTGAATGGCATCAGAGCCAAGGTCAATCTGATTCCTCACAATCCGGCACCCGAACTTGCCTGCCAGGCCTCATCGATGGAGCAGATACTATCCTTCCAGAAGATACTTGTTGAGCGTGATCTTCCATCATTCATCCGGCGCCCTCGCGGGCAGGATATCTCGGCCGCCTGTGGACAACTGGCAGCCCGTCAGAGCGCGGGAGCCCTCTAAACCTCACCATGAACAGAAGCACCGATTTTGTGGTTATCGGCAGCGGAGTGGCCGGGCTGCGAGCCGCGATTGAGCTTTCACGGGCTGGCCGGGTGACGATCCTCACCAAGGATCGTCTCGATGAATCGAACACCGGGTATGCTCAGGGAGGGGTGGCGGTTGCCCTCTCGGACGAGGATGAGATCGATCTCCACATCGAGGACACGCTTGTCGCCGGGGCCGGGCTCTGCGATGAGTCGGCGGTGCGAGTGCTGGTTGAAGATGGGCCCGGATATATCACCGAACTGATCGACTGGGGGGCGAGCTTTGATCGCGAAGATGGCGAACTGGCCTTCACCCGCGAAGCCGCGCACTCGCGGCGCCGCATTCTTCACGCCCGGGGCGATTCAACGGGTAGCGAGATTGTCCGGGCGCTGCTGGCCCGCGCGGCCGCTGAACCCAGCATCCAATTCCACGCTCACGCCGTCACCACCCAACTGCTCACCGATAATGGTCGCTGCACGGGCGTCAGCTACATCGATACTCTTCGCCATGAAGAGTATCAACTGGGAGCGCGGGCCGTAATACTAGCTACTGGTGGCGCAGGTCAGATCTATGGCCGGACAACCAATCCGGAGGTCGCGACGGGTGATGGAATCGTCCTGGCGTGGGAGGCCGGTGCCTTGATTGCCGACCTCGAATTTGTCCAGTTCCATCCAACTGCGCTGGCCCTGCCTGGAGCCCCATGCTTTCTCCTCTCCGAGGCACTTCGTGGTGAGGGTGGCCGGCTCCGCAACCACCGCGGCGAGCTATTCATGTCGCGATATGATCACCGGGCGGAGCTGGCCCCGCGCGATATCGTCTCGCGTTCGATCCGTGCGGAGATGGACCTGACCGGTCAGGCAACCATCCACCTCGACCTGACCCATCTCGAGGCCGGTTTTCTCCGCCAGCGCTTTCCAAAGATCAACCAGACCTGCCTCGCTCTTGGACTCGACATGACCCGCGACCCACTGCCGGTCAGTCCGGCGGCCCACTATCTGATGGGGGGTGTCCGAACCGATATCCACGGCCGGACAACTCTGCCTGGACTCTATGCTGCCGGTGAAGTCGCCTGCTCCGGAGTTCACGGGGCAAATCGCCTCGCCAGCAACTCACTGCTCGAAGGACTGGTCTTTGGCGCCCGGGCCGGCCTCGCCGCCAGCCTTGAACCGTCCATTACACCTTTGCCGACTGCACCCACTCTTCGAAGAAGTGTGGAGGAGTGGCGTATCGATGCCCATCTCAAGGCGACTGTCCAGGATCTGATGTGGCAGAAGGTGGGTTTGATCCGCGATGGGCAGGGGCTGGCGGCGGCCTGTCAAGAGCTGAAGGACCTCGCAAAGTCGGCCGGCAATCCTAGATCCCGCCACTTCGCGACCCTTGCCGGCCTGATCGCCGCCGCCGCACTCTGGCGTGAAGAGAGTCGGGGCGGCCATTTCCGAAGTGATTTCCGGGCGCGTGACGACCAGCGCTGGCAGTTCCACTCGAGTCAGCAGCGGGCGGGAGTGATCCTCGGCCTGCCGATCATCCCTGGCCGGTAGCCAGGAACTGCTCTCCCATCTCTGGCATCTTCTTGGTGAGAAAGGCGTGAACCTCGCGCGGTGTGGTCAGCCTGAGCGCTTCCTCTGCGACCTGTTGCGCCTTGGCCAGATCGATCGCTCGAACCAGACGGCGAATCATCGGGATCGAGCTTGGCGTCATACTCAGATCGGTCATCCCCATCCCCAGCAAAAGGATCACCTGGGCTGGGTTGGAGGCCATCTCCCCGCAGACATTGAGGGGAATCCCGGTCTTTATGGCCGCATCACTGACCCATCTGATCGCCCGCAGCACGGCTGGATGGAGCGGATCGTAGAGCGAACTGACATTCTCATTGCCCCGATCGACGGCAAGCATCCCCTGGGTCAGATCATTCGTTCCAAGGCTGAAGAAATCGGCCTCTCGCGCCAGCGACTCGGCAATCAGTACCGCTGCCGGCACCTCGATCATTACTCCCACCGGCACCTTTGCTGCATGCGGAATCCCCTCTTCAATCAGCTCTCTCTCCACTCTTGTGATGATCTCACGCGCCTGACGCACCTCATCCAGATTGGTCACGAACGGCAGCAGTATCTTCAGCCTTGGCCATCCGTCATCGTGTGCAGCGGCTCTCAAAATCGCTCGGATCTGCGTCCGAAAGATCGCCGGTGCCGCCAGCGATAATCTGATCGCCCGCAACCCGAGGGCCGGGTTGCGCTCAATCTCATAACCCTCGAGATGCAGCTTGTCTCCACCCAGATCGAAGGTTCGAACTACTGCCCCATCCCGACCGCTCATCTCGGCAAGAAAGCGGTAGGCCTCAAACTGCTGCTGCTCCGTCGGCAGACCATCAGTCGCCTGGGTGTAGAGAAATTCCGAGCGATAGAGTCCAACTCCCGCGGCATTGAAACGCTGGAAGATGTCGATCTCCTCGACCAGTTCAATATTTGCCCGGAGCTTGATCTCGATACCATCACGAGTAACCGCTGGAAGCTCGCGATCGCGAATGTCGTGGATATACTGCTGTTGCTGCCGCTCGCGCAGCTCGGTGTAGAAGAGGAGCGTCTCCGGCGATGGGTGGAGGACGACCGTCCCGGTCGTTCCATCGATAATCAGGGTCTCGCCCGAGCGAACCATCGAGGTGATATTGCGCGCTCCAACGACGGCAGGCAGATTGAGACTGCGGGCCATGATCGAGGTGTGCGACGCCCAGCCTCCGGCATTGGTCACAAAACCGATCACCCGGTGAGGATCAAGATCGGCGGCTACCGAGGGAAGCAGGTCATCGGCAATGATGATTGCGCCATCGGCCATCTCGTTCAGATCGTAGTTCTTGGTTCCGGAAAGGATCTTGATCAGCCGCTGTGACACATCGACCACATCACTTCCCCGCTCGCGCAGGTAATCGTCCGTGATCCGCGCATAGAGCTCGAGCAGATGGCTGGTCACATCCTTGATTGCCCATTCGGCATTGGCATTGTTCTCGCGGATGAAATCTTCGATCTGTTTGCCAATTCCCCGATCCTGGAGCAACAGCAGATGGGCCTCGAGAATGTAGGCTCGATCAGCCCCCAGCGCAGTCCGCATCCGGTCGATCGCCTCCTCAACCTGTCGTTGCGCGACCTGCACCACTGCCCGGAAACGCCGGATCTCTGACTCGATCTGCTCGTGGGGAAGAAAGAGTCGAACGATCCGCCCCTGTGGATCATCGACCAGAAACGCCCGGCCGATCGAGACGCCCTGGCAGACTCCGATCCCCTCAACGCGCAGCTCATCATGTTTTTTCCGCGGATTGCGCATGGTCAGACTCCAAAGGAACCTGATTGATCGGCCCATCCCGTTGCCAGGCTGCGGCTAATCCTCTCCAAACTTCTCTTCGATCAGACGACTGATCGACAACAATGCCTGCTCCTCATCCGGGCCCTCAACGGTGATCCTGACCAGGGTTCCCTGCGATGCCGCGAGGAGAAGGACTCCAAAGATACTCTTCGCATCGGCTGGCTGGTGTCCGACCTCGGTGCGTGCCAGCCAGATCTGCGACTGAAACTGATTGGCAAGCCGAACCAGCCGTGCGGCGGCACGTGCGTGCAGCCCAAGCCGGTTTGTTATGTGGAGCTCGGTCTGCCTCATTCAGCCACTCAATTCTGTCTGCCCGTGACAAGCACCTCACTGGCCAGATAGATATTCTTCTGACCCTGATCACGCACCCGCTTGGCAAGTGTAAGAAGATTCTCGCCCGGCTGCTGCTCCGCCATCCGGATGATCATCGGCAGATTTACCCCGGTAACAACCTCGACCGGTGAATTACCGAGGAAGGTACAGGCGATGTTGGTCGGCGTCCCACCAAACATATCGGTGAGGACGACGACTCCGGATCCCTGATCGACCCTCTCGATCGCCTGGCTGATCTGCTCACGCGCCTCTTCAAGAGTGTCATGCCAGCCAATGGTCACTGCCGTAACGTGGTGCAGATCCCGCACGATCATCTCCGCCGCATTGACCAGCTCTGCTGCCAGATTGCCGTGGGTAACGACGACACCACCCACGATCGGCTCCCCACCTGCCTCACCTGCCCCATTTTTTTGCTGGATTGGCATGATACTTCTTACTCCTCTGATGATTTGCTGCCCGGCAAATGGCTACTTGCGGACATCACGGTGAACCGTCCGCGCGTGATATCCACCCTGCATGAGGTGACGCCCCAGGGCATTGGCCAGCGCCACCGAGCGATGCTTGCCACCGGTACAACCAATGGCCACCGTCACATAACTCTTCCCCTCCCGCTGATAGAGGGGCATCAGATAGTCCAAAAGATCGTTGAAACGCTGAGTCGTCTCAGCGGCCTCTTCACTCTTCTCGAGAAACTCGACCACCGGTGCATCGTTGCCCGTCAGATCCCGCAACTCGGGAATGAAGTGTGGATTGGGAAGAAAACGCACGTCAAAGAGCAGATCGGCATCCAGCGGAATCCCATACTTGAAGCCAAAACTGAGGACGGTGATCTCGGTCTGGCGGGCAATGTTCTCAGGCGTAAATCTGACCTTCAGCCACGAACGCAACGTGTGAACGGTGTGCTCCGAGGTATCGATCGTCACATCGGCCAGCTTGCGTACCGGAGCGAGACGCTCCCGCTCCTCGCAGATCGCCTCGGGAACCCGGGTGTCTCCCTCGCTTCCGCCAGAGAGGAACGGCTGGCCGAGCGGGTGTGGACGCCGCGTTTCACTGTAGCGCCGCTGCAGCGCCGCATCACTCGCTTCCAGAAAGATTACCGTTGTTTCAAGATCGTCCCGGGACTTGAGTTGAACAATCAACCGTGGAAAATCACGCAGAAACTCTCCCTCGCGGATATTGACGCTGAGGGCCGCTCGTGTAATTCCGGAATCCTTCACCTCGAAGAGATGAACAAAACTCGGGATCAACTGTACCGGCAGGTTGTCGACACAGAAATAGCCCAGATCCTCAAAGACATTCATCGCCGAGGACATCCCGGAACCGCTCAGACCAGTCACAATCATCAGTTGCGGTATCATCAGCCTCTGCCAGCTCCTCCAATAAATGGTGGTTGAATCTGCGCGTTCTCAATCAACATCAGAATTGCCATCCGGCCCCGTGCGTGGAATCGACGAAAAGCCCAGGATCAGACGACCTGGCGTCTTTCACGTGATCCGGGAATCTTCATCTGATCACGGTATTTGGCAACCGTGCGCCGTGAGAGCCTCTGGCCCTCGTTGGCGAGTCGATCGGCAATCTGGTCGTCGGTAAGCGGGGTGCGGACATCCTCGGCTTCGATCATCTTTTTGATCTTCAGCTTGATGATCCTCGTCGAGATCTCCTCGCCGTCGTCGTTGACCATTCCCTCGGTAAAGAAACGGCGCAATTCGATCACTCCCTGCGGCGTGTGGGCATACTTTCCGTTGACGACCCGTGAGACGGTCGAGAGGTGCATTCCGATATCCTCGGAGATATCCTTGAGCATCATCGGTTTGATATGTTCAACGCCGTGATCGAGAAAGTCGCGCTGCCGCTCGACGATCCGCTCGCAGACCTTGTAGATGGTCTGCTTTCGATGCTCGATATTTTTCAGAAGGTCGACCGCTGAACGAAACCGATCACGGATGTAGTCCTTGGTCTCTTTCGATGTCTCCTTGCTCTCCATCATCTGCCGGTACTGGCGGTTGATGCGCAGTTGTGGCAATCCATCGTCATTGAATCTGATGATGAAGTCCTCGTCGATCTTCTCGATGTAGACCTCAGGTTCGATATACTGTGCATTGCGGGGGGCGTACCGTCGCCCCGGGTGCGGATCGAGCCGGCGGATCAGCTTCAGTTCGCTGACCAGCTCCTCGACCGGCAGGCCAAGCTCCTTCGCCAGATCCGGCAGCTTATGATGATGCAGTTTATGGAAATGATCGCGCACCAGCCGGCAGGCCAGACGGCCACCATAACCCAGTGCTTTGAGCTGGATGATCAGACTCTCCTGAAGATCACGCGCCGCGACACCCGTGGGATCGAGCTGCTGAACGATTCCCAGCGCTTCCTCGACAACCTCCATCGACCATCTGCCGATGTCGGCAATCTCATCGAGTCCCGCCTCCAGAAAACCGTCATCATTGAGATTTCCGATGATCACTTCCGCCGCCACATGGACCTCGGGACGGGTCATCGTCATCCGCAATTGCCAGTTGAGATGATCGGCGAGGCTTCCCTCAGCCGAGAGAAACTGATCGAAGGATGGTGCTTCACGTACCTCGGTCTCGCGGGTTCGATAGCCAGGATCGAGATACTCCTCAAAAGTAGTCCCGTAGTCGATCTCTTCAAACGAGTCACGCTCGCCAATCTCTGGCTCGCGGGTCTCGACGCTCTCGGTCTGCCCCTCCACGATGGCCGATCCACCCTCGACCACGGGCATCTCGGAACCGAGAAAATCCGGGCGCTCTCCCTCTCCACGGTAGTCGTCACCGATCGAGCCTGATCCATCCGCGATTCCGGCAAATGACTCCTCGGGAACGAGGGCCGTGACCGGTGTATCGCTGAAATCGACATTGGCCTGGTCAGCGGAGACGGAGATCTCATCGGGAGAGAGCTCTTCAAGGACTGGGTTCTCACTAAGTTGCTGAACAACCAGATCATTCAGTTCCAGCTTATTCATCTGGAGCATCTCGATGCGCTGCCGCAATTGCGGTGTCAGGACCAGACGCTGCGCGAGATGTGTGCTGAGTGTTGGTTTGAACGACATAACCTCTTTTCCCAATCGATGGCCGGTCATCACCGGAGCCGGTGAACGAAATCCCCGGGCGACCACAACTGCACCATCAGATACGGGCCGTCACATCCTGAACTTCTCTCCAAGATAGACCCGCCGAACTTCCGGATCATCGGTCAACTCCCGAGGAGTCCCGGCACGGAACTGTCTGCCCTCACTGATAATATAAGCTCGATCAGTAATCGCCAATGCCTCGCGCACATTATGATCGGTGATCAGGATGCCAATCCCGCGCTGCCTCAATCGGCCAATGATCTGCTGCAGATCTTCGATCGCGATTGGATCGATTCCGGCAAATGGCTCATCCAGAAGAATATAGCGTGGTTCGATCGTCAGCATCCGGGCGATCTCGGTGCGCCGACGCTCTCCACCCGAGAGCGCATACCCCGGATTCTTCCGGACCTGCCAGAGACGAAACTCCTCGAGCAGCTCTTCGAGCCGCCTTTGACGCTCCCGGGCATCGAGTTGCAGGGTCTCGAGAATGGCCATTATGTTCTGCTCAACCGTCAGCTTCCGAAAGACCGAGGCCTCTTGTGGCAGATAACTCAGCCCAAGGCGCGCCCGCAGGTGGAGTGGCAGCCTGGTAATGTCAGTCTCTCCAAGCCAGACCGTTCCGGCATCCGGCTCTTCGAGGCCGACAACCAGATAGAAGGTGGTCGTCTTGCCCGCACCATTTGGCCCAAGAAGCCCGACGATCTCTCCAGGGTTGACCTCGATCGAGACGTCGTTGACCACGCAGCGACGGCGATATGACTTGACCAGTCCTGACGCACGCAGTGAACCTGCCAGGCCAATAACGGCCTCGTGGTGCGGAAACTCCGTCAACTCTTCCTTCTCTCTTTTCATCTCTTCCCGATTGCCCTGCTGGTGAATCGACTTGAGGCGGTCTGCAATAGCAGACGAACCAGACTATCCACCCTTCAAATCCTGATGCTCTTCGTCCAGAAGTCTTCCTGGTGAAGTAATCCTGTCGAGATGCTCCCCAGTTTACGATAAGTTGGACAACACCAACATTTTTTGTCAATTGAAATGTCAGAACTGTCGGTGGCTGAGTCGATGTATCAAGAAATCACGTCTTCTCACTGATGAGACTTCAATTTACATTATCCCTTTACATTTTCCATTTTCCATTTTCCATTTCTCATTCTCCATTCTCCATTCTCCATTCTCCACTCTCCATTCTCCATTCTCCATTCTCAATTCTCCACTCTCCATTCTCCACTCTCCATTCTCCATTCTCCATTATTTAATCCGGTGAGTAGTTCGGACTCGTTTCCTGCCGCCGGCGTCGTCAGTGGCTTCAAAACGGCCATCACGCAGAGAGAGGGTCAACTGGTCGCTGCTGGTCAGCACCTGCTGAAGTCGATCCTCGACGGTTGCCGGATTTCCAGTCAGGCGGGCCTGCTCTTCCTTGAAATTGTAGAGGAGCCGTTCGCCCTTCGCGAGTCGATCGGGCTGAGTCAGGACGACCTGGCCAGTAGCCAGCATCTCCAGAAGCCGGTGCTCATCATCCATCGAGGCTTCGGCGTTTGCAGCATCGATGGTATCGGTCCCCTGTCTGATTTTGACCGATCCGTCGTAATGAGTCTTTCGCAATGCATCGTTATAACGTATCCGGTCAGCAGAGGCAAAGACCGGCACGACCTGTTTACGGCCTTTCTCAATCTCCCGTTCAAGCTGATAGTAGGCTGACTGGGCATTACCGGTGGCGAGGAGAGTGCGTTCGCCGCGGTCGAGTTCAAGCTGATCGGCCCGGACAAATTCATTCTCCTGCCAGGCCCGGACATTACCGGCATAGTTGGCCTTCCCGCCACTGGCAGGTGTTCGGTTCGATTCGCGAACCGGATGTAGAACAACCGCCCGGTCGGCAACGACAGTCACCGGGGACTGGCGATTGCGGAAGGGGGCAGCCCCGCCGGTCGCTTCACGACTGAACCAGGTCGTCCGGACCTTTCCGCGCAGAAGACTCTCGTTCCCCTCGAGCCGGACATCGATCTCTTCGGCGTCGGTTCGGGCCGTACTGTCCCAGAGCTGAGGCCGACCGCGAAGTGTCACGAGCTGGTTTGCTCCAGTCCAGGTCGCCCGGTTGGCCGTGGCCGTTCGATCGGCCTCGGTGAAACGAACGCTCCCTTCAACGACGGCTTCGGCAAGATCCTGGGTCTGTTGATTGAAATCGGCA
>CAIOZW010000145.1 GCA_903862855.1 uncultured Acidobacteriota bacterium
GCGGCGCGGCTTCTCGGCGTAATCGCCGGACACGATCCGCTCGATTCCACCTCGGCCAATGTGTCGGTCGATGACTATGTCGGCGCCCTCACCGGTGACCTGCGCGGCGTTCGCGTCGGTGTTCCACCCGAATGCTTCGCCGAAGGGCTCGATACCGAGGTTCGCCATCATGTCGAGGCCGGCATCCGGCGTCTTGAAGAGCGTGGGGCGCAGATTGTTGAGGTTCATCTCCCCCACATGAAATATGTCGTCGCTGTCTACTACATCATTGCGACTGCTGAAGCCTCCTCAAATCTGGCCCGCTTCGATGGTGTCCGATATGGCATCCGGGCCGAAGAGGCCCGTACTCTCTCCGAGATGTACCGCCAGACCCGCGATCTGGGTTTTGGCGCCGAGGTGAAGCGGCGCATCATGCTTGGTACCTATGTCCTCTCCTCCGGTTACTATGACGCCTATTACGAAAAGGCCCAGCGCGTTCGCCGCATGCTTGTCGATGATTTTGCGAAGGCCTTTGAGAAGTGCGACGTCATTGCTACTCCGACCGCTCCCACTCCACCCTTCCGGATTGGTGAGAAGACCGGTGGCCCACTCGCCATGTACCTTGGTGATATCTACACCGTGACCATCAACCTTACCGGCCTTCCGGCGCTCAATCTACCCTGCGGCCAGACATCGGGCAATCTTCCAATTGGCATGCAGTTGATTGGAAGACATTTCGATGAGGCACGTCTGCTCAATATCGCCTTTGCCGCTGAGCAGGCCTGAGCCATCCCTCTGGCCAAAGTCTGGGTGGAGATAGATCAACATGCCCATGATTGTCCAGGAACCTGTCCTCCAGCTCTGTCGTGCCGTCTCCGAGGCCGGTGGTCGGGCGCTGCTTGTTGGCGGATGGGTTCGTGACTACCTTCGCGGCTGTTCCAGTAACGACTATGATCTCGAAGTCTACCATCTCGAGCCGGATGTGCTGCGCCATCTCCTTGAGACCCAGGGGACGGTCAATCCGGTCGGGGCCGCCTATACGGTCTATAAAGTCCGTCTTCGATACCAGAGACGATCCCTGGTGGCCGATGTCAGTCTGCCGCGTCGGGAATCGAAGATCGGGCGCGGCCATCGCGGATTTGTCGTCACCGGTGACCCATTCATGACCTTTGAGGAGGCGGCCCGGCGTCGTGACTTCACCATCAATGCCATTCTCTTTGATCCGCTCACTCAGGAAGTGATCGATCCATTCAATGGAAGAGCCGATCTGGATAACCATCTCATCCGACTCGTCGATCCGGCAACATTTGTTGAAGACAGTCTCCGCGTTCTTCGTGCCATGCAGTTTGCCGCCCGGCTCGAGTTCACCATCGATCCGCAGACGATTGCCCACTGCCGGGAGATCGACCTTCACGACCTGCCGGCAGAACGGATCTGGGGTGAAGTTGAAAAATGGCTTCTTCGTTCAGCGCGTCCCTCGATCGGCCTCCTGGCCGCACGGGAACTTGGGATCCTTGAACAGCTCTGGCCGGAACTCCAATCGGCCGATCTCAACGCACTTGGTCACAGCCTCGATCTGGCTTTTGAAGAGACTGCCCCACTCGACTATCCCCGTCGGGTCACGGTAATGATCGCCATCCTCTGCCGTAACTTTACTCTTGGCATCCCGGCAGTCGAGCGGTTTCTTGATCGTCTCAGTCTTCACACCATCGAGAGGTACGATGTTCGCCGACAGATTCTCTCGCTCGTCACCCATCGTAATCTGCCCTTCACCTGGTCGGAGAGAGCAGTCACCGATGGGGACTATCGTCGTCTGGCTCTCGAGGTTGAACCCGGACTGCTCGCCCGTGTCGAATCGGCCACATGTCCGGATCAGAGGATGATCGTCGATCACTTCCTTGACCGGGTTCGTCAACTGGGAGTCGAGATCACTCCCCCTCCGCCACTACTTCTCGGTCGCCATCTGCTTCAGCTCGGTCATCCGCCCGGCCCGCGCATCGGCGAGATTACACGAGCGGTCTACCAGCTCCAGCTGGATGACCGGGTGCACAATCTCGACGACGCGATAGCCGCGGCTCGATCTTTTCTTCAATGAGTAGATTTAAGATTGACAATGGAGCGGAATGGCTTCGACTCCACGTCTGCTGTAGATGGGTTACCACCAGTTCTCAATCTGCAGAACATCGGTAAAATGATAGCCGATAAAGCTTGCGGCCAGCATATCCTCCCGAGCCGTGATCGAGATTCCGGGCAAAAAACGGTTTGTAAAGCC
>CAIOZW010000146.1 GCA_903862855.1 uncultured Acidobacteriota bacterium
AAGTAGAACCGGCTGCCGTGGCCCATCTCGCTTTCACAGCCCACATCACCACGGTGAAGCTCGACGATATGTTTGACAATCGCCAGTCCCAGACCTGTACCTTTCAGCCCGGTCTCGGTATTGGTATGAACCTGAAAGAACTTGTCAAAGACGCGCGGCAGGGCATCTTTCGGAATGCCGCTTCCCGTATCGGCAACGCAGAAGCGGATCTTTCTTTCATCCGTTGCGGCTGAAAGGGTGACCTGCCCACCGTGCGGGGTGAATTTGATCGCATTGGAGATCAGATTGATCAGCACGTGCTCGATGCGTCGACCATCACAGTCGACATCCGGCAGATTCGGAGAGATCTGGTTGCGGAGAATCACTCCGGACTGGGCGGCATAAGCGATCAGCTGTTCGATCACCTCCTCGCCCATCGAGCGGGGAGAGATCGCCTCACGGTGGAGCTTCATCATTCCTGCTTCGATCTTCGAGAGGTCGAGCAGATCATTGACCAGATGACGAAGTCTTCCAGCCTGTGTCCCGATCTGGCGGAGATGCTCGGCCTGTTCATTGGTCAGCTCACCGTAGATTCCCGTCTCGAGCATCTCGGTGATCCCGCTGATCACCGTCAAGGGCGTGCGGAGTTCGTGTGTGACCATCGAGAGAAAGGCATCTTTCATCTGATCGAGCTCACGAAGCTGGGCGTTGGTCCGCGCCAGTGCATCGTTCATCGCCAGAATCTCTTCCTGCGACTCTTCGACCGTCCGCATGAAGGTCTCTTCAACCGCGGCCAGCCGGCGCCGCAGCAGATCCCGTTCACTCCGCAACTGCTCATTCTCTGTTGCCAGATCGCTCATAACTTACGTTGTCGCCTCTTCACCTCGGCGGAGGTTGATTCACCGACTGCGAATCGTCCCGGTGGGTCGAGTTGCGGGTGTCTCACCGCGCAACCAGCAGGTAGGTGTTTCTTCCTCCAACAAATTCTGAGAAATCCTTATGGTAGATCGTCTCGATTCGACGAAGCCGCCCGAGCCGCGCGGCGAGCTCTCCCGTTGCCAGAAAACCATCTTCGGTATGAGAGATGGCCCAGGTCGGGATCGATCGTGCATGACCGAGAAATTGTGTGATCAGGTCGAGATAGCGCTCCTTTGAGAGGACACGATCACCGAGCCTTCCGTGCCGGGTCTTGACGAGTTGATCCCAGGCAGTGGCGTCACGGCCGACCCAGACCTCGCGCCACTCGTCAGCCCGCTGGCTCCAGGAGGCGAGTCCTCCCGGTCCGGGAAACCTGACGAAGAGCGCATCGGCCTGCAAGCCCTGGATGAAGTCGAGTCCATCGAGGCTGGTTGTCTGGTTGAGTCGTCCGTTGTTGATGATCCGTCGCTGCTGCCGGCACGAGCGCCGAAAGATATCCGAGAGTGGCTGGCGCAGACCGACGGTGCGTGGAGTGAACGATCGCGCATACTCCCCAACCTGGAGGCCGTGGCTGATTGCCAGGGCACGGGCGTAGGGTGATTCGAGCTGGTCGATCCGTTCGCGAAGATTGTCGAACCAGATGGAGTCGACCTCTGACCAGTAGCGATTGAGAGCCGGATTGCGGAGCTCGTTTCGCGGAACATAGATCCCTTCGAGCAGCTGTTCGATCTCTTCATCGCGGAGTGTCTCGCCACCATTCTCGACATAGGCACGCGAGATCATCGCTGCCGATGGAGAGAGATCGTTCGAGTAGACCTCCTTATCCCAGAACTTGAGATACCAGTCAAGATTGGCCGATCCGCAGAAAGGGATTGCAATCGAGGTAAACTTGAGCCGACGGAGGATATTCAGTTCAAAGCCAAGCCAGCGGTTGTTGATTGGATACATAATTCTCTTTAAGCACCTGACGTCTTGATTGGGAGCCCGGAGACGGGCGGCAAAAGTGCGCGAGGTCGGCCTAGCGATGCCCGTCATCCGCACCCGGCGCCAGATCGGAAGATGTTTCAGGATCGCGTGGCTCCCCGGCAGAGCCATTGCCGGACGTGGCAACGGGATCGACCGGAAGCTCGTCGGTCGGGTCTGCAGTGATCGTGAGGGGAGTCTCACCTGCCGGCACCTCTAACAAACCGTCCTGGGAGTGGTCGCTCATCTCATTGACCGAATCATCCTCGTCGCTCTCAGGTTCCAACTCGTCTTCGTGAGGGTCGACTAGATCGAGGCTCTCCTCGATCGCTCGCTCCGCCTCAAAGAGCTCGAGAAGGGTCTGGACGACCAGTGGATCGAGCTCGATTCCAGCCTGCTCGGCAATCATTACCTCGGCATCGAGCGGTTCGATCGCGGCACGATAGGGGCGGTCGGCCGTCAGCGCACACCAGGTGTCGGCAACCCGCAGGATCCGTGCTCCAAGCGGAATTGCTTCACCGGCCAGGGCGTCCGGATAACCTGCGCCATTCCAGGATTCATGATGCCAACGGATCAACAATTGGGCCTGACGCGGAAGATTGAGCTCCGCCGACTGCTGCTCACCAATTATTGGATGGCGCCAGAGATCAAGCGTCTCCTCCCAACTGAGGGCGTCCTCACGGAGCAGATAGTTACGCTTCATCGTCCGCTCTCCAATATCATGGGCGAGCGCGGCGAGAAGCAGGGCGGTCAGATCGTGACCACGCAGATCGAGGTGCCGCGCCAGTCTCTCTGCCAGACGGGCCACGGCGATTGCATGGGGTTGCGAATAGCCTTCGAGGCGATCGATCTCGGGAACTATCTTCATCAACCGGTCGGCGATTGCCTGCTCGGCGGGTGGGAACTTGAGCGGCGGTTCCGGCGTAAACATCGAACCCTCTCTTTCTGAATGGAAACAGCCAACTGCGGAACAGGGCCAACTGTGGAACAGGGAATACTGGAACGGTCAGAATATTCGTGACAATTAATATCTCTAATAACTTGAGAGTGCCTCTGCTGCCTCTTCCCATACAGTTGAACCAGTATGATTCGACAGTCTTTTGTAGGCGTTCCCACGCGAAAAATCAAGCTGCCTTGCCGGCTTGGTTATCGAAGTCGCCCTCATGCCAATTGTCAGGCAATTGGCAGGCAGTTTGACTAATTCATCGCCGGAGAGCATCCTCTTGGAGCCTCCGTGTCGGGCGTCCGGTCTGACAGTTTGAGGCCCCGAGAGTCTGGACCTGCCTTACCTCTCTTCCTGGTTGTATCGGCGATCTGAGTAACGCTGGTCTTCTTGAACTGGAGAGGCAGCTGGCCGGCATTCCCGAAAGCTCAGTCGAGAAGGAGCAGGCAGATGAAAGGTTCGGTACTTCCGATCTTGCTCGTCATTGTCGGGGGGATCATCTACCACATCTCCCAGAAATCGGTTGCCCGAACCTCCAGTCCGGTTGCGGTGATCATCCTGGCCTATTCAGTCGGGATCATTCTCTGCCTGGTCGTTGCCTGGCTCGATCCGTCTATTCAGCCTGGCTGGTTTTCGCTTCGGCAGATCGACTGGGCCGTCGCCGGGATCGGGTTGGGTGCAGTGCTGATCGAGGTTGGATTTCTCCTCTCCTATCGCAACGGCTGGGATCTCAGTAATGCTTCGGTGATCAGCAATATCGCAACGGCTCTGCTGCTCCTGCCCGTCGGTATGCTCTTCTTCAACGAACGGGTGACGCTCCGGACATTGGTCGGCATCATCTGCTGCCTGTCAGGAATGTTTCTTCTCTCACGTCGTTAAAGACCGGGTCTTGATCTCATGAAAAAAGTCGTAGCTGTCTGGATTCTGCTCTCGATGATCTGGGGATCGACCTGGGTATTCATTAAACTGGGCCTGCGTGATCTGCCACCGTTGACCTTTGCCGGTCTGCGATTTCTCATCGCCAGCATCATTCTGACGGTGATCGTCAGGTTTCGTGGTGGGCGACTGCCGCGTGATCGGCAGCAGTTGTTCTGGCTGGCGGCCACCGGGATGATCTCGATTACCATCAATTATGGTCTGGTCTTCTGGGGTGAGACGCGGATCTCTTCAGGACTGGCGGCGGTGCTGCAGGCGACTATTCCGGTATTTGGGATCGTCATTGCCCACTTCCTTCTGCCGACGGAGCGGCTCACCTGGCGCAAACTGACCGGGATTTTGATCGGGTTTGCCGGAGTTGGAATAATCTTCCTTGACCAGATCAGAATCGACGGAAGAGCTGGTCTGGAGGGCAGTCTGGCGTTGCTGCTCAGTTCTATCTGCATTGCCAATGGTAATGTCCTGATCAAGGCAAAGCTGCAGCGTCTCGACCCGGGCGTCATTGCTGCCGGCCAGATGACCGCCGGTTTTCCACCGCTGCTCATGGCCGGATGGTGGTGGGAGGGAAGTCCACTGGACTTGCGCTGGACTCCGCTGACAATAGCGGCCCTGCTCTATCTGGCGCTGGTTGGCTCGGCCATTGCATTTCTGCTCTATTACTGGATGGTCACGAAGATCGAGGTAACAAAGACCATGCTCATCTCGCTGGTCATTCCAGTCGTAGCCTTGCTGATCGGCGCGACGACGATCGGTGAGCAGATAAGCCTCTCGATTCTGGTGGGTAGCGCGGCAATTATCGGCGGCATCGCACTGATTCTGGTCAATCGTCGCCCGGCTTGAGAGTGATGGAGGAGTGACAATCTTGAAGACACAACGATTATGCGTACTGATTCCACGAGCAATGCTGCTGGTTCTCGTGCTGGGGACACTGGTGGCCGGATGGGGATGGTCGCGGCGTGAGCCTGCGCCATCGACCCGGCTGACCAGAATCGCCTTTGGTTCCTGTGCGACCCAGGATGATCCGCAGCCCATCTGGTCGCAGATACTGGCGACCAGACCGCAGCTCTTTCTCTTCATTGGTGACAACATCTATGGTGACACTGAAGATATGGAGGAGATGCGCGACAAGTACCGGCAGTTGGCGGAGATTCCAGGTTTTGCGAGACTGCGCAGACTGGTGCCGATCCTCGCGACGTGGGATGACCACGACTATGGTCTGAACGATGGCGGTGCCGAGTTTGCTCAACGTGATGCTTCGCAGAAAGAGTTTCTGGACTTCTGGGGAGTGCCGGCCGGCTCGCCACGGCGGAAGAGAGCAGGAGTCTATGATTCGGCAATCTATGGGCCGGCAGGTAATCGGGTGCAGATCATCCTTCTTGACACACGTTACCATCGCAGTACCCTCAAACGGAGGCCGGAAGGGATGCCCGGCGTGGGACGCTACGTTCCCGACGACACCCCGGGAAAGACCATGCTCGGGGAGGAGCAGTGGCAATGGCTCGAGGCACAACTGCGACTTCCCGCCGAGGTGCGATTTATTGCTTCGAGCATTCAGGTTGTGGCCGAGGATCATGGCTGGGAGAAGTGGATGAACCTGCCGCGCGAGCGGGAGCGTCTCTATGGTCTGATCCGCACGACCGATGCCCGTGGTGTCCTCTTCCTGAGCGGGGATCGCCATCTGGCAGAGTTGTCGATGATGGATGGTGAGGTTGGCTACCCGCTCTACGATCTGACCGCGAGTGGGTTGAACAATGCTTCACATGTCTGGCGACCCTATGAGCTCAACCGCCATCGGGTCGGGACGATGAACTGGGGGGACAATTTCGGTCTGGTGACGATCGACTGGCGTCTTGCAGATCCGGTCATCTCCCTGCAGATTCGTGATCTGCAAGGAGAGATCAATATCCAGAGAAAGATCAGGCTGAGCACGCTCAAGGGACGACAGGTCCGTGGGGAGGGGTGACCGTGATGATTCGACTTCCATTGCTGCTGATGTTCATCATCTCGATGGCCATTTCAGCCGGCGCACAGGGAAGGGAGTTTGCGCCGGGGACAGAGTATGACCCTTCGATTCCAACCGTAAGACAGGTGCTGGGTCACCAGGTGGGAGAGCGGATCACGACGCCCGAGCAGATCGGGCAGTACCTGCGGGCGCTTCACGGTGCGGCGCCGAACCGGACACGGCTGATCCGCTATGCGCAGAGCTGGGAGCAGCGCGAGCTTCAGGTGATTCTGGTCGGCAGTCCGGAGCGGATGGCGCGACTTGATGAGGTGAGGGCAGGAATGAAGCGGCTGGCCACCGGCACCGCAGCCGATGCTGATGCACTGGTTCGCGATCTCCCGGGCGTGGTGGCACTGATCCACGGTGTGCATGGCAACGAGATCTCCTCGGGTGAGGCGGCACTGCAGGAGGCCTACCATCTGCTGGCAGCCAAGGGTGATCCGGTCGTCGATCAGATTCGCCGTGAGCTGATCGTCATCATCGATCCGATGCAGAATCCGGATGGGCGAGCACGTTTTGTCGCTCACAATCAGCTCGGGCAACGGCTGCTTGGGGCGGAGACACACCCGGACCCGGAACCCCTCTCGGTCGAGCATGACGAGCCTTGGCCCGGTGGGCGGAGCAACCATTACCTCTTCGATCTCAATCGGGACTGGTTTGCGCAGACCCAGCCGGAGTCGCGCGGCCGTGTCGAGCTTCTGCTCGACTGGATGCCGCAGGTGGTGGTCGATCTGCACGAGATGGGGGGCGATTCGACATACTATTTTCCCCCGGCGGCGGCGCCATCAAACCCCTATCGAAGTGCGGCGCAGACTGCCTGGTACGAGAAGTTCGGGCGGGAGACGGCGCGACGATTCGACCAGCGCGGCTTTGAATACTTCAATCGCGAGGTCTTTGATGCCTTCTATCCTGGCTATGGAGTCTCCTGGCCGACCGCGCAGGGGGCGCTCGGGATGACCTTTGAGAAGGCATCGGCGCGCGGCCTGCTCTGGCGGCGTCGAAACGGTGACCTGTTGAGCTATCTTGATGGCGCGGTCGAACACTTCACCGCCGCCCTCTCGACCCTTGCGACGGCAGCCCGGAATCGTGAGCAGCTGCTGCGTGACTTTGCTGAATTTCGACGTACGGCCGGGCAGGGGCCGGTGCGGGCCTATCTTCTGCCAGCCGATCAGGGTGATCCGGCCCAGTTGCGGCGTCTGGTGCAGACGCTGCTTCGCAATGGAGTTACTGTCCAGCGGACCGAAGAGCCATTGCGTCTCGAGGATCGCCTGCTTCCAGTCGGAAGCTATGTCGTACCGCTGCCACAACCGGGCGGAGTTCTTGCCCGCAACCTGCTCGATCCACAGATCGCCATGAGTGAGCAGTTTGTGAAGGAGCAGGAAGAGCGCCGCCGCCGGAGGCTTCCCGAACAGATCTATGATGTGACGGCATGGAATCTGCCGATGCTCTATGACCTCGAATGTCTCGCCGTCGGATCCCGCCCGGGAGTGAAGTTGACCGAGATGCAGATCGAGACGGTCGCAACGGCGTCCGAGCTGCCAGAGGCGACAGTCGGATATGCTCTGCGGTGGGGACCGGGTGCGGCGGCCGTGACCATCGCCGCACTTCGCCTGGGCTATCGCGCAAGGTTTGTGCCGGGAGATCTTCGCATCGACGAGGATGGGGCGGATGGTCCGATCCCTCCGCTCAGTTTTACGCGTGGGACGGTCATCTTTCGGCGGGTCGACAATGATGCTCGATTGCGGAGTCGCCTCGCGCAGTTGGCAAGTCAACAGGCGGTGAAGGTTGTTCCGCTGGGGAGTGGATTTATCGATGAGGGGGTCTCGCCGGGCAGCAATCAGGCCGTCACCCTTGCCCTGCCGCGGGTTCTGCTGCTCTGGGATGCGCCGGCGAGCAGCCTCTCGGTCGGCTGGGCCCGTTACGTTCTCGAACAGCGCTATGGCCAACCGGTCACGGTCGTTCGCCCGGCAGCACTGGCGCGAATCGATCTCCGCCGCTCCGATGTGCTGATCCTCCCCTCTGGGAACTATGGGACGGCGATTGGCGGTGATCTCCTGCGACGGATCAGGGACTGGATCAGCGCTGGCGGAACCCTCATCACTCTTGGCGAGGCGACGCGCTGGGCGGCATCAGAGGCGACTGGACTGCTCGAGACGAGACCACTCGTGCGTCCTCCCGTCGTCGAGAACGAGCGACCACTCGGCCCACAGCAACCCGGAGCAGAGATTATGGACACGTACGAGAAGTCGATTCAGCCCTCTCGTGAACTTCCCGAGTCGGTACCCGGCTCGATTCTCCGCGTTCTGCTCGATGAAGACCACTGGCTATCATCTGGAACCGATCTCGAGATTCAGGTCATGGTCGATGGTAACCGGTTCCTGGCCCCGCTCAAGCTCGATAAGGGAACCAATGTGGGAATCTATGCTGGAAAGGAGAGGCTTCTGGTGAGTGGACTGCTCTGGCCAGGGTCGGCTCCGACGATCGCCCGAACCCCTTACCTCCTCCATCAGCCATCAGGGCAGGGACGGGTGATCGCCTTCTCCGAGGATCCCAATTACCGGGCCTATGCAGAGATGACCCAGTTTCTGTTTATCAACGCACTCCTGCTCGGGACGGCATTCTGAACTGGATGGCCAGGCTATTTGTTGTTGCGGTCATCGGAAGCGGTTGCCGAGGCCAGCATCTCATCATCCGAGAAGGGGGCGATATCGGCCCAGGCCAAGGTATGTGGAATCGCCGGTGCCGTGCCGGGTTGAACCGGCTGGCTCACTTGCTGCGTGGTCACTGCCAGGCCGAGGACAAAGACGGCGATCAGCGCCAGTAATGGAATGACCTGCATCCCTTCGCGAATCAGGACTCCCCAGGTCAGACCGTCCTCCACCCGGCGTCGCTTCTCATCCTCGATCCGGGCCATTACCCGCTGGTAGAGGAAAGGGGTCGAATTGTCCGGCTCGGCTTGATTGCGATCAATGTGGGCTCTCAGCAGGGAGCCGATCAAATGATCAAGATTTTCTTTGCGGTCACTCTTTGACCTGAACATGGCCATCTCCTTGGGATGGGTTATGACTCACCATAAACTGTTGATTCAACCTGTCTGTCATCACAAGATGAATGATAATCATTCGATGATAAAGTCGTAAAGCGAAACCTGAAAGTTACAAAATTTTTCCATTTGTAAAATATTTGTAACTGGATTGCCAGGTTTGGAGCACACAAAAGGGTGACGAGGGCAATTTCAGAGTAAAAGTTGGGGTATTTGAGTGCAGAACTCGGCAAAGCGTGGAAAATTGTGGCGGGGTGGAGGATGGTGGCGTCTATTGATGCTTGGGCCGGCACTGGGGGTCGTGGGTGGGCTCTTCGTTGGCGGGGTGGGCGTAGCGTTGGCGCAGAGTCTGGGGATGCTCTCACCGATTGGTGAGGTTGGGCCGAGTTGGCAGCACTATCTGGCGATTCTCAGCGCGCGGGAATTCCGGGTCTCACTGGGCTGGACGATCTGGTTGGCGGGAGTGGCGACGATGATAGCGGCAGTGATGGGACTGGCACTCGCGCTGGCATTGCGCCGTCTGGCGAAGCGCAGCGGACTGGTCAATCTTGTTCTGCAGATACCCCTCGCAATTCCGCACCTCGCGATGGCGGTCTTTCTCATGACGACTCTTGGTCCAGGTGGGCTGCTTGCCAGACTGGTCTATCAGGTCGGGTTGATTGGCGTTGCCGGGGACTTTCCGGAGATGATCAACGATCGGTGGGGGGTGGGAATAGTCCTCGCCTACCTGTTGAAGGAGCTCCCCTTTGTGACGATCATGCTGCTGGCACTGCTGGCGAGGGAGGGGCGTGAGCTTGAGGAACAGGCGCAGGTGCTGGGAGCCTCACCCTGGCAGAGGCTCCGGTATGTGCTTCTGCCGATCCTCGCTCCGGCGGCTCTCTCATCATCGCTCATGGTCTTTGCCTTTATCGTCGGGGCTTATGAGACACCGTATCTGCTTGGGCAGACCTGGCCAGCCCTCTTGCCAGTCCTGGCGCAGCAAAGATATATGGATGCGGATCTGGCGCAGCGCCCAGGTGCAATTGCCATGGCCGTGATTCTTTCATTTCTGACTACGCTGCTCGTCTGGCTCTACCTCAAAGTTGCCGAAAGATGGTCGGGTGCAGAGCGGCCACTTCTTTTTTGATCCGGAGGAAGATGGGCAAGCCTGGCCCGATGAACAGAGAGAGTCCGCTGCGACACTTCGGCGTGCTCGAATGGCTGGGGATATTGGCCATCCTCAGCGGGGCGGTTGGTCCGGTGAGTCTGCTTGGGCTCTGGTCATTTACCCATGCCTGGTTCTGGCCCGATCTTCTCCCGCGGGAATGGAGCCTGCGAGCCTGGAGTTATCTCTTTTCACCCGATGCCGGAGTTGGTGAAGCCCTTGCGACAAGTCTCTTCATCGCCCTGCTGGTCGCATTTCTTGCGCTTTTCATCGCGTGGCCAGCCGCGCGGGTCGTCGCCGGTGCCTGGTTTCGTGGCAAGCGGGCGCTGCTCTTTCTGCTGCTGCTGCCGATTATTGCCCCTCCGTTGGCTTCGACGATGGGGATGCACGCACTCTTTCTTCGCTTTGGACTTGCCGATACGCTGGTCGGGGTGGTGCTTGCCCACCTTGTCCCGAGTGTTCCGTATGCGACGATGGTTCTCACCGGCAGTTTCAGCCGCTTTGAGATCGGGTTCGAGGAGCAGGCCCGAACACTGGGTGCGTCGAGGCTCCAGGTCTGGCGCCACGTGACGGTTCCTGCCATGAGGCCTGGGATGGCAGTTGCGGCAGCCTTTGCCTTTCTCATTTCGTGGAGTCAATATCTGACCACGCTGATCATCGGTGGCGGTCGGGTGCAGACCCTGCCGCTCACGCTGGTCGCATTTCAGCGGAGTGGTGATGAGGCGGTTGCCGCCGCACTTTCACTGATCTTTCTCGCACCGGCAGTGATAATATTGCTGGTCGTGGGGCGTTTGATGATCACCGTCAACAGGAAGGATGACCAATGACCAGCAGAACCGGAGGCGGGAGAGTCGTGAGAATCGTGACGGCACTCTCCCTCTTTCTGATTCTCTGTTCCGGAATGGCTTGCCGGAACTCAGGCAGAACAGGGAAGTCCGGAGTAATGATCGATCCGCAGAATCTGCCAAGGCTCGACTGGGCAGAGATCGAGAGGCTTGCTCGAGGGACGACGGTCAATTATGGGATGTGGGCGGGTGATGAGGCCCGCAACCGATATTTTCGCGGTCCGGTCACCGAAGATCTCCGACAGAGATTCGGGATTGAGCTGCGCATCATTCCACTTGGCGATGTGGCCGAGACGGTCAACAAACTGCTCAACGAGAAGGGAGCGGGGAAGACGAACGATGGTTCGATCGACATGATCTGGATCAATGGCGAGAACTTCGGAACGGCAAAGCAGGGAAGGGTTCTCTGGGGGCCATTTGCCGAGACGCTGCCAAACATTGGCCGCTATGCTGCCGGAGCGCGGCAGCGCGATTTCGGGACCCCGATCGAGGGTTACGAGGCCCCGTGGCAAAGAGCCCAGTTTGTCATGGCCTGGGACACGGCTCGTTTCGACGCTCCACCTCTCGATATTCCCGCCTTGATTGCCTGGATCAGGGCCAATCCGGGCCGTTTTACCTATCCGGCGCCTCCCGATTTTACCGGCTCGGTCTTTCTGCGCCATCTTCTCTACCACTATGGTGGCGGACCAGAGAATTTTCAGAATGGTTTTGATGAGTCGGTCTATCAGCGTGCTGCCGTGCCGGCTCTGGCGCTGCTGCGGGAGCTGCGTCCGTCACTCTGGCGGCGGGGAGAGACCTATCCGGCCAATCCACGGGAGGTCGATCGGCTCTTTGTCAACCGCGAGATCGACCTGACCATGAGCTATGGCCCGGCCTTCGCGTCCGAGCGGATTGCCCGGGGTGAGTATCCACCGACGGTGCGGACCTTTGTCTTCAGCACCGGGACGATCGGTAACTTCAACTATCTGGCGATTCCCTTCAATGCCGCCAATCCGGCCGGGTCGCTTGTCGTGATCAACCATCTCTTGTCGGCAGACTCCCTGCTCGATCAATCGAGGGTACTTGGCTCGATCTTTCCGCTCGATCCGGAGAAGCTCACCGCTGAGGAGCTGGGGCGCGTCGCCACTCTGCCGCGTGGGCCGGCGACACTCACCGCCGGAGAACTCGCCAGTCATCTCCTGCCGGAGCCGGATGTTCGTTACCTCGAGCGGCTCGAGAAGGACTGGCGCGAGAAGGTTCTGCAACCGTGATGATGAGAGAGGGAACTTCTGTCACTATCGAGGGGGTGACTGCCGGGTATGGTCGCGGTCACGTCCTGGAGTCGATCTCGCTCTCGATCGAACCTGGTGAGATGATCTGCCTGCTCGGTCCTTCAGGCTGCGGCAAGTCGACACTGCTGCGGGTTCTCGCCGGTCTTCATCCTCAAGAACCCGGGGCTGGGGAGATTCGCCTCTCCGGACGGATCGTCAATCAGCTCCCGGCTGAACTCCGGCGCACGGCAATGGTCTTTCAGCGCCCACAGCTCTTCCCATGGCTCAGCGTTGCCGGCAACATCGGGTTTGGATTGAAGATGCAGAAGTTGCCGCCAGATCTGATTCGCCAGAAAGTGGAAGAGGCGCTTCACCTCGTCCAGCTCGAGGGGTATGCCGCTCGCCGGCCAGATGAGCTGTCAGGTGGGCAGGCGCAGCGGGTCGCCCTTGCCCGGGCGCTCGTCACCACTCCCGACCTGCTCCTTCTCGACGAACCATTCTCGGCTCTCGATGAGAATCTGCGCGGCGAGATGCGCCATCTCGTCAGGCAACTGCAGCGAGAACTGCACCTCACGACCATCTTTGTCACGCACGATCAGACTGAAGCCGCGATCCTCGCCGACCGGATCGCCCTGCTGCTCGATGGCCGACTCGCCCAGTTCGATCCACCGCGCCAGTTCTTTACGGCTCCAAACTCCCGGGAGGTCGCGAGATTCTTCGGCTGGCAGCTTCTCGAGCGCCCGGACGGGACGCTTGCGCTTCGCCCGGAGCTGATCCGTCTGCGACTACCGAGCGACTCGCCGGACCCGCTCTGCCAAGACCCACTACACGGCAGCATCCTCACGGTGACCGACCTTGGTCTGCGAATCACCAGCGTTGTTCAGCTCGACACCGGACAGTTGATCGAGGTCGCCGAAGATGGACCCCGTCCAGTCTCTCCAATGCCAGGCTCACGGGTCAGACTCGATTATCCCCCGCAGGCCATCGTTCACTTCACCGAACCCTGACCAGGTCCAAGCAGGATCTCTTCAAGCCGCGAGTTGATGGTCAGCATCGATCTCTTTGGATGGCGCCCCGGCCTTATCCCAGGCCCGTGCAGAATCAGGGTCGAGGCATAGTCCGCCCGCTCCGGCCACAGCCCGTGGACGCCCTTCTCCACCGGCTTTGTCTCCAGTGCCCCCTCGTTCGCCGATCCGAAGAGATGGTGCTCCAGCGGCTCGAAGGCAGCCAATGCTCCTGCCAGCCGCGGTGCGTGAAGTTTCAGCTCATCTGCCGGGACTTCACGCCCGACTCCATCACGCCGCTCCCGAGAGGCCAGACGCAGCCACTCCGCAACACGCTGATCCCCGGTCGTTACCAGCCCCGGCGACACGACGACCGGGCCGACGACTCCATCCCGCTTCAACGCAACCGGCAGGTTGATCACCCGATCGGCCCGCTCAAAGCCGTGATCAGAGACGATCGCCACAGCCATCTCCCGCGGCTTTGCCTGCAGCATCTGCCCGATCAGCTCGTCCGTATACTCGAGGATCGCCAGCGACTCCCGACTGAACGGCCCGGTCTCATGAGCCTCTGCGTCGTGGTCGACCAGATGGAGCAGAATCAGGTCGGGACGCTCGTACTTCAAAAAGTAGATCGTCGCGAGTGTTCGCGTCCGATCATCCATCCATTCCTGGGCAAAGGAGGGGAAGGCCCGCCCGATCTTCTCGACCAGTCCCGGTGTAGCCTTCGACTCGATCGATGGAAGATCCATCGCTCCCCCGCGCCTCTTCTGGAAATACTCCGGCAGGTTGAGGTCGATCTTTGCTCCAACCGTCACCGGCCAGGTGATTGCCGCTGTCCGCCGCCCTGCCGCCCCGGCCTTCTCCCAGAGCGTCTCCCGCTTCAATAGCGAGACATCCCAGTAATAGTCGCCACCCTCGGCCCGTGGCCGGCGATTGGAGAGGATTCCGTGCTCAGCCGGAGTCGTCCCGGTGATCAATGTCGTATGCGAGGACCAGGTCACCGTCGGATACACTCCGGTCACCCCCTCGCTCACTTCACCTTCCCTCATCAGCCGCCGCAGATGTGGAATCCGCAGCCCGAGCCGATCTGCATCGCGCAGATAACGATAGTCCAGCCCATCCACCGAGATGACCAGTAACGGCTGCCCCTTCTCACGCCGCTGTCCTTGCACTGGGTCAACGACCACCCCGATGATCAACAATGTCGCGACAACTACTCTTCTCCATCCCACGCTTGTCATCCCCCTATTCAATGTTCTGGTTATCTTTTTACTGCCGGTGGTACTGGCCGCTCAAATCCGGTCAGCATAGGCGGCGGAATCTTCGTCCCGCATCAGCCGGCACTCGGTCTGTTCATCTGCAATTACCGGGTCTGGCAGTCGATGTCTGCGACTTCCACCTGTGAGGTGCAGAATTACTCTCTAAGGCAAAGATTTCTGCGAATATATTCGACACAGAATTTACCACCTCTGTCAGAGGATGGAAGCGCATTTCTCCGTTTTTTCAATTTCCCTTCGGTTGCCTGGGCTGTTGGATTGAAGTTGACCTGGCTGTTTCAAGATAACCAATCTGGAAAGAAGACCCGGGCCAGAAAAACCATGCCGGAAAGAAGAAAGGCAGTGATCCACTGATGGAATCA
>CAIOZW010000147.1 GCA_903862855.1 uncultured Acidobacteriota bacterium
GTCCTCGATGGCGCAGTCGCGGTCTTTGATGCCGTTGCCGGTGTCCAGCCGCAGTCCGAGACCGTCTGGCGACAGGCCGACAAGTATAATGTTCCCCGAATCGCCTTCATCAACAAGATGGATCGGCCGGGGGCCGATTTCAATCACGCCGTTGATACGATCCGGACCAGGCTCCAGGCCAACCCTGTCTCGATCCAGATGCCGATTGGTGCTGAGGATCAGTTCAAGGGTGTGGTCGACCTGATCACCATGAAGTCTCTTCTTTGGAAAGATGAGACCAAGGGAGCCGAGTACGTCGTCGAGGACGTCCCTGCCTCGCTCAAGGATCAGGCAGCCGCGGCACGTGACAAGATGATCGAAGCGATTGCCGACGCTGACGATGAGATCGCTACGAAGTACCTCGAGGGCGAAGAGGTCACCGAAAAAGAGATTCGTGACGCTCTCCGGCGCAACTGTATTGCGATCAAGCTCGTCCCGGTCGTCTGTGGAACCGCCTTCAAGAATAAGGGTGTTCAGACTCTACTCGATGCGGTCATCGACTTCCTTCCCTCTCCGCTCGACATTCCGGCGGTCCAGGGAACGGACAGCAATGGCGAGACCGTCGAGCGCCCGGCAGACGACAAGACGCCCTTCTCGGCGCTGGTCTTCAAGATCATGGCCGACAAGCACGTCGGGCAGCTCTCGTTTACACGTATCTATTCCGGTACGCTCAAGTCCGGATCTTACGTCTACAATTCGACCAAGGATAACAAGGAGCGTGTTGGCCGCATCATGAAGATGCACGCCAACAAGCGCGAGGATCTCGAAGAGGCATATGCCGGTGAGATCGTGGCCATTGCTGGTCTGAAGAATGTCACGACCGGAGACACGATCTGCGACGATTCAAATCTGGTCATCCTCGAAGCCATGGAGTTCCCGACGCCGGTCATCTCACTCGCGATCGAGCCGAAGACGCGTCAGGATCAGGAGAAGCTTGGAATCGGACTCGGTAAACTGGCCCAGGAGGATCCGTCCTTCCGCGTCTCGACCGATCAGGAGACCAATCAGACCATCATCTCCGGAATGGGTGAACTCCATCTCGAGATCATCGTCGATCGCCTCAAGCGCGAGTATAACGTCGAGGCAAATGTTGGCAAGCCGCAGGTTGCCTATCGTGAGACGATTCGCAGGCCGGCGAAGGGCGAAGAGAAGTATGCCCGTCAGACTGGTGGCCGTGGTCAGTATGGCCACGTGGTAATCGAGATCGAACCCAACGAACCGGGTGCCGGTTTCGAGTTCAACAACAAGATCGTTGGTGGCGTCATTCCGCGCGAATACGTCCCAGCCGTTGAGAAGGGCATTGTTCAGGCCATGGAAGGCGGCGTCCTCGCCGGATACGAAATGGTCGATGTGCGGGTCAATCTGGTCTTTGGAAGCTACCACGAAGTCGACTCATCGGAAATGGCCTTCAAAATTGCGGGCTCAATCGCCTTCAAGACAGCTGCCAAGGCGGCCAGTCCGGTTCTGCTTGAGCCGGTCATGAAGGTCGAGGTTGTAACCCCTGAAGACTACATGGGGTCGGTTACCGGCGACCTCAGTTCACGGCGTGGTCGCATTGAAGGAATGACCTCGCGAACCGGCACCCAGATCATCACCGCCATGGTTCCTCTCGCTGAGATGTTCGGCTACGAGACCGATCTGCGTTCGATGACCCAGGGGCGAGCTGCCTCAACGATGCACTTTGCACGTTATGAAGAGGCTCCCAAGAGCATTAGCGAAGAGGTGATCGCGAAGGTTCAAGGGGCGAATAAGTAATCTCCGTCGGAGATTGGAATCTGGACTTTCTTTTGGAGAAATCGAGGAGAATAAGTAATTATGGCAAAAGAGAAATTTGATCGTAGTAAGCCCCACGTCAACGTCGGCACGATCGGTCACGTCGACCATGGGAAGACCACTCTGACGGCAGCCATTACCCGCGTGCTTGCCAAGCACAATCCGAAGATCTCCTTCCGCAGCTTCGATTCGATCGACAATGCTCCGGAGGAGAAGGCACGAGGAATCACAATTGCTACCGCTCACGTCGAGTACGAGACGCCAAACCGTCACTACGCGCACGTCGATTGCCCCGGCCACGCCGACTATGTCAAGAACATGATCACCGGTGCGGCGCAGATGGATGGAGCAATTCTCGTCGTCGCCGCCACTGACGGCCCAATGCCCCAGACTCGCGAGCACATTCTGCTTGCCCGTCAGGTTGGCGTGCCGGCCATGGTCGTCTTCATGAACAAGTGTGATGCGGTCGATGATGCCGAGCTTCTCGACCTCGTCGAGCTCGAGGTTCGTGAGCTTCTCTCGAAGTACGAGTTCCCGGGTGACGAGATTCCGATCATTCGTGGTTCGGCCCTCAATGCTCTCAATGGCGATGCGGACTGGGAGGGCAAAATTGATGAGCTGATGGCCGCCGTCGATGCCTACATTCCAACGCCAGAGCGTCAGGTCGACAAGCCTTTCCTCATGCCAGTCGAAGACATCTTCTCGATCTCAGGTCGTGGAACGGTGGCGACAGGTCGTATCGAGCGTGGTCTCGTCAAGGTCGGCGAAGAGATCGAGGTGGTCGGTATTCGTGATACCGTCAAGACAACCGTCACCGGCGTCGAGATGTTCAAGAAGCTGCTTGACCAGGGTCAGGCTGGTGACAACGTTGGTCTCCTGCTCCGTGGCGTCAAGCGTGAGGACATCGAGCGTGGTCAGGTTCTTGCCAAGCCAGGAACGATCACTCCGCACACCAAGTTCAAGGCCGAGGCTTACGTTCTCACCAAGGAAGAGGGTGGACGTCATACCCCGTTCTTCAGCGGATACCGTCCCCAGTTCTACTTCCGGACGACCGATGTGACCGGAGTTGCCACACTTCCCGACGGCATTGAGATGGTCATGCCGGGCGACAACATTGCGATGGAGATCGAGTTGATCACCCCGATCGCAATGGAGAAAGGCCTCCGCTTCGCTATTCGTGAGGGTGGACGCACCGTCGGTGCAGGCACGATCTCCGAGATCCTGGCCTAAGTGATCGTCTCGAGGCCGGCTGGCCTCAAAATTCGAGCGGCGATCCTGTGTCGAGAGATCAGGGTCGCCTGCTCCTGAAACAAGGTTCTATGAGCGACAAAATCAGAATTCGGCTGAAAGCTTACGACTATCGGGTCCTCGATCAATCGACGGCCGAGATCGTCGAAACTGCCCGGAGGACCGGAGCGCGAGTTGCCGGGCCCATTCCGCTCCCTACCGTCAAGAACAAGTGGACGGTTCTCAAATCTCCACACGTCGACAAGAAGTCGCGTGAGCAGTTTGAGATCCGCACCCACAAGCGGCTCATGGACATCCTTGATCCAACGCCGCAGACGATGGATGCCTTGATGAAACTCGATCTTCCGGCAGGTGTCGACGCTGAGATCAAAGCTTTTGGACGAGATCGGAGATAACTCATCTGTGGTCGGTCAATGTCGTGCCAGGCATTGCCAGTCGTTCAGGTAACTGCATCACCGGATACCTGACGGCAGCAAAGCCGCCCGACCTTCCAGCGATTGCACTAGCTGGATCAAGTCGTACGATCGCACGAAGTTGCAGGACAGGTGTCTTGGCCCAAAAATTTGAAGGGCTAAACTTACCTGCCAACAATCGACGAATTACCCTGGAAGCGTGGGCAGTGTTTGATGCCGGCTTAAGATCAGGATCGATCACCGGAGTGGTAAACAAATGGTCAACGGAATTATCGGTAAAAAACTGGGAATGACCCAGATCTTCGCGCCAGATGGTACGGTTACGCCTGTTACCGTGATCAAGGCTGGCCCCTGTGTCGTCGTTCAATGCAAGACGACCTCAACCGATGGCTATGAGGCCGTGCAGATCGGGCTTGTTGAGGAGAAGGCGCAGCGCCACGTCAACAAACCAATGAAGGGACATTTTGCGAAGGCCGGTGTCCCCCCGACGCGCGTACTTCGTGAGTTTCGCCTTGACGGCGGAGTGGCCTCGATCAACGTTGGTGACAAGATTCTCGTTGATCAGTTTGTCGAGAATGATGTCGTCGATGTGATCGGCACCAGCAAGGGACGTGGCTTTGCCGGCTTTGTCAAGCGTCATGGTTTTGGCGGAGGACGCGCTACCCACGGTTCAATGTTCCATCGGGCACCTGGCTCGATCGGAGCATCCGCCTATCCGTCGCGAGTCATCAAGGGCACGCGCATGGCTGGCCATATGGGAGTCGAGCGCAAGACCATCAAAAATCTGAAGGTCATGCGAGTCAATACAGACGAAAACCTCCTCCTGATCAAGGGTGCCGTCCCCGGTCCGACCGGCGCGATCGTTCTGATCAAGAAGAAGGACGTGGACTAAAACTCACAATTGTTCGAGCAGGCTGGCTGCCGCCAGTCTCGCTCACTTAATCTGAGAGGGCAGCGATGCCAACCGTAGATGTTAAGAATCTAAAAAATGAATCAGTCGGTCAGCTCGAGCTCAGCGAAGACGTCTTTGGCGCCCCGTTGAACGAAGCCTTGATCTACGATGCGGTCAAGAACTACCTGACCAACCAGCGCCAGGGAACTGTCAAGACCAAGACCCGTGGCAATGTCTCGGGAAGCGGAAAGAAGCTCTGGAAGCAGAAAGGGACTGGTCGGGCTCGTATCGCCAGTCTTCGCTCACCGCTCTGGAAGGGTGGCGGAAATGTTCATGGTCCGCAGCCCCGTGATTGGACATCGGAGCTCCCGAAGAAGATGAAGCGCGGTGCGCTCAGTTCCGTTCTCTCCGAGCGGCTCCGTGAGGGCAACCTGGTCGTTGTTGACGCTTTCGAACTCGAGACCGGAAAGACCAAGGCCTTTGCCGGTATCGTGAAGACGATGGGCTGGGACTCGAAGACCCTCATCGTTGAAAACACGCCGCAAGACAACCTCGTCCTCTCGTCACGCAACCTGCCGGGAGTCAAGGTTACTGCTGGAGTCAACGTCAACATCTATGACGTTCTCTACCACGAGAAGATAGTCTTCACTCGAGAGGCGATCAATCTTCTTCAGGAGCGGTTGAGCAGCTAATAGCCGCGGTGGCAGAGTAACGGAGAGAAGTCTCTCAGTTGAGGAGAATGCAATGAAGACGATCTGGGATGTGCTCAAAGCGCCCGTCATCACCGAGAAGGCTCTCGAGATGAAAGAGGCGAGCACCGAAACAATTCGTGACAGCAAGAACAAGAAGAACATCAAGCGGGATCGTCAGGTCCTTGCCTTCCGCGTGGCCCAGGATGCCGGCAAGCATGCCATCAAGAACGCGGTCGAGACGATCTTCAAGGTCGAAGTCGATCAGGTGAGGGTGGTCAACTACCGTGGTAAAGAGGTGCGGCGTGGGCGCACGGTCGGACGTAAGCCTGACTGGAAGAAGGCCTATGTCACTTTGAAGCCCGGCCAAGTTGTCGATTATGCTGACTCGATTTGATGAGCTGTACGGAAGGGAAAGTCGATGGGAATAAAGAAACTAACACCAACCAGTCCTGCGCGGCGGTATCAGACATATCTGACCAACGATGAGCTGACGACCGATCAGCCATATAAGCCGCTGCTCGAGAGCAAGAAGCGGACGAGCGGGCGCAACAATCTTGGCAAAATGACGGTTCGTCATCGTGGCGGTGGTCACAAACGTCATTACCGAATCATCGATTTCAAGCGGGATAAGTTCGGAATCCCAGGCAAAGTGGCGACGATCGAGTATGACCCGAATCGTTCGGCCCGCATCGCACTGATCAATTACGCCGATGGAGAGAAGCGATACATCATCGCCCCGTCAGGAATCCAGGTTGGTCAGGCGATTCTCTCTGGACCTGATGCCGATATTCTTACCGGTAATGCATTGCCGATCAGGAATATTCCGCTTGGAACCCAGATTCACAATATCGAGCTGAAGCCCGGAAAAGGCGGACAGATGGCCCGCAGTGCCGGTAGCTTTGCGCAGCTCGTGGCGAAGGACGGCGATCGTGCCCAGCTTCGTCTCCCCTCTGGTGAGATTCGCATCGTCTCCGTCCTCTGCATGGCGACGGTCGGGCAGGTCGGTAACTCCGAACACGAGAATGTCTCGGTCGGTAAGGCCGGACGTACTCGCTGGAAAGGTATCAGACCGACGGTGCGCGGCGTCGCGATGAACCCCGTCGACCATCCGCACGGCGGTGGTGAAGGTAAGACCTCCGGTGGTCGCCATCCGGTAACCCCCTGGGGACAGCCGACTCGCGGCTACAAGACGCGTAATAACAAACGCACCGATCAGTACATTGTCAAACGGAGAACGAAGTAGTCTCTCCGCTCTCGGAGTCGGGAAAAACTTATGGCACGTTCAGTTAAAAAAGGCCCATTTGTTGATACTCACCTCATGAAGGTGATTGAGAAGATGAACGAGGCGAATGAGAAGAAGGTCCACAAGACCTGGTCGCGTCGTTCGACGATCACTCCCGAGATGGTCAACCATACACTGGCTGTCCATAACGGCAAAAAGTTCATCCCGGTCTATGTGACTGAGAATATGGTTGGTCACAAACTGGGTGAGTTTGCCCCAACCCGCACTTTCAAGGGGCACGCCGACAAGTCGGAGAAGTCTTCGGGCCGGAAATAGCACAAAGGGGGGGCGGCCCGGATAGAATCCGCGCTACCATCCCCGATCAAGGGTCGAACCATGGAAGCAATTGCGAAAGCAACAAACGTCAAAATTTCATCGCAAAAGGCCAGGTTGGTCATGGACCTCATTCGCGGACGCAAGTACAGTGACGCCCGCGAAATACTCCGCTTCACCAACAAGCGTGCAGCTGGGCTGATCTTCAAGGTCCTCGAGTCTGCACGGGCCAATGCCGAACAACTTGCTCAGAAGGACAACGTCCTGGTCGATGTCGATCTTCTCTGGGTCAAGGCGTGTTACGCCGATACCGGCACGACCAAGCATCGTCGCCGTGTCCGCCCGGCGCCGATGGGTCGCGCCTATCGTGAGCGTCGTCACTACAGCCACCTCACCGTGGTTGTCTCAAGCGACAGCCGTGATGGTGCCGCAAAGGAATAGCTGAAGAAGGGCGAACGTATCGGCTGGTATGTCTGCTCTTGAGCAGAACGAGATTTCGTCAACGGAGAAAAGCATGGGTCAGAAAGTACATCCATACGGGTTCAGGCTTGGCTACAATCGCACCTGGCACTCACGCTGGTTTGCGAAGCGCGACTTCGGCAAGCAACTGCTCGAGGATCTGAAGCTCAAGAAGGAGTTGAAGGCGCGTTTCAGCAGTACCGCCGGAGCCGGTGGTGGCAGCAGTGCCAGCAACCCCAGCGTGTCGCAGATCGAAATTGATCGGGCGGCCAACCGACTGCGCATCATCATCTACACCTCAAGGCCGGGTATCATCATCGGCCGCAAGGGTGCGGAGATTGACAAGCTCAAGCAGGAGATCAGCCGGCGTACCGGCAAGGAGATCCTCATCGACATTCGCGAGATTCACAAGCCCGAGCTGAATGCACAGCTGCAGGCGGAGAAGATCGCGCAACAGCTCGAGAAGCGTGTCGCTTTCCGTCGTGCAATGCGAAAGGCTGTCGATGAGACGCTTCGCTACGGATCGCAGGGTAATAGTGCACTCGGGATAAAAGTACGTATCTCCGGTCGGCTCAATGGAGCCGAAATCGCCCGCTCCGAGTGGACCCTCCAGGGACGTCTGCCGCTGCATACCCTTCGGGCGGACATCGACTATGGGTTCGCCGAGGCGCACACGACCTTCGGAGTCATCGGGATCAAGGTATGGATCTATCGCGGAGACATCATGAATCCGCGTGAAGCAATGATGAAGCGGTAAATTACGAGACTTTACGCGGTGGGGTGTTGAGTGGCCTGATAAC
>CAIOZW010000148.1 GCA_903862855.1 uncultured Acidobacteriota bacterium
GGTGAAGCTCTTCACTTACCTCCGGAATCAATCCTTGCCCACCCGGTAGAGTCGGCGCCCCCCCTCACTGAAGACCAGCGGATAACGGCCACGAAAGACTTCATCATCCTCATCGACCAGCACGTAATCAACCCCGTGAGCAAGAAGTAGAGCACCCGACGAACCTGGTCGCAACATCTCCTCCACCTCCGCCTCACGCTGCACGTAATCGAGACCATGGCTCCAGAGATGGCCCGGGTAACCCATGAGCGATCTTCGACCGGTCAGAATCAGCGGAGAGTTGTGCACTGGTGCGTGCAGCACGAGCGCTCGCGCCGGGGTCCGCTCTCTGATCAGCTCGGCAACCCGCAGATCATCGCCCGTCAGCAGCCGGACACTCTCCACCGGCGACAGGCCTCGCCAGACATCGAGCAGTCCGCTCAGAACCATCAAGACCAGCAACACCAGTCCGGCTGCCCGAATGATGCCCCGCCGGCTGGCCGTCAGTCTTTCGATTCCCATCCCGACCGCGATACTCGAGACCATTGCCCAGTAGACAAACATCTTCATATTGTCCCATACCCACGGGGCAAGAAGAACCAGGTTGGGGATGATGAACCAGAGCATGAATGGGATGAGAAATGGAGCCAGTTCGGCTCTCTTCCACCAGAGCACGCTCATCATTGCCATCAGGACACCCAGAAACGGCCCATTGTTGACCACCCAGAAGAGAAGCACATCGGATCCACCAGACTCCCAACCCGGTTGCCAGGTGAAGAGTGATCTTCGCACTCCTGTCCGGCTCAGCCAGAGCACCGGCAATCCTCCAACCAGTCCGGCTGCCGCCAGAAATCCCAACCACTGAAGCCGACGATAGATCAGCAGCATCGGCAGGGTGACGATCATCACTGCCAGAAATCCGTGTGTGTGGAGCAGGGGAAGCAGGCCCGTCATTACCCCGGCCACAATCATGGTCCGCCATCGCTCCGCTTCGGTCAGAACCTGCGTCAAAGTCCGGTGCCAGAGAATGATGATCATCCCGACCACGGGCAGCCCAAACATCAGTGAGCGCTGCGGGATGAGTAGTGTCGTCAAAGGGTTTCCATAACGTATCGGAATCGTGACCCCTGCCAGCGTGACACTGTTGTTGATCGTACTGGTTTCCGGAAGGTGGGAGAGAAAACCGGCTATCTCGACCCAGCTCCCCAGAACGCCCCCTTCCCGTAGCATCAGACAAAGATCGTTTGCCAGACTCAGAAAGCCGAGCCCGCCATTGAAGACCAGCAGAATGAGGGCCAGCCGCCCTACCCACCTTCTGCCCGTCAGGCGATGCCCGAGGCTCTCGACAACTCCCACCAGTCCCACCAGCAGCGGCAGACTGCTCATCATGAACGCAACTTTCCAGCCACTTCCAAGTCCGACCATTGATGCCGTCAGCAGATCGATCAGAAAAGGATAGGTAAAGCTCACTCCTGCAAAGATCGGATTCTCGGGTGGAAAGTTCCCCCCAAACGCAAACGAGCTGATCACGCTGAGGTGGAAAGCCAGGTCACCATAATTGGTCGCCGGGGCTGTTGTCACTCCACCAGCATCGAAATCGATCACCCGCCTCGTCACTTGCACGAAGAGCAGTACCCAGAATCCGTACCAGAAGAGATCCCCTCGCGATCTCTTCAAGCTCGGCCAGTCAATTCTTACCGTTCCCATCAACCAAGCTGATCGATCGAGGAGGCCAGATCGAACGAGGAGGACGAACAGCCCGGCCTCTATCAGCCATAGCGTCAGCCAGGGTACCTCACCAGCCCCGCTCAAGCTGGCGATGCCCACCACTACCAGCCCGCTCAAAGAGAGCCCTGCCAGCCCCACCACTGCTCCGAAACAGAGCTGCTCCCACCACTCGAGCGCCATTCCGCATCTGCGCAGCCCATTTACCAGACCGCATCCGTTCAGTATCGACAGTCCTGTCAAAAGTATGACAAAAGTATCTGCCATCAGCATCTCTTCCCCCGTGATAACTTTGTCACTCCTCCGTGACGATGGGCACACCCTTCGCTCGTACATTCCATCTTGCCGAACCGGTTCAAGCGAATCGTGGTTTCATTCCGGCAGCGAGCCTTGATCTCCACGTCGGGGCAAAATTTTGTTAGCATATCCAATGCAACATCCCTTGAGGGCGCGGATCAGGATCCGTGCCTCTTCGGGCCTTGAATGGCCTTACTCGAAAGGAGTTGTCACGATGAACAACAGTGACCGAGCAACAGTTGGATCAATAGTCACCAGGGAGGCCGAGGCCAAACTTCCGACTGAATTCGGACCTTTTCAGATTGTCGGATTTCGCGCCGTCAGTGATGGTGAGGAGTTTGTCGCACTCGTCAAGGGCCAGATCGACCCGGATCGGCCGACCTTGGTCAGAATTCATTCGCAATGTCTCACTGGCGATGCCTTTCACTCTCTCAAGTGTGATTGTGGCCCACAACTTCAACGGGCCATGGAGATGGTCCAGGAAGAGGGCGAAGGGATCATCGTCTATCAGCACCAGGAGGGACGCGGCATTGGCATCATCAACAAGATTCGTGCCTATGCCCTCCAGGATGAAGGTGCCGACACCATCGAGGCCAACCTCCGGCTTGGTTTCGATGTCGACCAGCGCGAATATCACCTCTGCGCCGATGTTATACGTCAGCTTGGCGCACGCCGCATCCGTCTAATGTCAAATAACCCTGACAAACTTCATGCACTTCATCAGGCCGGTTTTGAGATCGTCGAGCGAGTGCCGCTCGAGATCAAGGCCAAGGAGCCAGCCTTCAGGTATCTCCTCACCAAGAAAGAGAAGATGGGCCATCTGCTCGGACTTGGCGATCTCTCCTGATAACCTGACTGATCCTGACGGTGGCCTGACGGTGACCAATGAATCATCCCGGTAACTCGGGATGATTCATTGGTCAGTCGACCAGCTCGATCCGCCTCATCATGTTGTAGACCCGGCTCACCGGCAATCCGACGACGTTAGTGTAGCTTCCCTCGATTCTCTCCACGAAACGGGAAGCATAACCCTGAATACCGTACCCCCCCGCCTTGTCCATTGGCTCACCAGTGCTGACATACCAGTCGATCTCGAGTGAAGTGAGCAGAGCAAACTTGACTCGCGTCACTTCCACCTCTACCAGCAGATGATGACCACGGACGAGTGCAACCCCGGTCAGCACTTCGTGCCACTGTCCACTCAGA
>CAIOZW010000149.1 GCA_903862855.1 uncultured Acidobacteriota bacterium
GCACTACCATTGATGAAGATCGCGTTGTTGACCCCATCAACGCCAGCCAGCGGGTGGTTGAACGGGAGCAGCATGGGATGAACCCGGATATCGACCTGACCCGGTTTACCAGACGAGTCAACTGGCTGGGCGAGACCGATCATCTTGATCCGGTACCCGAACTCTGCCGCCAGTCTGATATCGAGATCAGTTATTCCACTGATACCCTGCCGATAGATCTTCCCAACCTCGACCGGCGCATGAAAGGCGAGGGAGGCGAGAATAGCAATCTTGTAGGAGACATCGTTGCCTTCGATGTCATCAGTCGGGTCGGACTCGGCATAACCCGCCTCCTGGGCGGCGCTCAGCGCCGTCGCAAAGGGAATCTGCTCTCTCTCCATTCGCGAGAGGATATAGTTGGTCGTGCCGTTGACTATGCCGGCTACCCGGTTGATGCGGTTGGCGAGTAGCCCGTGCTGCAGCGTCGAGATCAGCGGGATCCCACCGGCTACTGCTGCCTCGAAGAGCACGACTACGCCATTCTCATTGGCGAGCTGGAAGATCTCCGGGCCATGGGTGGCGATGAGGGCCTTGTTTGCCGTGATGATATGTTTACGGGCCCGGATGGCGGCCGTGACCACTTCATAGGCCGGGGTCAGTCCACCGGCGACCTCGATGATGATCCCGATCTCCGGATCTTTGACCAGCGAGAATGGATCGGTCGATATGTCGTAATTCGAAAGATCGATCTCCCGCGGCCGGTTGGCATCGCGAACGACAATCCGGCTGATCTCAAACCGCGGCTCTTTACTCAGGAGCTGCACAACCCCGGTACCCACCGTCCCCAGACCCATTATTCCTATTTTCATGACACTGATCCTCTTCTCGACACTCAATGAGTAAAAACATTAAGATTATCCCGCCCGGACCCTGGAAGCAAACCCGCAGAGCTGGAACCAATGGCCAGCCAGGGCTTTTGAATCACGACTTCAACTCTGGAAACTGCATCTGCGTCAGCGCACAATCACGGGGCTCCGCTCAGGACATGCAGTCTGCCGCCGGGTCGATCAGTTGATCAAAATATCAGGGTGATTGACTGCCTGGCAGGGAGCTGGACTATCGTCTCGTCTTTGTGTTAAAACAGTCCTGTTCGCGCCCGTAGCTCAGTTGGATAGAGCGCCGGCCTTCGAAGCCGTAGGTCGCAGGTTCGAGCCCTGCCGGGCGCGCTCTCTCACTATCACCCCCGACTCAAGACTCTCCCACTCTCTCGTAATACTGCGTGTCTCCAGCTTTATGGCCTACTGCCTTGTCAGCAACTCGACGTGACCAAGCATCTCCCGCACCTGCCGATTCGATTCAGCACTCATCGGAATTCGTCTCCAGAGTGATTCGACAGTCTGATAGTCCTCGCGTACTTTGAGCAGATTGTTGCGCTGCTCGACGATTGTCGATGAATCGTTCTGCCAGGTTCGTATCGAATAGAAGAGCGAAGAGAGGCTCTCGAAAAACCTCTCTTCATCCCTTGTCGGGCGGCGATCGGAGAGCGCCTCGATCTTTCCATCCCGGTCGAGCCAGATTCCGATCGATGAGGCAAAATTGAAACGGATCAGCTCGATCTCCTTCTCGATCTGTGAAGCAAGCGCGACGGGTGTCAGGCTGCCTGATGAATCCGCTCCCGTGTTCGGTCGACCGCCGCTGCCGGGGCGTTCGGCTGACTCAGAGGGGCGGGGACGGCTGCTACCGGGGTTACGGTTGGTCCAGGTTCCATTGACCCCGATCGTCTCCGTCGTATTCTTGGCGATGATGGTGATCTTCCTGATCCGATTGTTGCGATCGGGAATGATGATTGCCGGAGCGGATGGATGTGAGATCTGCGAAGCGGATGACGCGACTGGCGCGACACCCCGCAGACGGATCTCGACCATATCGGGGCGAATCTCGTGATTGGTGTAGATCCGCCAGTTTGTCGAAGGTGTCTCGGCAGTGATCAGAATACGGATCAGCCCATCGCTTCCACGTTCCGAACTGATTGAGCTGAGATTCACTGCTCCACCGCTGATGGGTGCTTCACTCGTGCGACCACTATTTGAGCCCGTCTTGCCGGGACGCAGACTCTCGGGGGTCGAGGGAGGCAGAGTGCGGCGCTCATAATTGTCCCGCTCATCCTCGCGTCTTCTCGTCTCCAGATATTCTGGGACTCTGTCGACCCGCAACTCTTCGGTCAGGGCCAGGGCAATCTTTTGTCCCGGCTCGATGACCGCCTCTTTTCCCTTCATCAGCAGGGTAGCCGAAAGCCCGACCGCTGCACCGATGCCGGCACCGGCCAGCGCACCACCGGCGATCATGCCAATCGCCGTTCCACCAGCCGCACCACCGCCAATAAAGACGATATCACGCTTGAGTGGAGATCCTCCCTTGATATTTCCCTCTTCGTCGATCCGCTGCCGATCTTCGGAATCCGGACTGGTCAGGTAGGCGCGGATCGGGAGAGATTCGCCATTGGGAAGAATGATTCGGTCAAAGTCGACAGCGATAACGCCGGAACGACGTGCCCACTTGGCAGGCACTGCGCCCCGAACGTGTCCTTCAACATAGGACGCTTGCGAGAGGAGTGTCTGACCCTCAGCGTCGAGCACTGGACTGGCGATTTTGGCCTGAAATCGATCGCTCTTCTTCGAGTTCTTCGAATCGAGACGAGTCTCCATCTCCAATTTGATGACGTAGCCGGTGGGGATGACCCGGGTTCCGGAAGCCAGAAGCGGGGTTCCCTCATTATCCCGGTCTGTCCGGCGTTCAGGACGCTGGGCAAACATCCAGAGTGGCATTACAGTGTTGATGATGACCGCGAACAGGAGGAGGATGGCGACACTTGCGAGGGATCTCTTCATAAAACTCCTGGGAATTATTGGGGACGACGGGGTGATTCCAGCTGGCTCCGGCTTGAAGATATGGACAGTCCGACTTGTCGGGAGTCCGTTGGCGGCTCTGAAATGCTCATCAGGATGACTTGGCGACCCCGGTGGCCAAGCTCGATGAAACATATTGGCCTGATTCGCACGTGGCTCCGGACTTGCCCGGCTCACGCTATTGTCCAACCAATCGTAGCAAGTGTATGATGCAGCAGGCTACTTGTAAAGACACGAGTTTGGGCGCTCTCCAGGGCTGACTGCCAGCGATTGGAGACCTCTGCCGGAATGCTCGTGCTCCTCTTCAGGCGAGGCCTGGTCGGCAGCGGGTATCGGTAAATCGGTTGTCACACAAGCAGATGGACACGGGGAGATTAAAAGCTGAATCAGGAGGTGCTGACACTTCAGAACCTTCACCGTCGTCCGGTTACTGGCTGGGTGTCGATGGTGGGGGAACAAGTTGTCGCGCCGCCATTCTCGATCAGGCTGGAAGGCTGGTCGGTGAAGGGCATGCCGATGCCGCCAATTTTCTGCGAGTTGGTCTGGAGAAGGCGGTCCTCCACATCCGCCAGTCGGTTGAGGAGGCCTGCCAGCGCGCCGGTATCGATCCGGCCCTGATCCACGCCGCATGTTTTGGCTTGGCAGGCGTCTCCCATCCTGACCATAACCGGCGTATGATCAATGCCCTCCGCGAGACTTTTCCCATTGGTGAGATACTGCTCGAGACCGATGCGCGAGTCGCTCTGGCCGGCGCGACCGGGAATCTGCCCGGAGTCGTAATCATTGCCGGAACCGGATCGATTGCGTGCGGAATCAATGCGCGTGGCCGTTTTGCCCGTGCGGGTGGATGGGGGCCAACGATGGGGGATGAGGGGAGCGGATCCTATATTGGGAGACGCGCTCTCGAAGCGGTCGTCATGGCCTATGATTACCGCGGCGAGCCGACGATCATGATGGATCCGGTCCTGCGCCACTTTGGCGTCTCATCGCCTCCTGAGCTGCCGCCGGTCATCTATGATTCACCCGCCGAGGTGGCCTCACGGATCGCGCAGTTGTCGAGAATCGTAGTCAATGCCGCGCAGCAGAACGACCGGGTTGCGACGCGCATTCTCGGTGATGCTGCCGTCGAATTGGCCAAGGCCGCCATTGCCGTAATCGAGCAGTTGCGGATGGAGCACGAAACATTTCGCGTTGCGTGTGTCGGGGGAGTCTTCGAAGCTGGAGATCTGATCATCAATCCCCTCCGCGACGAGATAAGACGAATTGCGCGCCACGCCACTGTTGACGCGCCACTTGAGCCGCCGATGATTGGCGCAGCACGAATGGCACGTGCGCTGACTCAGGCAGATGGTTCGGTATCAAAATCATGATAACAACAGAAGAGCTGAATCCACGCACGGCATCGATCGATCGACTGCCGACACTTGAAGCCTTGCGGATCATCAATGGGGAGGATCAGCAGGTCGCCCTTGCCGTTGAGCGAGTACTGCCTGCCGTGGCCAGGGCAGTTGACGCGATTGCCCCACGGTTGGCGGAGGGCGGACGGCTGATCTATGTCGGTACCGGAACCAGCGGCCGGCTTGGAATTCTCGACGCTTCGGAGTGTCCGCCGACCTTTGGCGTATCGCCGGAACTGGTGCAGGGAATTATCGCCGGTGGCTATGAGGCCTGCTATCGTTCGGTAGAGGCATCGGAGGATGATCGCGAGGCCGGGGTCGCCGATCTGCAGTCACGGGCGCTGACCGCCCAGGATGTGGTGGTTGGCATCGCGGCGAGCGGGCGCACACCCTACACGATCGGAGCTGTAGCTTATGCCCGCCAGCTTGGTGCTCTGACCATTGCTGTGACCTGCAATGAAGGGACTGAACTGGCGCGGGCCGTCGAAATAGCCATCGAGCCAGTTGTCGGACCGGAGGTGATTGCCGGATCGACACGACTCAAGTCGGGAACCGCCCAGAAGCTGGTTTTGAACATGCTTTCGACCATGACCATGGTTCGTCTTGGCTATGTGACTGGAAACCGCATGACCAACATGCAGCCACGCAACAGCAAGCTGCGTCAGCGGGCGATCGGGATCGTCATTGCCGAGTGTGGGTTAACTGAGTCGGAGGCAGCCGATCTGCTTGAGTCTGCCGATTGGGATCTCCGGGTTGCCATCGTCATGCACAAGTCAGGGCGCGCCCGCGCCGAGGCTGAGACCGCTCTTGCCACGACCGGTTTTGCCGTAGCTGCGGCGATCGAGAGTCTCAACACTCATCAGACATCCGGTAATTGAGATAATGGGAGAAGATCAGAATCTTGAACAAGTCCTCAAATATGACTGAAAACGGCCTTCCTGCCCAGGGTATCGCCTGGGAGATCGAAGAGTACCTTGATCTCAATGGCAACCATCTGCGGATCAATGGTGCCGATTCACTCGATCTGGCTGCGAGCTATGGCACTCCACTCTTTGTCGTCTCTGCTCCGCGGATTCGTCAGAACATCGCCCGTTTGCTCGAGGCGCGCAGATACCACCAGCGGCTGAAACTCTGCTATGCCTCGAAAGCCAACAATCTGCAGGGAGTCCTGCGGGTCGTCCGTGAGGCAGGATGTGACGTTGAGGTCAACTCCGGTGGTGAGCTCTTTCGTGCCCTCCGGGCCGGTTTTCATCCTGACCAGATCGAGATGAATGGTATCTCGAAGACGGAGGAGGAGCTGGCCGAAGCGATCGAGGCTGGCATCTACACGATCAATCTCGATTCGCCCTTTGAGCTGGAACTGGTTGAGAAGGTCGCGGCCCGGGTTGGCAAACGGGCCAATGTGACGGTTCGTCTGGTGGCCGGGGTGGGAACCCGTTCGCACGCCGGGCTACAGACAGCTCTCTACACCTCGAAATTTGGTGTTTCACCGTCGCAGGCCCGCGAGATGATGCTCCGCGCGCTGGAGCGTCCGGAACTGATCAATCTGGCCGGACTCCATATTCACGTCGGGTCACAGACGCCGGATCCGGAACCATATGTCGAGGCCTTTGCGGCCATGTGGGACCACCTTCTCTGGTTGCACGGTCAGACCGGCCACCGTCTGCAGCATATCAACATCGGTGGTGGTATACCGGTCAACTACCTTCGTGATCGTTCGCAGGCCGAAGAGATCAGTGAAGATGAACGTATCATGCTTGGCGCTTCACTGACCGCAGCTGAGATGATGGAGCAGACTCTCAAGGCCGTCCGTTCCACGGCTCTCGACGCCGGGGCGGTTTCACTTCTCGATGATCTGGAGATCGTCATGGAGCCGGGGCGGGCGGTGATTGCCGATGCGGTGACTCTTCTCACCACCGTTCGCAACTCGAAGTTCCGACCGGAGACCGGAGAGGAGTGGCTTCTCACGGATGCCGGCTACAACCTCATGCTCTCGATGGTCATGTACCACTGGTACTACCAGACTGTTAACGCCTCGCGCGCTGCCGAACCGCACACTGCCAGATACCGGATGGCTGGTCCGCTCTGTGACGGTGGAGATGTCTATTTTGATCTCCACGGCGGGCACCATCTGCCCGACTGCCGGCTTCTGCCGGAGGGAACAAAGGTTGGCGAGGTGATTGCCATGCTCAATACCGGAGCCTATACCATCTCACAGATGACGGCCTACAACGGCCGCCCCTTTCCAGCCACTCTGCTGGTCGAATCTGACGGCACAATTGAAGTGATCCGCCGTCGTGACAGCTACGAAGATCTTCTACTCAATGAAACCTGGTGATCAAAGGAGACCCATGCATATCTTCATCTATTCAATTCTGATTCTCATGGTTATGGCGATTCCGGTCCTTCCGGCCCCCACCGATTCGACACGTGAAGCGATCCTGCGGCTTGAACAGCAATGGGAGAAGGCGCTCATCACTGCCGATTTAGCTGCCCTCGATCGGCTCTATGCCGAGACGATGATCTATACGCATTCCAATGGCAGTGTCGATGACAAGAAGAGCTACATCGAGAGTCTCAGGTCGGGCAAGGCAAAGTATGAGAGCATGACGCGTGACGAGATCAGTGTGCAGATCTTCGGTGATGCGGCGATCGTGACTTGCCACTGGCGGGTCAATTCGGTCTCGGGTGACAAGGTCAATAACACCAATGCCCGCTACCTCCACTTTTATACCCGGCAGAAGGGGCAGTGGCGGATGGTTGCCCATCAGGCAACGAGGATAATTCCATAGCCCGGCAGACAGCCCGTGCCGCCGCGCAGACTGGCGCTCCGGATCGGGCCATGTTCTCTGGTGAGGAGGTATGCAGATATGACTGAGAGACCCGCACGACGTGATCTGATGAAGGGCCTGGGGCTGGCTTCACTGGGGGTTGCCCTATCCCCGCATCTCGATATCGAGGGCCAGGCTGAGAAGGGGGTGGAGCGTTCAATCTACGTTGGCACCTATACCAGTGCCACCAGTCGGGGGATCCACCTCCTCCGTTTCGATCCCGTCACGGGAAGCATCAAGGTCGTGGGGCTGGCCGCCGAGGTGGTCAACCCCTCATATCTGGCCATTGCACCAGGAGGACGACATCTCTGTGCCGTCAATGAGGTTGGAACGTTCAACGGGCAACCAGTCGGCGGACTGACCACCTTTGCCATCTCACCCCAGGACGGACTGCTGCGGCAGATCAATCAGGTCAGCTCGGGTGGAGCTTCGCCCTGCTACGTCAGTCTCGATCCTGCCGGTCGTCACGTCCTGGCGGCCAACTACAGTGGAGGAAACCTGATCGTCGTCCCGATCGGGAAGGATGGAGTTCTTGGTCAGACAAGCCATCTGGTTCAGCATCAGGGTTCTGGCGGGAATCCGCAGCGTCAGGCGGGGCCGCGCGCACACTGCGTCATCTTTTCGCCTCAACGACGCCACGTTCTGGCGGTCGATCTGGGCATCGACCGGGTGATGATCTACCGCTGGGATGGACAGCAGGGGAAGCTCATTCCAAACAGTCCGGCTGAATTCAGGACTCGCCCGGGAGCCGGGCCCCGTCACATCGACTTTCATCCCAATGGCCGGCTGGCCGCCGTCATCAATGAACTCGACTCAACTCTCATCTCCTGCAGCTGGGATGGCGCGAAGGGGGAGTTGAAGGAGATCCAGACGGTTCCAACCCTCCCGGCCGGCTTTTCCGGCACCAACTACTGTGCCGATCTCCATTTTCACCCGAACGGACGCTTCGTCTATGGTTCGAACCGTGGCCATGACAGTATTGGCATCTGGAGAGTCGATGCGCGGTCAGGAAGTCTGGAGCTGGTTGGTCATGAGTCGACCGGAGGGCGCAATCCACGCAACTTTGTCATCGATCCATCCGGCCGCTGGCTGCTGGCAGCCAATCAGGCCAGCGATTCGATCATCCTCTTTCGAATCGATCAGAAGACCGGTCGTTTGACTCGAACCGGTCAGCCGGTAACCATCTCGATGCCGGTCTGTCTCAAATTCCTCTGATCGGGGAGGGCGGGCAAGGATCATCTACTCGGCCAATTCATCCGGTGGTGGTGTAATGATCCTTGCCGGAAGACGGATGATAAACTCACTGCCCGCCCCAACTTCACTTCGTACATCGGCCTCACCACCGTGTATTCTGGCAAGATGCTTGACAATCGCCAGACCGAGTCCGGTGCCACCAACTTCGCGTGAACGCGCCTTGTCGACACGATAGAATCGCTCAAAGACCCTTGCCAGATGCTCTTCGGCAATACCGGCACCCGTATCTCGAACCGTGATCAGGTGAAACATCTCTCCATTCCGCGCATTCTCATTTCCGGCGCTGACCGTCACCTTGCCACCTGTCTGGTTGAACTTGATCGCATTGTCGACAAGGTTGACCAGTATCTGCTCAAGCCTCCGGCGATCAGCGACCAGATAGAAGTCGGCATCGACGCGATTCTCAAGACTTACTCCATATTTGCCCGCGCGTGGCGCAAGTGCGGTGAAGAGCTCGTTGATCATCGTTGCCAGCGGGATCTTCATCATTGACAATGATGTTGCTCCTGATTCGATCGATGAGAGCTCCGAGATGTCGTTGACCAGCGCCCGCATCCGCGAGGCGTTGCGATGGATGGTGTTGAGAAAACGCAGGCTGTTCTCATGATCCTCCAGACCACCGTCGAGAAGTGTCTCAACAAAGGCGATGATCGAGGCCAGCGGCGTGCGCAGTTCGTGCGAGACATTGGAGAGAAACTCCTGTCGAATCTTCTCTAGTCGCTCGACCTTCGTGATATCGATCAGTGCTCCAACCACCCCGTCAACCTGCCCGCTCGAGAGTCGCAACGGAACGGCCTGGAGGCGCAGCACCCGCCGGTCTCCACTCGCCGTTCCGCCTTCACGAGTCTCAATCCTTCCCTCGGCCCGCTCACCGTTAGTCAGGACTTCCGAAAAGATACGATGAATCTCCGGATCACGGCTCAGATCGGTCAGTCGCGCCACAGGTCGCTCCCCGATCTTCAGAAAACGTCCTGCCGCATCATTGATCAGGAGGAGATTGGTTTCACGGTCGATGATGATCAGCCCTTCATCGATCGATTCGACAATGGCCCGGAGCAGATTCTCATCCCGACTCGATTTGTCGAGCGCTTCGAGCAGCCGCTGGTTGTTCAACTCTCTCTCGCGGAGGAGGCTTGTCTGCTGGCTGACTACGTACTGCCCGATGACGATCGTAATCACCCCGACAACGATCGTCGAGATGATATGCGAGGTGATGACGTCCATCTCTGGAAAGAGGATCGTCTTGACCGTCTCATAGACCGCAAAGAGGGCCACCAGCCCCAGTGTCGCCAGCAGTATCTTTCTTGCCTGCGTCGTCATCCCCCCCCGCCTCTCCACACCGGATCAGTCGCCACCATTCTCGACCGTGCCACCGGGTCGAAAACGGTATCCGATGCCGATCACGGTCTCGATGCCGCCTCCACAGATGCCCAGCTTCTTTCGCAGTCCGCTGATGTGGACGTCGAGAGTTCGCGCTTCACCGTAGTACTCGAGACCCCAGACCTGGTCAAGCAGTTGCTCGCGCGGTACGACCCGTCCCTTGTGGCGGGATAGAATTGACAAGAGCGCAAACTCTTTCCGTGTCAGTTTCACGGACTGCCCCTGGCATTCAACCGAGAAGTCGTCATAGTCGATCTTCATCTGCCCGTCATCATAGAGAGCCGGTGCCTGCGTCTCCAGTCCTGAGCGGCGCAGTGCAGCCCGAACCCGCGCCACCAGTTCCCGCACACTGAAGGGCTTGGTGATGTAATCATCTGCACCCAGCTCCAGCCCGCGTACCTTGTCGCTCTCCTCTGATCTGGCAGTGAGCAGGATGATCGGGACACGGCGCGTCTGATCCTCACTCCGGAAACGCCGGCAGAGCTCAAACCCATTCATACCCGGCAGATTCAGATCGAGAATGATCAGATCGGGAGGCGTATCCGCAGACCCGGTCTGGCGCTTCCCAGTTCCGAGTGCCATGCGCAACCCGTCCTCACCGGTCAGCGCCACGAGGGTCGAGAATGCTCCCTCGCGTTCCAGGTTGTATCGGATGCTCTCGGCAATATCCGGATCGTCTTCAATGATCAATATTGTTGGCTTCATAAGGTTGTATCGTCTCTATCGCCCGGGCGGACTGGAGAGTTGGGGGTGCCTGATGACCTGCGCTTCGATCATGTAGACGGTCAGCTCGCAGATATCCTTGACGTAGTCCCCGATCCGTTCGAGATTTTTGACCACCATCAGTAACCTGGCGACGCGCCCGGCCGCCGTGGCATCGGTCGACAGGCATTCGAGAAGGTCGTGGAAGCACCGGTCATACAACTGGTCGATCTCGTTGTCACGCTCGATCACCGAACGTGCCGCCGCCGCGTCTCCTGCAGCAAATGCATCGAGTGACAGCCGCAGCATTTCACAGGCCAACCAGCTCATTTTTGGCAGATCGAAGTATGGTTTGAGCTGCGGCTCATTGTTGAGGTAGATGGCCGCTCGGGCAATGCTCGCGGCATGATCTGCGATACGCTCGAGGACCGGTGTGATCTTGATTGCCGTCACGACTACCCGCAGGTCTGAACCATCCATCGATCCACGCGAAAGCAGATCGACACAGCGCTGATCAGCCTCCAGCTCGAGCTGATCGACTCGGTCATCGTCACTCAGAACCTGCTCGGCAAGCTCGGAGTCGCGGGCTATCAGCGCCCGTGTCCCATAATCGATCGCCCGCTCGACCTCTCCCCCCATCAGAAGAAGGTGATCACGGAGATCCTTCACTGCCAGTTTTGTACTACTATTCATACCGGTTTCTCACTTGCCACTGATGCTACTTCCATAGCTTAAATTTAACCTCTTCGTCTTAAGGTCGGTTTAGGGAAATGTTAAATTTGTATCAGGTGAGGGCAAATGTTGAGAGCTGCAATCCCGGAATCGAGACAGACCCGTCTCACTCCTGCCGGTATCGTAGTGCCGCAAAGCTTCCAGTATCTCCGGTGATGAGAAGCAGGTTGCGGTCATTGATCGAGAGACTGGCAATCCCCTCCGGCCGGCGTTTGCCGTCCAGTGTGAGCAACCGGCGTGGGGGACCATCTCTCTCGCCGTTCCACTCCCAGAGGTTGAAGTCGTCCTCTTCTCCATTGACGACGGGACCGGAGATGATCAAAAACTTTTTCAGGACCGGATCGTAGGTGATATCCCGAACCCCCTGACCATCGAGAGGAAGGATGATCAGCCGTGGTTCATCAATTTGAAGATTGTTCTGATCAAAAGGGCCGAGTTGATCCCGCAATCTGAGGGGAACGAGGAGAGCCTGGTCACCAATCAGTGGTGAGCGGAGACCGATCAGCAACCTCTCGTGGTTTGGATCCCAAGCCAGTCCTTCAGCATTGAGTCCACCCACACTACCCGGCCGCGAACCGTTAGCAGCTATCTCGGGAATATTGCTGAGAATGATGTTGCGGAGATTACCGATCGATTCAATGCGGCTGCGAATCATTCGTGTGACCGGATCAAAATCGAAGCGGAGCAGCCGGTGTTGCCGGGTATCGATCGGATCTGACTGCGATCCGAGGAGGTAGTAGTAGGAGTTTCCATAGGTCAGTGCTTCCGGATCAGTGATGTTCTCGCCCGGGTTGGCAAGCATGGGAATCGCCTGTAATGCCCCCTTCTGTTCACCCTTCTCGTTCACTTCCATCCAGAATAGTGGATCGGTACCACGATCAGAGAGAAGCAGCATTCCACTGGCTCCGGGGCGACTGGCAGCTCCCGAGGCTTCAAATCTTACTCCCAGCGCTCCGGACTGGAGATCGATCCAGGAATCTCCGCCAAGGAGTGTCACCGATCGGCCTGCGGGTTGGCTCGCCGGTGAGGCCGGCGTGATTACTGGTGATGGCAGGAAATGTCGCGAGAGATAGAGCGCCAGGGCGACCGTCAGCGAAGTTCCAATGATCGTTGAGATGATCCGACTGGCCGAATTGACAAGCGTTGCTCTCAGTCGCGAGTCGCGGCGTTGATGAAAAGGACTCCGCTTCGCCGCTGGTGGTGTGGAGGGCTGGCCAGCCCTCTCTCTCGTCAAGGCTCGTCGGACCTCTCGCGGAAGGTTGATCGTGATGGTCCGTTCCTCCTGTTCAGAACCTTTCGTCACCGAAGATCGGCCAATCGACTCCAGTGGCAGGGTTCCACCAGCCGACTCTTCCGGCTGACGCTGCTCAGGTATCCGGAGGGTCAGAACGGTCTGTCCGATCTGGATTCGATCACCATGCCGCAGCAGGTGCGAACGGTTGCTGAGACGTACTCCATTCACCCAGGTGCCGTTACGACTCGCCAGATCGAGAATGCTGTAGCCACTACTATTGAGATTGACTATCGCGTGTGACGCGCTTACGGTCGAATCATCGAGGATGATCTGGTTATGCGGGGCCTTGCCGATCGCTATCTCGCTCCGCTCGAGACGAAACTCTTTCCTCTCACCCGAGAGGCGAAATCCGATCAGCACCGGAACGGGGCTGGATGGGTCAGCCAGGGCCGTTTCATTCCGCTCGGCAAGCGGGGAGGTGTTACCTCCGACAAGATCATATCCACAACTTTTACATAATCGCTCAGCCGCATCAGAAACGATGCTGTTACAGCGCGGACATTCAGTCATATGATCCCCTTCAGATTGCTCCATCGATCAGGCTCCACCGAAATGATCGACCCACTTCAGATATGATGCCATATCACTCCTGAAATCAATATCAATTATTAATTGCTGCTGGCGGACTTTTATTCCGCCAGTGCGTTTACCAGGATTTTACTGGCCGTAATAACCTGAGACAGTGTTGATCTGCTTCCATTCGAGACTCTGCCGCATTTATTATGCTACGCTGGTTTATCAAAGTGCTATCTTCGCTGCCCATCGCCAGGAGTCGTCAGCGGATCATAAGCCGGAAGAGGTCGCCAATGCTCTTTAGTCAGAAGAAGGACGATCGGTCCATGCTTGCCAGACTCTTTTTTAACGATGAGGGTGATGTCAACAGACGTAACATATTTCTATTGATCTTTCTCCTTGTTCTGCTGGGAAACTGCGATCGTGTCATCAAGTAGAGTTACAGTCAGGCCAACTGGAACTGCCGGGCTTCTCAAACGGTGGAGCCTGATCGTTCTCATGCTTTTCCTGACGGTCGATGCTGCCGCGCAGTTGGCAAAAGTACCGGTCGACAGCAGTCGCCGCCTGCGCTGGGAGGAGACCTTTGAACTGGTCTGGCGAACGGTCAAGGAGAAACATTTCGACGAGCGGCTGAGCGGCGATGAGTGGGATCGCGTCGGTTCAAAGTACCGGCAGCTGGTCAAGAGAGTTGAGAGCGAGTCTGCCCTCAACCATCTTCTGCAGCGGATGCTTGAGGAGCTTGGTCAGTCCCATTTCAATATTCTTTTACCTTCCGGAGCTGGCGAGATCAGTGAACAACTCGATGACCATGCCGCCTCGCTGGTCAGTTGGGCTGGAATCGGCATAGAGCTTCGCCTCGTCGATGAAGAGCCGGTAGTCTTTGCCGTCAATCCAGGATCTCCTGCCGCGCGGGCGGCGCTGCGACCCGGATCGATCATTACCCACATCGATGGTCACCCGATCAGCAAGCTCACCGGGCCGATCGAGCTGTATGACAATGACAATCACCGCACCGTCCAGCACCGGTTTCGGCAGATCAGGCTTCTGCAAAACCTGCTCGATGGGCGTCCTGGCAGTGAAGTTCGTCTCGTCTCTCGTCAACTTGACAGTCCGCCGCGCGAGTATCGCCTGATCCGTGAAATTCCCCGTGGAGTGATCGCTCCCGCCTTTGGCAACTTCCCGCCAAGCCTCATCCAGTTCGAGTCGAGAAGGATCGGTGACGATATCGGATATGTACGTTTCAACATCTTCGCACCACCCCAGATGGATAATATCCGGCGGGCAATCCGTGAGTTCAGTGATCCGGAGCGTCGTATTGCCGGGCTGATCATCGATCTGCGTGGCAACCCCGGGGGGATGGGGGCGATGGCCAATGGGATCGCCGGGCTGCTGACCGAGCGGCCGGGGATACTTGGAACAATGAACATGCGCACGGCCCACATGAAGTTTGCCTACTTTCCGCAGCCACATGCCTGGCTTGGTCCGGTAGTCATTCTGCTCGATGGGCTCAGTGGCTCGACCAGCGAGATCCTTGCCGCCGGACTCCAGGAGAATGGTCGCGTGAAGATTGTCGGTCAGCGGAGCCTTGGTGCGGCGCTCCCCTCATATCTGGTCAAGCTCCCAACCGGGGGAATATTCCAGTATGCAATCGCTGACTATGTGACCCCGCGTGGAATAATGATCGAAGGGCGTGGAGTGACTCCCGACCTCGAGGTTGGTCTCGATCGGCGGCTTCTCCTCGACGGGCGTGACTCACAGATCGAGGCTGCGATCAGGCTTCTTCGCACCGCCGGTTCTGACCGTTGATCGCTACTCTTTCTGACAGTTCAGTCGATCGATCGTAATCTGGAGACTCATCGATGAAACTCTTACGCAAATCGCTGCTCGTGGCTCTCTTCGTGATCAACTCCGGATTGGCCCAGCCTCCGGCTCTCCACGGAACTTCCAAGTCACCCAGGCTTCCAGGAATCGACCAGGTTCTTGAACGACTGATTACCGCCGTTGGAGGAGACGAGGCGCTGCGACGCCACTCTACTCGACGTATCGTTGGGGAGATTGAGATCGAAGGGATGAACATCACCGGCAGTTTCGAGAGCATTGCCAGCACTCCGGCAAGAAGTGTGACCTCGTTCGATATTCCAGGTATCGGGCAGTTCAGGCAGGTTGTCGATGGTGAAAAGGGCTGGGCGATCGATCCGCTGAGCGGACTTCGTGAACTGGCGGGCGCCGAGCTGTCTGCATACATTCGAGATGCCGACTTTCAACGTGAACTCAACTTCAGGAAGCTCTTTAGCAGACTGGAGGTGGTCAGTCGAGTTCGACTGGGTGATCAGGAGGCATTCAAGGTCAATGCCATACCGGCCCTTGGCGAGGCTGAGCAGTTCTACTTTGATACGACCTCGGGTCTTCTCATCCGCCACGATACACGACGTGAATCACCACAGGGAGTGCTGCCGTCGGAAAGCTTCTTCAGCGATTTTCGGATTGTTGATGGAGTCCGCCTCCCGATGCGGATCCGCCAGCAGACACCGGCCTTTACCATAAATCTTACTTTTCGTGAGGTATCTCACAATATATCGATCGATGAGGCAAAGTTTGTCCGCCCGTCAGCACCCTGAGTATTTCGGGGCTGGCCGGTAGTTTGATCGATCTTATCCATACTGGTTTTTCCGGAATGGTTGATGACTCGGGGGAGAGCGAAATGGAGCTGAAGACAGAGATACTGATCGTTGGGGGTGGAGTTGGAGGATTTGCGGCCGCGCTTGCTGCGGCCGAGGCTGGCGTATCGGTCGTCTTGACCGAAGAGTCGGACTGGATCGGCGGTCAGTTGACCTCCCAGGCGGTACCGCCGGACGAGCATGGATGGATCGAGCGGTTTGGCTGTACCGCCAGCTACCGGCGCTTCAGAAATGGAGTTCGTGACTTTTATCGACGGGCCTATCCGCTGACGGAGGGTGCCCGTCGCCAGGCCAATCTGAACCCGGGTAATGGCTGGGTCTCGCCGCTCTGCCACGAACCGCGGGTTGCTCTGGCGGTGCTCAATGAGATGATTGCGCCATACCTCAGCAATGGACTGGTGAGACTGCTCACCGAGCATCGTCCGGTGCGGGCCGGAACGGATGGTGACAGAATTCGCAGCGTCACCCTGCTCGATCTGCGCAATGGTCTCGAGCGTGTCGTTACGGCAGACTCATATCTTGACGCGACTGAACTCGGCGACCTGCTGCTCCTGACGGGATGCGAGTCGGTGACGGGAGCTGAATCCCAGGCCGAGACAGGCGAGCCATCGGCTCCCCCTGAGGCCCGGCCGGAGAACGTCCAGGCCTTTTCGGTCTGCTTTGCCATGGAGTATCGCGAGGGTGAAGACCACACGATCGATCAGCCGGCCGACTATGATTTCTGGCGTGACTATGCCCCCCTGCTCCAACCCGCCTGGCCTGGAAGGCTGCTCAGTTGGAGCATCACCCATCCGCGCCTCATGACTCCGCACGCCTACCATTTCGCTCCGCACGGTGAGCCCTCACGTGCCTTTGCCGGGCTCTGGACCTACCGCCGCATTCTCGATCGTACCAACTTCATTCCCGGGGCCTATGCCAGTGACATTACGCTGATGAATGTGCCAATGCTCGACTACCTTCCGGGAGAACTGACGACGGCTGACCAGGTGATGCGAGCACACCACATCGAACAGGCCCGCGAATTGAGCCGATCCTTCTTCTACTGGTTGCAGACCGCGGCGCCGCGCCCGGATGGTGGTTGCGGCTGGCCGGGATTGCGTCTGCGGGGTGATGTGACCGGTACCCTCGACGGGCTGGCAAAGATGCCATATATTCGCGAATCGAGACGCCTCCGCGCCTGTTTCACCATTCGAGAACAGGATGTCGCGGCCAGTTGCCGTCCTGGCCGGACATTGGCTGAAACCTACGCGGATAGTGTCGGGATTGGCTACTACCGAATCGATCTCCATCCATCGACAGGCGGAGACAACTATATCGATGTCGCCTCGTTACCTTTTCAGATTCCTCTTGGAGCATTGATCCCGGTGCGTCTGAGGAACCTGCTGGCGGCCGCCAAGAATATCGGCACGACCCATATCACCAACGGATGTTACCGACTTCACCCGGTCGAGTGGAATATCGGTGAAGCCGCCGGCCGGCTCGCCGCCCATTGCCTGGTCTCAAAACGCTCACATCACGAAGTCTGGCAGAGCCCCACTGCCCGCGCCGACTTTCAGAATCTGATGCTCACCCGGGGGGCTGAACTCGCCTGGCCCGCCGATCTTCAGCTTGCCGAAGGGGATCCGCATGCCCACGCCATGGAGTCGTAAATGCGGAAAGATGGCCCCCC
>CAIOZW010000150.1 GCA_903862855.1 uncultured Acidobacteriota bacterium
GTGCGTTATGGTCTCAACCGGATCAGGAGTGACAACGAGGTCGACCTCTTTCCAAACTTCAACTATGATCCATTTGGAATACCGAAGTCGATTCTCGCGCTCGATCAGACCGGTGGAGCCATGCCTTACTTTGGTCCGGGGCGAGTGAGCAATCTCAACGAGGGAACCTTCCTCCACAAGCGCGAGCGTCAGACCAACTCGGATCTGAACGGGAGTATGACCTGGACTCGCGGGCGCTGGACACACAAGTTTGGTGGAACCTACCGTGTGCTCCTCTCCAACTACACTGACCTCGCCGACTCCTTCTTCATTCAGACGGGCGATCAGTATACGCGGGCGAACATCAATGCCGATGGGTCGACGACCGGACTACCAGCGACACCGGATGCCTCATTCAACGGGTTGGGAATGGCCTCGATTGCTCTCGGTGCCGGGTTCCTCGAAGTGCGTTCTGGTTTTACCGTCAAGTTGGCCCTGGCCCAGAAATACGGCGCACTCTATTCGCAGAACGACTGGCGGGTCAATGACCGGCTGACGCTCAACATCGGGCTTCGCTATGACATTCAACCCGGTCCGACCGAGCGTTTCAACAACATCAGCGCAATCGATCTTGATCAGAAGAACCCCTTCGGGACCGCTGGTCGAATCATCTTCCCCGGAGTCAATGTCGATCGCCGCAACATGTGGCCGACCGAGTATAACAATTTCGGGCCACGTCTCGGAGCAGCATTGCAGGTTACCCGTTCACTCGTCGTTCGAGGCGGGTACGGGCTGACCTATGTGCCTTCCAACACGGGCTACAATGATGGCCCGGGTTTCTATGGAGCGGGACCGTTCACGCCGGCGACCAGTTCGACCGGACTCAATGCCGGGAACAACTCGGTTCCATATGGTCCGACTCCGGCCGGTGTCCTGATTGGCACCTTCAATTCAGAGATTGTCAATCCGATCGTTCAACCGATTGGTGCTGATGAGAAGAACCCGGGAATCTATGGCGGACTGGTGCGCCGCTTCCCGCAGGATTACAAGAACGGGCGGGTACAGCAATGGAACCTCTTCTTCGAGCAGAAGCTGGGTAATAACTGGCTCCTCTCGGCCGGATATCTTGGTTCAAAGGGAGATCGTCTGCAGATCACCTTCCTTCCAATCAACAGTGCGCAGCTCGTCGATCCGACCTTGCTCCAGCAGTGGCGTGACGCCTATGTTGGCAGTAACGGTTCGACCAATCCATCGACTCAGCAGATCGCCAATCCATTCCAGCCGGCGACCGGGCCATTGATTCCATTTGGATCTGGAAATATTCGTAACCGGACGATCCAGCGAATCGAGGCAGCCTTTCCATTCCCGCACCAGGGTAACTCGATCCACCGAACGGTCGGAACCTCTGACTATCACGCGATGCAGCTGCAGTTGACCAGATCGTTTGCCAATGGTCTGCAGTTCAATGCACACTACACCTGGTCGAAACAGATCGAGATGAGCAACTATAACGCCCAGAGTAACAATGGCTATGGCGACAGCAATGCCAACTACTTTGCGAACATCCGGCCCGATCTCTACCGGACCAATCGTAAACCCTCGACCAACGATATGCCGCATCGTTTCGTCAGCTCGTGGGTCTATGATATGCCGGTCGGTGGTGGACGTTTTCTCGATTTCAAGAACGGCGTCATCAATTCAGTGATTGGGGGATGGCGTCTCGGCGGGTCACTGACCTTGCAGAGTGGGCTTCTCTCACAGATCTCGGGCGGTGGAACAAACTCGATCAATGGTCTGCCAGATCTGGTCAACGGCGCTGCCCTCGAGGTGCCGAAGGATCTGCAGAGGTGGTATGACGGAAAGACAGCGGTGACCCTGCCAAGCGGACGGGTCATCACCCCGTGCAACCGCTGCTTCCTCAAGTACAACATCGATGCCTTTACCGGTCGTGTCGTGACGACACCCAACGGATCGATCGTCCCCGATCTCTTCTGGTATGGTACAGCGGCGGCGGGTTATTCACGCATCCGCTCGCCACGCACCTGGACCAGCAACATGTCGCTTGAGAAGACCTTCCGGTTCCGCGAGAAGTACTCAATCGAGCTTTCTGCGCAGGCGATGAACGTTTTCAACAACACGCAGCTTCGCGGGAGTATCAATACCAGCCTTGGGGGGACAGTACTTCCGTCGACGGTGACGGCCAATCCGACCCAGAACCTCAAGGTGGGTCAGCTGCAGAGTTCTGGTACTTTTGGCACTTTCGGTCAGTCGGCATATGATCCGCGGCAGATCGAGATGGTCATGAAGTTCCGCTTCTGATTCAGGACAATAGCCCGGCCATCGGTCTGCATAATTCTTCTCGACAGAGGAGCAGGGCAGGCCGATGGCCGCTCTATTTGAGGGCGAAGCCCATGCAGGATGCAGTGACAGAACTGTTGATCTTTCTCGCCGCAATCGCGGCCGGAATGATGAATTCGATTGCCGGAGGGGGGACGCTGGTCACCTTTCCGGCATTGATCTGGGCGGGTCTTCCACCAATCACTGCCAATGCGACCAATGCGCTGGCGCTGGTTCCAGCAGGCTGGAGCAGCATGTTCGGATATCGTCAGGCCCTTCGCGAGATGCCGCGACGTTTCACGGTACTGGTCATCCCGAGTACCGTTGGTGCAGCGATCGGAGCAATGCTGCTGCGACGGACACCTCCGCCAACCTTCGATCTACTTGTCCCTTTTCTGATCTTCTTTGCAACCCTTCTCTTCATGGTGCAGGGAATCGTCCAGCGTTGGTTGAGGACGAGCGAGATGACCCATCATCCGGTAACGACCCTCTGGCTGTGTGGGGCTTCGATCTATCAGTTTGCCGTCGGCATCTATGGCGGATATTTCGGGGCGGGGATGGGAATCCTCATGCTGGCAGTCCTCGGAATGATGGGAATGAGTGACATCCACCAGATGAATGGACTGAAGAACCTCATCGGATCCTTTATCAACCTTATGGCGGCACTCTATTTCATCTATTCAGGACTGATCGACTGGCCGACGGCAGCGGTGATGTCGGTGGGGACGATCATCGGCGGATATGGTGCGGCCGGAATTGCGACCCGACTGTCCCAGCAGGCAGTGCGCCGGGTCGTGATCCTGCTGGGACTGGCCATGGCGCTCTCACTACTGCTTCGCACCCGTCTCCACGTCTCATAGCCGGCCCCTCCCGGACAATTTCACTCTTCATTATCCTCACGATATGTCTTCAGCTTGTTGTGCAGAGTCTTCAGACTGACCTTGAGCAGTTCAGCCGCGCGAGTCTTGTTGTTGTTGGTCTTGATCAGCGTCCGCAGGATAAGCTGACGCTCGGCCTCGTCAAGTGTGATCCCGACTGGAAAGGTGATCGTATCCTGGTTGCGCACGTTGAGTCCCTCGAACATCTGGGCCGAGATATGCTGCTTCTCGATTCTCTGTCCATCGCAGACGATGACCGCGTGTTCAATGATGTTGCGCAACTCACGGACGTTACCCTGCCAGGGATGGCGGGTGAATAGTTCAAGCACTTCTGGCGCGATCAGTCGTGCCGGACGGTTATGACGATTGCTCAGCTCCTTGATCATGAACTCGGCGAGGAGTGGGATATCCTCCCGTCGCTCACGTAACGGCGGAAGCTTGATGTGGATGACGTTGAGGCGATAGAGCAGATCCTCACGAAGTTCGCCACGCCGGACAGCTTCGAGGGGATCCTTGTTGGTTGCTGCCAGGACACGCACATCAACCGGCACCTCTTTCGGGCTGCCAAGGCGCCTGACTTTCCGGTCCTCGAGAACGCGCAGAAGTTTCGCCTGGAGCATCGGCGGCATCTCGGCTATCTCGTCAAGAAAGATGGTTCCGGTATTGGCCAGCTCAAAACAGCCCTCACGCCGCGCGATTGCGCCAGTGAACGCGCCTCGCTCGTGTCCGAAAAGCTCCGACTCCATGAGTGACTCAGGGATGGCGGAACAGTTGATCGCCACAAACGGTCGTGAGGCGCGGGGGCTCAACTGGTGGATTGTCTGCGCGACAACCTCCTTGCCGGTGCCCGAATCGCCGGTGATGAGGACGGAGACGGCCGAACTGGCAACCTGCTCGATGACCGTATAGATCTGACGCATGACCTGCGAGTCTCCAACCAGCTTGCCAAAGACTCCATACTCACCAAGCTGCCGGCGCAGACGTGTATTCTCACGTTGCGTCACCATCTGCTCAATGGCACGCTGGAGGACGATACTCAGTGCCCGCGTGTTGATCGGTTTCTCGAAATAGTAGAATGCCCCCTCCTCTTTGACAGCCCGGACAGCGTCCTCGACGCTTCCCTGGCCGGTGAGGAGGATGACGGCCGTCTCGGGCAACAGTTCGTGGATCCTTCTGAGCAGACCGAATCCATCAAGACGGGGCATGAGGATATCGGAGATAACGGCGAATGGCTGGAACTGGGTGGCAATCTCCACCGCCTCCATTCCATCACCGGCGATTCGCGTCTGGTAGCCCCAGGCCGAGACAATTTCACTCAGACCTTCACGGGCTGCCTGCTGATCATCAACGATAAGTACACGGGGTTTTTCCATATCGTAGAGAGTGTAACAATCCGATGTTAAACTTACCAGTATTCAATTGGCACAAGGCAACGATTGGGCAATAATAGCATAATGACCGAGCCGCGCTGAATATTGTACGGTCATCTGTCAAAAGTTATACCTGAATAGTCATACCTGAAAATGGTCTGAGAGGAGAGATGAATGTCCGGATATGTCAGTCAGGTCGTTACACATCTTCGTCGGCAGACGCAGCGGGTCATTGTCGGACAGGAGGCGGTGATCGACCAGATTCTGATCTGCCTTCTTGCCGAGGGGCACGGTCTGCTGGAGGGTGTGCCGGGGACGGCCAAGACGCTGATGGTCAAGACACTGGCACGGGTTCTGGGGGCTGGCTTCAGCCGCATCCAGTTTACACCAGATCTGATGGCTGCGGATATTACGGGCACCAACGTCTTCAACCTTGGACTCTCAGAGTTTTCGCTGCGGAAAGGCCCGATCTTTACCGATCTGCTGCTGGCCGACGAGATCAACCGTACTCCTCCCAAGACGCAAGCCGCCCTGCTTGAGGCGATGGAGGAGAGGCAGGTGACGATCGATGGTGACACCTATCCACTGCCGGATCTCTTTCTTGTCCTCGCGACTCAGAATCCGATCGAGTACGAGGGGACATACCCACTGCCCGAGGCGCAGCTCGACCGTTTTCTGCTCAAGATCAACATCAGTTATCCCAGTGCAGAGGAGGAGCAGCAGGTTCTTGCCAACTGGCAGTCTGGCTTCAATTCTCGCCATCTCGAGACGATCAATCTCGACGTCCTCAAGGATGCGGCGATCATTCCTCATTGCCGGCGACTGGTTCGTCAGGTTGCCGTCGAGCCTGGAATTCAACACTACATAGTCAGTCTGGTGCGCGAAACTCGTGAACATTCCGGACTGCTTTGGGGAGCCAGTCCGCGTGCTGCGGTATCGATGCTTCTCGCCTCAAAGGCGCTTGCGGCCATGCGCGGTCGTGACTTTGTAACTCCCGACGACGTACGCGATATCGTGCACCCGACACTACGCCACCGTGTACTCCTGCATTCCGAGTCGGAGATCGAGGGGCTCACTCCTGAAAATATCCTCGATGAGATCTTACTCAAGGTCGAGATTCCACGATGATTCCCAGCCCACGCTTGCTGAAATTTCTGGCGCTCGGGTTTCTGCCTTCGCTGCTGGTCTGGATGATCTTGCCCGGCCGCAGTGGCCTCACCAGTAGCCTCTTGGTACTGGTAATCTACGATCTCATCCTTTTCCTCATCGCCTGGGCTGACTGGAGGCGAACCGAGGACCCGGCGGAGTGGAGCGTCGTTCGGTCGATTCCCCGGAGATTGATGATCGGCGAAGAGACCCGTATCGAGATCACCCTCCGCCTGCCGGTCCGCCGTCCCCTCCGCATCCTGCTTCGCGATGAGTATCCACCAGAACTCGAGCCTCGTGATCCAACCGAGATGCTGATCATTACCGGTTCCGGTTTGAGAGAGGGAGCAGTCGAAAAGAGGCTGGCTCACCAGGTCTCCTACCGTCTCTTTGCCGATCACCGTGGGAAGTACGATTTTGGTGACATCGTCGTGCGCTGGCCATCACCATTCGGCCTCCTCATCCGGCAGGCCCGGCTGCCTGCCGCGCAGAGCTGCCGTGTCTATCCAAATATCGTCGCGGCCCAGCGCGAGCTCGTCTCCTCACGCGAGACGAGGATCTCTCAATACGGAATACGTTTGAGCCGCTACCGGGGCCAGGGGCGAGAGTTTGAGAGCCTGCGAGACTATGTCACCGGAGACCAGCTTCGACACGTCTCCTGGACGGCTACCGCCCGGCGTGGCCGCCTCACCACATGCCAGTACCAGGTCGAGCGTAATCAGAGCATCCTCCTTATGCTTGATACTGGTCGCCTCATGACCGCCCGTATCGACCGTCTCACCAAGCTCGACCACGCGATCAATGCGGCTCTCTCCATTGCCTCCGTCGCTGTGCGGACCGGAGATCTGGTCGGCCTACTTGCCTTCGATCGCAAAGTGGTCAGGTATCTTCCACCAAAACGTGGGCGCGGACAGCTGCTCTCCATACTGGATTCACTTCACGATCTCGAACCCTCTCTGATCGAACCATCCTATCAACGAGCCTTCGAGTACCTTTACCATCACTGCCGGAAGCGGTCCCTGGTCATTATCCTGACCGATCTGATCGATGCTGATGCCTCTGCCGATCTCCTTTCCGGCACCGCCGCCCTGCTGCCGCGCCACCTGCCGCTTATCGTGGCTATTGGAGATCAGGATCTACAATCCGTTGTCGCTCAGACTCCCCGTTCAATCCGGGATGTCTATCGTCACAGTGTCGCAACCGACATGCTGCAACAACGCGAAGAGGCCCTCGGCCGCATCATCGAACAGGGTGGTCTGGCCATCGATCTTCAACCCGGAGATCTCTCATCCCGTCTCGTTCACCATTATCTCGAGGTGAAGGAACGCGGACTTCTTTGAATTGGACTATTTTGAAATCGATTGCCACAATCGACATAGATTGTAAATTGGACTCCCAGATGATGACATAGTAAATAGGGATGGTTTAACCTGTTCGCTTTGACAAGACAGTTCAGGCAGGCTGGCCAATCCGACATCAGGAGAAGGGGACAGTGTTGCTGGTTAACGATGGCAGGATGATGATTGATGAGTGAAAACCTATCAGGGATAAAGAGAAGGCTGTTACTGTTGCTGATGGTCCTGACGATCTGGCAGACCGCTGGTCGAATTGCCGGATGGGCGCAGGTCGAGGCTGAGAAGCGTCCATTGACCCTTGAAGATTGCTGGAGCAGGGCGCGGGATAACCACCCGTTGCTTGGTGCGGCGCGGAAGCGGTTCGAGGGAGCAGAGCAGATAAGACAATTTGCCGGAGTCCGGCCCAATCCGACGCTGACCTATCAGTCTGAGAACTGGCGTGCTTGGGGAAGGCCGTCGTTCAACTTTATGAACGAGATCGACCTCTTTGTCTTTGCCACGCAGCGCATCGAGACAGCCGGTAAGGCCGGGTATCGAAGGGAGCTGGCGTCGAGGGAGGCCGCCTCGGCAGAGATCGAGATCGATGTCGTTCGCAAGCAGCTCTGGCAGGAGATCACGGCAAAGTACTGGCGGGCCCTGCAGCTGCAGAGTGATCTGCAGATTGCGGTCGAAAATCGTCAGGACATCGATCAGCTTGTCACATACACGACAACAAGATTTCGTGAAGGGTTTGCCGCAGAGTGGGAAGTGATTCGCGTCAAACTGGAGCAGCAGACGTTACTGAACCAGCAGCTTCTCCTTGAGCAGGATCTGTTGAGGGCGAAGCTTCAGTTGCTGCAGGCGATGGGTGAGACAAGCTTTGAGACCGGGTTCAGGCTGCTTGAGCCGGCGTTGCTTGATGCGCCAATTCTCAGACAACCGATAGCAGATCTGTTGACCGAGGCGACCGGAAAGAGGGTCGAGCTTGGGCTGCTTCGATCACGGGTCGACTCAGAGCGGGCCAATCTTCGTTTGCAGCAGGCGAATGCCCGGCCGGATGTCGACGTCTCGGCCGGGTTCAAGCGGACCGTCGGCTTCAATACTTTCATCGCCTACATGACAATACAGCTTCCATTCTTTGACCGTAACCGAGGAGAGATCGGGCAGGCGGCGGCAGCCATCAGTTCCGCCGAGCAGGAGCTGATGGCGAGGACCAACTATATTCGAGCCGAGGTGGAGGCTGGCTATCGGGTCGTCCAGCAGTTGCGAAGCCGCCTCACGGAGATGAGGCAGGACTTTCTGACCCAGGCCGATGGGTCAAGGGATATCGCACTGGCGGCCTATCGTGAGGGAGCAGCCGATCTCTACAAAGTACTCGAAGCGCAGCGTGCACGTAATGAGGCGCGGCGGCTCTACTATCGGACCCAGCTTGATCTGCAGATGGCCCTCGCGGAACTGGCGCTGGCAGTTGGAAGGAGTGAACTGAGATGAAGAGAATGGCGCTGGTACTTTTTCTGTCAATGATGTTGTTGGTCTTGAGTGGGTGTGGAAAGAGTGAGGAGGCGGCATCGTCAGAGCCCGGTCCTGCTGCGACACCGACACCTTCGTCGCCGGAGGCGGGAGAGTTGGTAACATTGACCGGGCAGTCGAGTCAGTACGCCAGTCTCGTCGTCACCGAGGCAGTCGAGCGTGAAATGGCCTCGCCTGTCGAGGCAACCGGTATTGTTGCGCTCAACGAGGACCGGACGATTCGCGTGGGCGCCTTTATCGATGGGCGTGTGATGAGGGTTCTGGTCAAGGTTGGCGATCGGGTCCGCGAAGGGCAGGCGTTGGCCGAGCTCCATACCCACGATGTTCATGAAGCCGGGGCCAATATTGTCCAGGCAAGGGCCAATCTGACCCAGAAGAAGAACCAGTCTGCATTTGCCCGGAACAGTTTAGAGCGGGCCGATCGACTCTTTCAGGCCAAGGCTCTCTCAAGGCAGGAGCTGGAGCGGGCGCGGGTCGATTATGAATCTTCACAGCAGGATGTCGTTCATGCCGAGGCCGAGCTTGAGCGATCGAAGGGGCATCTTGAACTGCTCGGACTCTCGCCAGACAAGCTTGATTACGATGCACCGGTATTCATCCGCGCCCCGGAGAGTGGAGTGATCATGCAGCGGCAGATAACGACCGGGGCGAGCGTCAATCCGGGAGAGCATCTCTTCACAATCAGTGAACTGGGGCAGCTCTGGGTGCTGGCCGAGGTTGAGGAGAAGCGTCTCGCCCAGTTGAAGGTCGGGGCACCGGTGACGATCGAGGTGGCCGCCTATCCAGGACAGCAGTTTACGGGCTCGATCGCGCGGATTGGTGATGTTCTCAACCCTCAGACGCGAATGATCGAAGTTCGGTGTCTTGTCGACAACCGGATGGGCCGGCTGAAGCCGGAGATGTATGCGGTGACCCGGATTGCTGCCGGGGAGAAGACGCGGGCATTGGTCGTTCCGAGATCGACCATTCAGGATGTAGATGGACAGGCGGTCGTCTTTGTGGCCCGCGAAGGTCAGACGTATCAGAAGAGGACGGTCCGCACCGGTCGAGTCGAAGGGGAGCTGGTGGAGATCCTCGAAGGGCTCAAGGCTGGGGAGAAGATCGTCTCCTCTGGTGGATTTCTGCTCAAGTCCGAGATCCAGAAGAGCAAGATGGAGTAGGAGGAGGCGAGTATGATCGATCAACTTATCTCCTTTTCGCTGCGTCAAAGGTTCATCACTCTGGCCCTGGTTGCCGGCTTGGTCATTCTCGGCGGTTACTCTCTGTTGACCATCCCGATCGATGCCTTTCCAGATCTGACCAATAATCAGGTGATGATCATCACCGAGGCACCCGGAATGGCAGCGGGAGAGGTCGAGGCCCAGGTCACCTTTCCAATCGAAGGGGCCATGCTCGGACTGCCGCGCAACCAAGAGGTTCGCTCACTCTCTAAATTTGGTCTCTCAATCGTCACCGTTGTCTTTGAGGATGGCGTCAATACCTACTTTGCCCGGCAGTTGATCAATGAGCGTCTGAACGAGGCCAAGTCGCGGCTTCCGGATGGGCTCAAGCCGGGTCTTGGACCGGTGGCAACCGCCTTCGGTGAGGTCTTTCAGTATACGCTCGAAGATCAGCGTCCGGTGTTGACTGAGGCCGACCGGGCCCGGCAACTGCTCGATCTGAAGACACTCCACGACTGGTTTCTCAAGCTGCAGATGCGGACGGTTCCGGGTGTCGGGGAGGTCAATTCGTGGGGTGGCCTGACCCGGCAGTATCAGGTACAGGTCGATCCCGCCCGGTTGCTCAAGTACAGGCTCTCTCTGCGGGATATCTTTGCCCGCGTTGCCGAGAACAACGCCAATTTTGGCGGAGGTTTCATCGAGCATCGTTCGGAGCAGTATACGGTGCGCGGAGTTGGTCTGCTCAGTGATATTCCGGACATCGAGAATATTGTCATCGCCTCGAGTCAGGGGACACCGATTCACCTCCGGGACGTTGCCAGTATTTCAGTCGAGGCGATGCCCCGCCAAGGTGCAGTCTCGCGGGATGGAAATGGTGAGCGTGTTTCAGGCATGGTCATTCTGCTCAAGGGGGAGAATGGCAAAGCAGTGACAGAGAAGGTCAAGCAGAAGATCGCCGATCTTAGCCAGGCCCTTCCTGCCGGGGTCAGCATCAAGCCCTTCTACGATCAGACGGAGGTGATCGACCGGACGATCAGCACGGTCGAGAAGAATCTGATCGAGGGAGCACTGCTGGTCATTCTGGTTCTGATCGTCTTTCTTCGCAATATCCGTGCATCGTTCATTGTTGCCTCGGTCATCCCGATCTCCATGGTCTCGGCCTTTATTGTCATGAAGTGGCTCGGTGTCTCGGCCAATCTGATGAGCCTCGGGGCGATCGATTTTGGGCTGATCGTCGATGGCGCAGTAGTAATGATGGAAAACTTTATCCGCCGGATGGGGCACCGGACGGGCGACGACTCTGCTGCGGAGAATGCAGACCTCTCGACTCAGGAGATCATCAAGAGTGCGGCACACGAGGTTGGCAGACCGATCCTCTTTGGAGTCCTGATCATTATTGCGGTCTATCTTCCTGTCTTCACTCTGGAGGGACTCGAGGGGCGGATGTTCACGCCGATGGCGATTACCGTCTGTGCGGCGCTACTGGGTTCATTGATCCTTGCGCTGATGTATGTCCCGGCCATCTCTTCAATACTTCTGCGAAAAGGGGTGAGTGAACACGAGGGGAGGCTCTACCGGACGATCGAGCATCTCTACACCCGGCAGCTTGATCTGGCGATTCGTCACCGGATCGTTACGATTGGTGGGGCCGTCATACTGGTTGTCCTGGCGATCTCTTCGCTCGCCTTTATCGGTACGGAATTCATGCCGCGACTCGACGAGGGATCGATTCTCATCGAGACCCGCAAGCTCCCGAGTGTCTCGCTCAGCGAATCGGTCGCCATCAGTCAGCGGGTCGAGCAGATTGTAAAGGGCTTTCCAGAGGTGGAGAGCGTAGTCACCAAGATCGGACGCCCTGATCTGGCGACCGAGGCGATGGGTATTCATCAGGGAGATGTCTATGTCATTCTGAAACCGAAAGAGTCATGGGGCACCGCGCGTGACAAGGATGGCCTGATCCAGGCACTCGATGAAGAGTTGAGTAAACTCCCCGGCGTCACCTACAATTTCACGCAGCCGATGGCCATGCGGCTCGATGAGACCATCTCGGGAGTGAAGGCCGATGTGGCGGTCAAGCTCTTTGGTGAAGATCTGGAGACACTGGAACTGAAAGCACAGGAGATTGCCCGGGTGCTGGAGAAGGTTCCAGGATCGGCTGATGTCCAGGCCGAGACCCTCAGCGGCTCGGCCCAATTGCAGATCAGGCTCAATCGGGAAGCGTTGGCGCGCTATGGTCTCAATGTTGCGGATCTGCAGTACCTGATTGAAACGGCGATTGGGGGAAGGGTCGCGACAACCCTGATCGACGGGCAGCGCCGGTTCGACGTGCTGGTGCGCTTCTCACCCGAGTTGCGCACCGATCCCGAACAGATCGCCAGTCTTCCGGTCATCGCGCCGGCCGGAGAGCGGCTGCGACTGCGTGACGTTGCCGATGTGCGGATCGAACGAGCGGCAGATCTGATCAGTCGTGAGAACAACCAGCGTCGAATTGTCATCCAGAGCAATGTTCGTGGTCGCGATATCGGCAGTTTCGTTGCCGAGGCCCGTCAACTCATCGGCCGGTCGGTCAAGCTTCCCGCCGGTTACCTGATCACGTGGGGTGGTCAGTTTGAGAATCAGGAACGTGCCACGAAGCGGCTCTTCATCGTTGTTCCCTTGGCCCTGCTCCTCATCTTTGGTCTGCTCTACGTAATGTTCGGATCGGTCAAACACTCATTGATCATCATTCTGAATGTGCCATTTGCCGCAGTGGGCGGGATTGCTGCACTCTGGTTGCGCGGCCTCAACTTCAATCTCTCCGGATCGATCGGTTTCATTGCGCTCTTTGGAGTTGCGGTGCTCAATGGGGTGGTGATGATCTCCTACTTCAACAAGCTCCGTGATGAGGGCTGGAGCATTCGGGAGGCCGTTCGCGAGGGCGCACGGACCAGACTGCGACCAGTCCTGATGACGGCTCTGGTGGCCGGTCTCGGCTTCATTCCCATGGCGATTTCGACCAATCCGGGTGCCGAGGTTCAGCGTCCACTGGCGACGGTTGTCGTCGGCGGTCTCGTCACTTCGACCTTCCTGACCCTCTTCGTTCTGCCACTTATCTATATGATATTTGAGCGGGAGAGAAAGGCGACCTGAAGCAGTCAACCGTGAGGCTCCTAAAATTCACCCTCGTACTCGGCGAGTAGAATACAGATCTGATCCATGGTGAATGTCACCGCGCTCGAAGGGCCGACGTGGTTGTTGCCCATCAGACTGATGATCAGTGGCGTGCCGCGGCGGGTCTTCATGTAACCGGAGAGCGCATTGGCATAGGTGAGCGTACCCGTCTTTCCACGCAGGTTGTTGCTGGCGGCCGTTTCGCGCATCCGTCGCTCCATTGTTCCATCCACTCCTGCGACGACAAGAGAATCCTCGAAGAAGTTGCGATAGGGATGTCCAGCCATGAATTCGAGCAGTCGCACGGTTGCTGCCGGAGTGACCAGGTTCTGGCGGGCAAGCCCTGACCCATCGCGCAGGCTGAGCGGGCGGGTATCGACGCCAGCCTTCTCCAGAAATTCACGGCGCAGAATGTTTCCGGCGGTAATGACTGGCAGCGGCTGACCGAGATCGTCGAGCCTGGCGAGTTGCGGGTCCCGGCTCTGTGCCGCCTGACCCAGCATCCGCAGCAGCAGCTCTGCGTGCAGATTCTGACTCTCCTTATTGACCACCTTGATCATCTCTGAAAGTGGCTCTGAGTCGAGTCCTACCAGCTCGATCAGCTCAGCCTCCTTGAATGGTTCGTTGAGTCGGGCCGTCGCATCCATCTGCGCCGTCTTGCCCAGGACTCTGATGCGTCTCCTTACCAGTGCTTCTCGCAGAAGCGTTGCGGCAAAGAGTGCCGGATTATGAACGGCGACATCGATCTGACGGGGATTCGATCGCAGGGGGATCGATCCGATGATCTCGATGGTATTGGAATTGAGCGCCCGCCGAACGGTGAGTTGCACCTTTCCGTTGCCGATTGTCTTGGCGCTGTTGACGATCTTTACGTAACCCGTCTCTGGAAGTAGCTCGACTTGTGGCGGGAGTCCAACACGCTCAGCGGGTTTGACCATCAGGGAGATGCTGTTGTCGTTGACTGTGAGTGCGCTCACTTCGGCGCCATAGTAATACTGTGCATCATCCCATTCCCACCCCGGGCCAAGTAGCTCGCCCGGAAGATGGCTGTCGTCACCGATTACTGCTCCACCAACGACCCTCACCCCAAGTGACTTGACGCGATCGGCCAGCTCTTCGATGGCCGGAATGGTCTTGGCTGGAGTCATTTCACTGTACTTGCGTGGCGTGGGGTCACCAAAGCGTGGAGATAGATTTGGCGCTCCACGACCATACAGAATCAGATCGCTGCCAAGGTATCCATTACGTAACGGGGAGCGTCGGGTGTAGAGCGACGTCCGTACCCGGGCACCCGGTCCGAACTGATCGAGGGCCGCCGCTGTCGTGTAGAGCTTCATATTCGAGGCCGGTATGAACCCACGCTGACTGTCGCGCTCGAAGACTACCCGGCCATCAGCCGTCCTGATCAGCACGCCCCAGCGCGCACCACTGAACTGGGGATGATCGAGAAGTTGTTCAATTTTCAGCCGCACCTCTTCCGCTGAAGCTGGCTTGCTGCTCTGGGCGGTCACCTGAATTATTCCAGGTAACAGAAGTAGAACCAGGCTTAGGTATCTTAGTCTTGATCTCATAGCTTGTAAGAACATTGGTAATGATTGCCAGTTCAGATCTGACTCTCCCCCGATTGATATTACTGACTGGTCCGAATCTAACTCTCAGCTTTGCCAGACTTGTGGAAAAAGAGAACCTGGGAACAGGCAACATTGGAACACGCTCCAGATTCGCGAAGATTCCTGCGTGCAGTGTCCCAATGTTGCCTGTTCCCAATTTGCCGGTCTGGCTGGCCGACCAGTCTATCGCTTTCCGGGACGGATCTGCATCTCGTTGAAGAGGTAGCCGGCGCCGGCAAACTTGTCGACGAGGAAGAGAACATACCGGATATCGACGGCGAGCGTACGGTTGGAGCTGAGATCGAAGTTGTAGTCTCCACCAAGCCCTTCGAAGTTGCCATCAAAAGCCAGCCCGATCACCTCACCCCGTCCGTTCATGACCGGGCTGCCGGAGTTGCCGCCGGTGATGTCCGTAGTGGCGAGAAATGCCACCGGAACATCCTTCAGCCCGGCATCAACATAGTTGCCGAAGTCCCTCTTCTGGTAGATCTCCTTGAGCCTTGCCGGAGCATCGAAGGGCTCGGTACCGGTATCCTTTTCGATCACACCACGCAGACTTGTCTGGAAATCGTAGGTGACGGCATCGCGTGGCTGGTAACCTTTTACCTCGCCATAGGTCCAGCGCAGTGTGAAGTTGGCATCAGGATAGTAGAGTCCATTCTTCATCTCGAGCATACCGCGGACATACTCTGGACGGAGTCGCAGGATGCGTCCGTTGAAGGCCCGGGATCTTTCGGTGAGGGGACGGTTCTCATCGTAGGCCTGTCCGACCAGCTTCAACAATGGATCGTCAATTGCTCTCAGTTCGGAGGCCGAGGAGTCGAGCAGACTCTTCAGGCTGTCGGCCGTCGTAAATTTGCCGCCGGTGATGGCCTTTGTGGCAAAGGCCTCCTCGGCCTTGCGTCGGGCCGGTCCACTCTCCTTGCCAAAGAGCTTCTCGATCGCTCCGATCTTCTGGTTCTCCGGCAGCCCGGCTGCAATCGCCAGCGCACCCGCCAGCAGTTTCACTTCGGCCTCCGGCTGACGCTCGCCCCACATCATGGCAATCTGCTGCGCGACACGTTGCGCTGCCATATCACCAAACTGCGGACTCTGCTCGTTGGCCGGTCTCTCCTTGTCGAGCGCCCGGCTCCAGATGAATTCCAGGGTATTGATCAGATCTCCCGCATTGAGCAGATTATTGAGAGCATTCTGTTTCAACCCATATGAGTTTAGTTCGCGGTAGAGCTCGGCGATCTGCGGCAGTACCTGCCCATATCGCTCTTTCTGCACCGGATTGGCATCGAGCCATTTCAGGAAAGCTGCCTCCTCAGCCTGCTTGCGGGTAGTAAGGTCCATTCTCTTCAGCCCGAGAATCGAACCCTCGAAATTCTTCAGTGAATTGCTGAGGCCAAAGATCTGGTCGGCCAGACGGATCTTCAGCGCCGGGTCGGTCTCTCCAAGCCTGGTCAGAGTCTCGATCTGCTGCCGGAGTGCGGCCACCTGGGCTGGCAGCTGGACTCGCTGGTTGAAGTCGATCGAGTATGACTCGCGATAGCGCATCGTTCGACCCGGGTAACCCATGACCATCGTGAAGTCACCCGGCCTGACACCGCCGGCACTGATCGGCAGGAACTTCTTTGGCTTGAACGGGACGTTCGATTTATTGAACATGGCCGGTTTGCCATCCTCACCAACATAGGCGCGGAGGAAGGCAAAGTCGCCGCAGTGGCGGGGCCATTCAAAATTGTCCGGGTCTCCGCCGTAGTAGCCGATCGACTTGGGCGGAGCATAGACCATTCGCACGTCGCGCAGCGTCAGATAGGTATAGAGATAGTACTCATACCCACCGGTCGCCTCGATCACCTGGGTGCGGATCCCATCCTTTTCTCGCCCCTTGGACGCGGCACGGGCCAGTTCCTGCTGGCGCGCGCTGATTGTCCTCGCTCGCTCCTCCGGTGACATCTCCGGCTTGACTGCTGCAAGAACCTCAGCTGTAACATTCTTGAAGTCCTGGGTGATCGAGATCGAATATCCAGCAGCTGGAATCTCCTCCGCACGCGACTTGGCGAGAAATCCCTCCGTAATGTAGTCATGCTCGGTGCTGCTGGCCGCCGTGACGGCACTGAAGGCGACGTGGTGGTTGGTGAGGATCAGGCCGTCGGGAGAGACAAATGAACCCGTACCGCCGATGCTGATCTGGACAATTGCATCCTTGAGGCTGGGAGCTGTCTCACTGTAGACCTCCTCGGGTTTCAGTTCAAAGCCACGCTTCTTGAGTTGGGAGAGTGGAAGTTTTCCAAGCGAATTTGGCAGCCACATTCCTTCATCGGCCCAGGACGCCAGTGGCGCGACGAGCAGCGAGAAGACGATCAGAAAGGTCATCAGCATTCGACGTATCATCTACAAGACTCCTTTTCCTGATAAGACGATCGGAGGGGCCAATCGTCCCGATTGTGTGGTCAGGTTCTGGTTGGCCAAGGTAATCCGGCCACTCTTTTACCGACCTCGATTCTACTCAATACATTTTGCTGCCGAAACCCCGATTCGGCAAATGAAAGCATTCAACAGAACAGGGAAGGGTGAACTAATGATCCCGCAGCAGCCTGCTCCGGTTGAGAACGAGGAGCTGGCAGGCTGCCTGGAAGACCGCCTCCTCGTTCTGGAGGTCGGGTTGGTCAAAATGTGGGGCACGAATCGTGATCCCACTCTGACTGATAATCTCAAATGGAGTGGCACGCGATGACAACGATACGGCCACCACGGGAGTTCCGACTGCGGATCCCAAGTGGGGAACCGCGCCGGCATTTCCGATGAGGAGACTCAACCGCGCCAGCAGAGAGAGGTAGTCGATCAGTGGCAGCCGGTCGATCGGAATCGTCTCCTGACGCGGCAGGGCATCAGCGAGACGGCGGCGGCGTTGTTCCTCTCCACGCCCGCACATGATGATCAAGCGGGCATTGAACTGGCTGATCAGCCGTCTCCCGAGCGCGGCGAACCGATCGATCGGCCATCCATCTTCGCCAGCCCCCAGTCCCTGCCCCGGATGAAGTCCGATCAGAAGATGGCCTGACTCGATACCAAGCCGCCGCAGCAATCGTTCAATTCGCTCGTCAGCAGCCGGTAAGGTCGACAGCTCCGGGGCGGCGATAACCGGTCTTACTCCGAGTGGTTCAAGACATCGCAGGTAGTAGTGTGACCGATGGAGCTGGGCGCAATCAATCTGCAACGGATCGAATATCCCGGGGAGGAGACCTCCCTGACGCCCCACAACGGCTGAGCCGGAACCGATCAGCTCGCGTAACAAGGTCGAACCGATTCCACCGCTCAGATCGACCAGGAGATCCGGTCGCAGTCCCTCTCTCGAGTATTGGCGCAAGCGTTCGATCGACCGCAACGTCCGGTATCCGGTCCGCAAGTCGAATATCTCACCTTTCCGCAATCTTCCAATTCCGATCGCCTCGTCGATCCAGTTGACCGACCCCAGCAGCTCACTCCCGCCCGGGCTTGTCAGGACACTGATACGCGCCCTGGAAAAGTGGGCCCGTAAAGCCCGCAGCGCCGGCAGGGCAAGCAGCACCTCGGTCAAACCAGCCAGAAGCACTACCTGGATCGAATCTATCTTCTCGCCGATCTTCATCGTCTCCTGCCACTCTACACCACAACTCTGCAGCTGATTGGCCGATCCACTCCTCTTGTTGATCTTTAACGATCGATCATCATATCATCCACGGGCAATGCCCACGCATTGACAGACAATACTTTTATCACGAGGTGCAAAAAGATACATCTATGAGTCTTTGGGGAGGCAGGTTTACCGGCGAGATCGATCAGTTCTTCGCCGCCTATAATGCAAGTTTCCGGTTTGACCGGCGGCTGATCTTTGCTGATCTGAAGGCCTGTGCCGTTCAAGCCCGTGCGCTCGGTCGTGCCGGAGTCCTGAATGAATCCGAGGTCGAAGCGATCGTCACCGGACTGGCAAAGATTACCACGCTGGCCGGTGAGCCGGGCTATCTCGATCGCCCGGAATTTGCTGCGACCGAGGATGTTCATAGTTTTATCGAAGGGCGTCTGGTCGAACTGATCGGGCCGGCTGGATATAAGCTCCATACCGGGCGCAGCCGTAACGATCAGGTAGCCGTGGCGACGAGACTCTATCTTCGTGAGGAGATCGACCAGCTGCTCGTCCGGCTGCGAGAAACGCGCCAGGCCCTGATCGATCTGGCTGATCGTTATCGCAATGCGCCAATACCAGGTTACACGCACCTGCAGAAGGCACAACCGGTCCTCTTTGCTCATTATCTGCTTGCCTATTTCCAGATGCTCTCTCGCGATGCCGCCCGTTTCGCCGAGATTCGCCACCGAGTCAATACGCTTCCTCTTGGCTCCGGGGCGCTGGCCGGAACCAACTTTCCCGTCGATCGTCAGTGGATGGCTGAACAACTTGGCTTTGAAGCCGTGACCCGGAACAGCCTCGATGCTGTCAGTGACCGTGACTACCTGATCGAGTTTACCGGTGCCGCCTCTCTGACGATGATGCATCTCTCGCGACTCGCCGAGGACTTTATCATCTATGCCACCCAGGAGTTCGGCCTGCTCAAACTCGGTGACCGGATCTCGACTGGCAGCAGTCTCATGCCACAAAAGAAGAATCCCGATTCTCTCGAACTGATCCGTGGCAAGGCGGCGCGGGTCTTTGGCCACCACTCAGCACTCCTCACTCTTGCCAAGGGACTGCCTCTCGCCTACAACAAGGATTTCCAGGAGGACAAGGAGGCACTCTTCGATACCCTCGATACTCTCAACTCGAGCCTCATCGTCACCACGACCGTTCTCGGAAATGTCGAACTGGATGCCCCTCGGGCTGCTGCGGCCGCCATCCGCGACTACACCAATGCGACCGATCTCGCCGACTACCTTGTCCGGCGTGGTCTCGAATTCCGCAAAGCACACGAAATCGTTGGTCGGATTGTCGTCCACGCGATCGGACGTGGTGTCGAACTTGCCCAGTTGACGATCGATGAGCTGCGTGAGTTCTCGACGCTGATCGAGGACGACCTCTTCAAGGCCATCTCACTCGAACAGTCATTGGCAGGGAAGGCGATGGTAGGTGGGACTTCACCAGTTCAAGTCGACGCCGAGCTTGAAAGGGCAAGGGATAGTCTGATCGATCAATAACCGGATCGTCTAAGGGCGGGAATCGTCACGACCGGCGGCAGCCACTCGGGTCACCTCATCAGGCTGGTCATCCGAGTGGCTGACTGACTCCCAAAGGCCGAACTGGTCGAATGGCTCTGACTGTCAGCTGCTCAATTGCGCAGCTTCTGCAACCGCTCGGCCGCCAGTTGAAGGGTCTCTTCTCGCTTGCAGTAGCAGAACCTGACTCGTTGTGCCCCAAGCTCCGGGCGTCGAAAGAAGCTGCTCCCCGGCACGACCGCAACCCCGATCTCCCTGATCATATGCTCCGTAAACTTGAGATCGTTCTCAAATCCAAAAGCAGAGATGTCGGTCATCAGATAGTAGGCGCCATCCGGCTGATAACAGCCGAATCCGACCTCGACCAGAGTATCGTGCAGAAAATTGCGTCGAGCGAGGTACTCCGCCTGCAGTGATCGATAGTATTCAGCCGGCAATTGCAGCGCGTAAGCACCGGCCTCCTGCAGCGGTGATGCCGCGCCAACCGTCAGGAAGTCGTGGACTTGCCGGACGGCATTGATCAGATCGGAGGCCCCAATCGCATACCCGACCCGCCATCCAGTCACCGAGTAGGTCTTCGAGAGACTGTTGATCGCCACTGTCCGATCGCGCATTCCCTCAATCGTGATCATCGAGATATGCTCGACCTGGCGGTTGGGATGGGGATACCAGATGTGCTCGTAGATCTCGTCGGTCAGGGCGATGACATCATACTCAATGCAGAGGTCGGCGATCATCTGCAGTTCGGCCCGGTTGAAGACCTTTCCCGTCGGGTTGTGCGGGGTATTGATGATGATCGCCTTGGTCCGCTCGTTGAAGGCGGCCCGCAGCTCATCCGGATCGAAGTGCCAGTCGTCACGACCACTCCCACCGCCACTCACCGGAGGATGGAGTGTCACATATCTGGTCACCGCTCCGGAGAGGATCGCATCAGGCCCGTAGTTCTCATAGAATGGTTCAAAGACGATCACCTCTTCCCCAGGGTCGACGAGGGCCATCATGGTCGCAATCATCGCTTCGGTCGAGCCGCACGTCACCACCACTTCACGTTCCGGATCGACCTCGATTCCCAGATATTCTTGTGTCTTCTTCGAAATAGCCTGCCGAAAGTTTCTCGCTCCCCAGGTGATCGAGTACTGATTGAGATCGGCCCCGATGGCCTGACAGGCGGCCTCCTTGATGTCGGATGGGGCGGGGAAGTCCGGAAATCCCTGTGAGAGATTGACTGCCCCGTAGACGACGGCCTGTCGTGTCATCTCACGAATCACCGACTCGGTGAAGCGGGAAACTTTCTGCCCGATGCGTCTCTTCATATGCAAATCTCCGACTCTAGCGCCGAAAGCGGCTTACGACACGGTTTCCGGCTCCCTGTTTGACAGTCCGTTTGACGAACTGTTCGACATCGTGCCTGCTCAAAAGTCCCTGCCCCTCCAGACTGATCAACCTCAGTCCACCCTGATCGATTGCCATCTGCAGGGTTACCGTCGGAACATCAAATTCGCGCGCGGCTGCCTTGAGGGTCATCAGATCTTTGCTGTCATATACACTCATTTTACCGATATCTCCTTCGTTCAATAGAGTTCAGTCGATTCACCCTGAATTTTGATACGGCGATCAACCAGGCGGTTGACTGACTCGTCATTTCATCTGAGCAAATACCATTGGATGAATCGTATGCGGATGATAGTGGGGGGAACGTGTCGTGTCAAATTTGCATTCTGAATCTTCATCAAGCAGAATGAATCGATTATGTTACGTCGTCGCCTCTACATCATTCTCGGTTTTATCGCTGTTGGGCTTGGCCTTCTCGGCATCCCGACACCGCTTCTTCCGACGACGCCATTCCTTCTGCTCGCCGCCTTCTTCTTTGCCCGCAGCAGTCAACGCTGGCACGACTGGCTGATCGGCCACCCGATCCTTGGACCCTACATCGACGCTTTTCGACGCAAGCAGGGGCTGACGAGAGGTCAGAAGCTGCGGATCGCCATCTTTGCAAGTATGGCCCTGCTTGTCACTGGCGCCGTCTCACCATACTGGCAAGGGCGAGCCCTGGCCGTCTTCATCTGGACGACCGGTATGGTTGCGCTCTACCTGAGCCGCTCAGCCCCGGCCCCTTCGACTCACCACGAGCCCCGCTGAAACTCCCGATCAAACTCACTCTGGTTCACGCTGGCCTTCCCCTCACTTCGTCGATGGCCGTCGTCCACTGCTCCACATCTGCTTGAAAATTTGAATGATTACCATCTATTATAAAAAGCGTTGCAGGTCTATTTTGGACGATAGTGGTCTGAGGTGACGCAATTGCACATAATTAAATGATTCGGAAAGTCGACTTGAATCGTTGACTGCCGGAGAGCCTTTTTCTGAGACGGAGCGGTAACTGATGGATTGCAGTGATTTTGAGGAGCAGATAGTCGACTATCTTGAGCAGGGAATGGCCCTTGCCGATAGACTAGCCTTCAGCCACCACCTCCTCTCTTGCCGCGATTGTCGGACACTGACCGACGACATCCGCGAAAACATCGATCTATGTCGCCGCTCTTCGGACACTTTCGGCCGCACCTCGAGAGATACCGGAACGACCTCCGCGGCCCTGCGGTTTCTGCCTCCTCCTGAAAGAGATATCAATATCGACCAATCGACCATTGGGGAGATGATCAGTTGTCGAAGCCTCGACCTGCTGATCGGAGACTACTTCGAGTCGGTACCAGCCATTCCTCAGGCATCCGTGCCCAGCCCTGACCCGGCATGGGACCAGTTGCTTTCCGCGCACCTCGACCAATGCGCAGCCTGTGCGACCCTCTTTGAGGGGTTGCGTCAGGCAAGCGAGGCTGCTCCGGTCGATTCATTCTCGAATGATCACAAGCAGGCGCAACTTGAGGCCCGCATTATCGCTGCGACGGCTGGTATCCGTCTCTGAAGACTGCCCGATTCATGATCCAATTCCGCGCCATCCACCTCGCCACACTTCTCGTCTTGCTCGCTATGACAGTGCTGGCACAGCAATCGGAGACCCCTGAAAAGCGGGTCGAGAATCCCATTGGCGTCGCCGAGGAGCGGACACGCTCTCTGCGGAGGGTCTTGCCATCCCAGGTCTCCATTGTCGCGCAGGTCTCGCCAACCGCGCCGGGCACGGTCATCATCGATGCTGACCGGCAGAATACTCAGGGATCGATCGTCACCGCCTCCGGCAACGTGCAGGTTGTCTATGCCGATATTCTACTCATCGCCGATCTGGTCACCTACGATCGTGAGTCTGGTGATATCCGGGCTGAGGGCAATGTCTTCTTTGAACAGCAGGGGCAGCGGCTGACCGGACAGCGCCTTGAAATGAATGCCCGAACGCGTCTCGGGACTATCTTTACGGTCACCGCCTTCACCAATCGCACCCCGGATGGGACGACCCTCATCGTCGATGCCGCAGAGGCCAATCGGACCGGGGAGCGGACCTTTGCCCTCCGCCAGGCGATCCTGACCGCCTGCCAGGAGGCTCTTCCAAAGTGGAGCCTCAAGGCCAGTCGCGCGACAATCGAACTCGATGAGCGGGCACGCATCTACAACGCCCTCCTGCGCATCAAGAAAATCCCGGTCTTCTATCTACCCTATGCCTCCATCTCGATCAGTCGCAAGGATCGCTCATCCGGATTTCTGCTCCCAGGTTCCGGTTCCTCGACACTCAAGGGGCGGACGCTCAACCTTGCCTACTACCAGACGCTCGGTCGAAGTGCAGACATACTCATTCGCACCGATATCTTCAGCAAGCGGGGAATCGGTCTTGGTTACGATTTCCGGGCCCGTACCAATGAGACCTCTCGCGTCAATTTTGGTTCATTTCTGGTCTTTGACCGTCTCTTTGGCCAGAAAGGGGTTGATCAGGGTGGAAGCAGTTTCTACGCAGATGCCGTCCACCGCTTCAAAAACGGCTTTGTCGCGGTTGCCGATGTCAACATTACCTCCAGTTTTGCCTTTCGACAGATCTTTGCTGAAAATATCCAGACGGCAATCTCGCCGGAAGAGCGGTCGGTCTTCTACCTCAACAAGAACTGGGGGGCTTGGAGCTTCAACTCCTTCTTCGGAGAGCAGAGTTCATTCATTGGGGACGACATCGTCAAGGTGCGTCGATTGCCGAGTCTCGAGTTCAACCGGCGCTCGAGCCGTTTGATCGATTCGATCCCCGTCTACCTCTCATTCGATGCGGCAATCGAGGGAGTACGCCGTAATGAGGCCCGTGGCGACAGTCTCAGCCTGCGCACCCCATCGGTTGTCCAGCGTTTCGACCTGGCGCCCCGACTCACCTTTCCGTTTCGCTCCATCGCCGGCGTGACAATTACTCCGAGCATCGCCATCCGCTCAACCTTCTACAGTGATCGGCTCGACCCCGTCAGACAGAGGGTGGTCGGCGACAACCTGCTGCGCAACTATATCGACCTCACCGCCGATATTCGCCCACCCGCGTTGGCCCGGGTCTTTCGTCACCGTGATGGAACACCATGGTTCAAACATATCGTCGAACCGTTCATCGAGTATCGTCGCATAGCCGGTATCGATCGTTTTGATCAGACTCTGCGGGTCGATGAGCGGGACATCGTCGCCAGTACCAACCAAGTCTCCTATGGATTGTCCAACAGCTTTCTTGTCAAGCGCCAACAGGTCGAGGGGGCCCCTCCCCAACCACATGAACTGCTCAATCTGACAATTTCGCAGAGCTACTACTTTGATCCAACTTTTGGAGGAGCGCTGCGCGAAGGCTTCCGGAACCAGTTCTTTCCGATCAATACTCTCTCCGGATTCTCATTTGGCGGGCTCGGACGCCACTCCTCACCACTCAATCTTCGGGCTCGGCTTCGCCCAACAGGTGATCTCTATGCCGATGCCCGAGTCAACTATGACACTACGTTTCACTCCCTCCGTGACGTCATCGTTGGCGGCGGGCTCATCCGCCGTCTCTTCTCCATCAGCCAGACATGGTACTTCACCCGTCGTATCCCCATAGACAGGATTCGACCTTTCGAGGCGTTCCGCTTCGATCCTTCTTCTCTCCCCGGTAACCAGACCGATCTCTCCGCATTTCTTGGAAATCCATCCAAGGGACCCTATGCCGGCGTCAATATCAGCTACGATCTTCGCAGTCGACGCTTCAATGACCTACCGCGGGACCCCAAGCTTCTCAATTTCACGACATCGGTCGGCTGGGCCTGGGACTGTTGCAGCCTCAACATCCAGAATGTCACCTTCAATGTCGGCCTCCGTAATGAGAATCGGATCCTCTTCGCCTTCACTTTCAAGGGAATCGGTACCTTTGGGACTGATACTCACGGTCAGCGTCGAAACCGCTGACCTGCTTTGTTGAGAAGCCGCATCGATAATACCGATTTACCTGCTTACTCGCGGCCCTAATCCCTTTACCTGGCTCGATCTCTCCCGCTCATTTCAGTTGTATCACCTTCTAATGTTGCCAAAATGTATTAAAATGGCCCAAGAATATTTCAACTTCCCTTATTTCTGGAAAATTTGACCCGCAAATGCTCTTCTATGTGCTACAATTCAGCATCACATTCGCCGATAGGAGAGCTACATTGACATATCGTGAAGGCAACAAAGTAATCTACCCGCGCCTCGGCATATGTCGAGTCTCGGGGATCATCGAACAGTCCGCCGGTGGAACTGTCGTCAAATGCTATTCTCTCAAGCCGCTCGAATCTCAGGACAGCACAACAATTCTTGTCCCTGTCTCCAAGGCCACCGATATTGGCGTCCGCAAACTGATCGATAAGACCGATATCCCCAAGTTGATGAAGTTTCTTGGCAAGGACATCGAGATTGCGACAGACCATCGCAAAAGAAATGCCCGTAACGCCGAGCGTCTCGCCTCCGGTGAGATCTATGAGGTCGCTGACTCACTCAAGACAATGTCGAAGCTGAGTAAATCGAAGACCCTCTCCCCAGAGGAGCAGCAGACCATGGGACGCGCCCGTCACCTGATCATCAAGGAGATCGCTCACGTCATGAAGATGACCGTTGAGGAGGCTGAAGAGATGATCGACCAGGCTCTTGCCGGTAAAAAGCCTCGCGCCAACCACATCGCTGCCTGAATCAACTCTGGTATTACCTGAAACAGCCCACCTGCCAATGCTTTGCTGGTGGGCTGTCTCTCTTTCCCGCCAGGAAAGTGAATAGTTTCCATCCCAATTCTGCCTCTCCCACCTCCAATTGGTGACTTCTCGCAGTCATTTTGCACCCAAATCACAACGTTTCATAGCTGGAACGCTGGAAATTTTAATCAAAAAAGTCAGCATTTTTGTCTCAAATCGGCCGATACTCAGCATATCGGGTATGAAATGCTTGGTAGCACAAGATAGCGTGGCTTGAGCGCAGGAGATCTCCTGTTTCTCGGCTGAGCAAAGATGGATGAAGAAGTGGTGAAAAAGGATTGACTTTAGAAAATGCTTAATAACGCCTTGTTTAAAGCATTAAGCCCTGCTTGAGGTTTTATGTGTGAAACTGTTCAAAAAAAAGGACTTTACACCTGCAAGAAAGCCGTGGTAGCTTACGCCCATCAGATTAGTGATTGGTTCACACAGAAAAGAATAAATGAATAATTTTGATCAACAGCAGTTTTTGATCAACCAAGGTTGGCAGAGTCATTTGTCGATTGGTCAGATGATCCGTCAGAAATAGATCATCGATTCAGCTGACAGCTCGTCGCAGATGGCTTGACGCCATTGGAAGGTCTCCTGATCCGCGCAAATTTAGGTGTGACAGGCAGTATTACCCGACAAATGACCAATCTTGACAAAGAGCGTATCGGAAAGCGGTCGGGGGACTCGGGATCGACGCACTTTTTTAAGCAGGTTGAGTCGAGAGCACGAGACAAGTAGAGATCCTCCCCGATCCAAGGTTGAAGTTGAGCAGACTCTTCAAGGCGGAGTGGGTAGGAGATGGAGGAGTGATGGCGATCGCATTTGGAACCTCCGGTTGGCGGGCAATAATCGCGGATGAGTTCACGATGGCGAATGTCCGGATCGTGACCCAGGCGATTGCCTCGGTTCTCGACGAGGACGCCACAGGTGGCTCGATGGTCATCGGATACGACACACGCTTTATGAGCGAGCGTTTCGCGGCTGAGTGTGCGGGAGAGCTGGCCCGACTGGGCTGGACAGCTTTCCTGACGACCAGAGAGACACCGACGCCGACCATCTCCCACGCTATTCGGTCACACGGTGCAAGGGGGGGAATCAATTTCACGGCGAGTCACAATCCTCCCCAGTACAACGGGATGAAGTTTTCGACGGCGGATGGAGCGCCGGCACTTCCGGAGCAGACGAAGCGGGTAGAAAAACGGATCGCGGATATTCAGGCAGGGAGTTTCACCTACGAAAGAACGGGTGGTGCCGGTCAGGTGATCCCGCTTGATCCGCGAGAAGACTACCTGCTCGATCTGACCGGGAAGATCGACTTCAAGCGGATTTCGGATGCAGCGTTGCGTGTCGCCTATGACTCGCTCTGGGGGACGGGACGTGGGTATCTCGATGAGATACTGCGCCGGAATGGTTGTGAGGTCCAGATGGTTCATGACCATCGGGATGTGCTCTTTGGCGGCTACAGCCCCGAGCCATCGGAGCGTAATCTTGGCGAGATGCGGCAGGTGGTGCTCGATCAGCGGCTGGATCTTGGAGTCTCGACCGACGGTGATGCGGATCGCTTCGGCTTTATCGATCGGGATGGCAGCTTCATCTCTGCCAACCATATCCTGGCCCTCGTCCTCGACTATCTGTGCGAGACCCGAGGAGATTGGAGTGGTGGTGTGGCACGCAGCGTGGCGACAACCCATCTTCTCGACCGTATAGCTGCACATTATGGACGAGAGACCTTCGAAACACCGGTTGGATTCAAGTATATCGGTGAGATGGTCAATAATGACCGGCTCATTCTTGGTGGTGAAGAGAGTGCCGGGTTGACCGTCAAGGGCCATTTCCCGGAGAAGGATGGGATTCTGGCCTGTCTGCTGGTGGTCGAGATGGTCGCGGCGCGCCGCGCCAGCCTTGGTGAGATGATCGAATCACTTTTCCGTAAATTTGGTGCACTCTACAGCGAACGTGTTGGGGTCAAATTGACATCTGATGTCCAATCTAGATTGCAGAAAAGGCTCGCGGCAGAGCCGCCGGCAAAGATTGGTGACTGGCGTGTAAGTTCAGTCAATCGCTCGGATGGCGTGAAATACATTTTTGATGATGGTTCGTGGTTACTGCTGCGGATGTCTGGAACAGAACCCGTTGTAAGGTGCTACGCTGAAACCCATTCAAAGAAAGACCTGGAGGTTTTGCTTGAAACAGGCAGTCAATTCGTACGCAGCTAAATCGGTAATCAGCGTTGACCTCGGGAGGGAGACTCTTTCCAGGGCTGGGTCCATTGTCGGTGCGATCCCATCGTTTGGATGGTTGATGATGATCATGATTGCCATCACGGGGTTGTCATTGACTACATATATGCGGAGTCGAGCCGAGTTGAGTCAGGCTCGGTCGAGCATTGTTGACTCGAATAAGAAGATTGCCGATGCACGGATTTTGAATGCGGGGATAGGTCGCGAGGCCGCAGAGTTGCGATCCAACCCGAAGGCTGGAAAACTTGCCGCAAAGGAGCGACTGCGCCTGGTTGCCCGGGATGAAGTAGTTGTTGCGGTCAAGTAGAGATGTCCGTGGGTTCTTGCTCAATTCGCCGGTGGTCATTGTGCCCGACCCCCGGCGAATAGGATGAGGATCCACGGACTTTTGAATTTGTCGAACGGCCTTACGCCGCCCCGCCCTTGGCCAGAGTCCATCAGGCCACAATCCATCAGGCCA
>CAIOZW010000151.1 GCA_903862855.1 uncultured Acidobacteriota bacterium
AACCACTCATGCCTTGACCTCCAACAGCAACAAGACAAAGTCACCTTCCCGAGTCAATACACGTTGCCAAAACTCCCGACACAATTGGTACATGGGCAAGAGTAAATTGGAGAACTTTTTCGAGTTGGCTGACTTCAAAAGAGGGTGGCTAAGACCTGGTCAAAATATCAACAGTGCAAGAGCCCTGTCAATAATTTAATTTTACTGCCTGGAATGGTCGAGGGGTATTGCCGAGTCGTTAACGACTTTGCCATACCCCTCCCAAGCTCACCGTGCCGCAAGAACGCGCGGCTGATCGAGGACCCAGCGGCGGAAGATCTGGTAGCCCCGCTCACCCGGAGTATAACGACGGCCACCCTGGTGACCATCCTCCTTCCCGGTCTGGACATTGAGCGGCTTGCGGAGGAGCTTGCTCGTCTCGATATCGACCAGGTTGACGCGCTGCTGGAGGATCAGATAGTTACGGAGCATCTTCGACATGGCCCAGTAACCATTGCTATCAGCAGCTTCGAGCTCCATGGATGGCACGCGCCCCTTCACGCCGTGGCAGCGGAGGCAGGACATCTCGTCCATACGCTGCGGGCGATTCAGTTCGGGAGCGACGTAGTCATTGAAGTAGCGGAAGCTGGCAAGAAACGCAGGTGAGAACTGGGGCTCGCCGCTTGCGTCGCGCAGCTGGGCGGCAAGCGGTTCAGCCTTCGCCGCAGCGCGCAGATCTGCCATGAAGTTCTGCGGGTCAGTCACGCGCAGGACGTTGCGGGCGGCACTGGCGAGACCATTGTCCTTCTCGGTCTCGACCAGTCTGGCAAGTGCCTCGCGCACCTGTGGCAGCCTCCGGATGGCGGTCTGGTTGGCAAGGCGCAGGGCGAGTGAGCGGGTCATCCAGGGAGCCTGCGGGCGGAGCATCTCGAGGTAGAGCGCAATCGCCTCTTCTCGGGCGGCGGCAACCTCAGTGGGGAGCGTTGTCGGCATGGTCGAGGCGACCTCGGGGACGCCATCGCCGTACTCCATGACCCAGCGAACACTCGGCAGCCAGAAGTGGCCGATGAGGGGGTTGCGAATGGTCGCCGGCAGGTAACGCAGGAGCACCTCGGTGTGGAGATCAGGATTGGCGGCCAGCGTCGCCCCCATCTTGTCGGAGAGGTACCAGTCGGGATTCTGCTGGCCCATGGGCTTGACCGAATCGGCGGCAGCCTGGAGGATCTGCTCGACCTCAGCCGTGTCGGGTGTATCCTTGAACTTTGGCACGAGCAGGTTGTAGAGGATCTGACGCTGCTCGGTCGTCTTCGGAACCGCCCAGTTGGCGCGGGCGAGGAGGCGCATGACCGGAGCAGCGAGCGTCTGGCGGCGATCATAGTCCTGGGCACCGCGGTGGATCTGCTCGACGAGGGGGCCGACCTTCTCCTCGGTCGCCGGGAGGGTGACGGTACTTGGATCGGAGACTGCGGCGGCAGCGATCGTTCGCAGCGACTCCGGCCCATTGGTCGAGTAGTTGATGACGCGGTCCTGGAGTGGCGTGAAGCCGACGCCGGCCGCGCCTTCAAGAACCAGCCGGATGCCGGCAAGGTCAGTTGCCGCAGTCCGATTCCAGAGTCGCAGTGCCGCCTTGCCAAAGAGGTTGGCGCTGCCCGGGGTGATGTAGCCCATCTGCCCCGGTCCGCCATCTCCACCAGATGTATTGTAGTAGGTGGCGGCGACCGCAACGAGCCGCCGGGCGAGTCGGTCACGGACCGCTCCCGGCAACGTGCCATCGTCGAGGCGGGCTTCGAGTGACTGGAAGAGTGTCGCGAGCTCCTTATACTGGTGCTCTTCGCTCGCGTTGGCCTTGTGACCATTGGCGATGAAGAGAGCCTGGGACTGGTAACGGAAGCAGTTCTCGACGAGGGCGTTCGTCTCTGCGGCAAGCATCTTGCGCGTCCAGGCTGCCTGGATGCCGGAGCGGGCGGGCGGGTTCCAGACCCACCACTGCCAGGCGGCACGGGCCGCCCAGGCGCGGACACCCGGATGGCGATCGTCATTGAGCGCACGGTCGAGAGTCTGTGTGAGGCGGGCCATCGAGAAGCGTGGCCGGGTCAGCACGGCGTCGGCCCGGATCGAGAGGGCCTTGAGGGCAGTCTCGCGCGTCAGGTCATCCCCACGCTCGATCGCCAGGAAGAGCTGGTCGAAGCCGTGGTCATCGAGCAGGGTCTGCTCTATCGCCCAGCCTGCCGCATCGCGCACCATCTTCACCCGGTCACCCATGGTTCGAATGAGGGCCGGCACGCCGGCCTCCTCGTGAAGCGCCCCGAGTCCCATGACTGCCCACTTCCGCACCCACGGACTGGGATGGGCGGTCGCACGGATCAGCTCGGCAAGGTGTTGGCGGTCATCAGCATGCGAGATCGCCCGCATCCGCGCAATCTGGCTGGTCAGTGAAGCCCCGGCCGCCGGAATGACCGCCTGGTCATTGGCCGGATAGAGACGGGCAAGGGCGTGCAGTGCATAGGCCGTCGTCACAAAACCGGTCTGGGCCGTCTTGTTCCACCGACCGTATGGATCCTGGTGGCGAAGCATTGCCTTGACTCCACGTTCGACGGCCGGATCGGTGGCCTTCGCCCCCATTGCCTCGAGCGCGATCAGGGCGAGGGCCGTCGGGGCCGGGTCACTCTGGCCATCGGTCTTCCACTCACGGGTCGTCCCCTCGACCGCCTTCCCCGGATCGAAGCCCCATGTGCCATCCGGGTTCTGGATCGCCCGCAGCCGGGCTTCGTCCCGCGCCAGCTGTTCACGAATACTGGTGACGAGCTTCGCGGCCTCATCCGCACCAAGCAGCTTGTAGTCGGGGAAGCGGGCCGGCGGTGGTGGCGCCGGTGTCCCATCCGCATTGGGCTTCGCTGGCGGCGGTGCGGGTGGCTCAGGCGGGAGTGTCTTCTGCGTCGCCTGCGCCCGCCGGTTCTGCTCGAGGTAGTCGGTCGGGAAGAAGCGGCGGAAGAACTCGATGCGGTGGGACATGTCGTCACTGTAGCGCGGGACGACGGCGAGCAGTTTCGTCGCCTTCTCTTCGATCGCGGCAAGGTAACGTGGATGGCCGGTCTGATCCCAGGCCCGGCGCAGAATCTCACCAGCGTAAGCATAGACGACCGACTGGCCGACATTCGATCCCGGACCAGCAGCATTGATCCCGCTCGGATCAGCCGTCTGCAGCACCAGATTGGCCGCGCGGTAGACCTGCTTTGAGTGGAGCTTGCGGGGCGTCATCACCCGCTCGACGGTCACGGCGGCCCGCCCGGTGACACGTGTTCCGGCCGGCCCATCACCAATGTCGAGGGGCGGCAGGCTGGTATTGTTCGCGGCCTCTTTCAGATAGTTGGTCGGCCGCAGCGATTCATACATCGTATTGACCAGTCGCCGGTAATGCTGAACATTCTCGACCCGGTAACCATTCTCGATCGGCACGACCGGGCCCCAGACTCCCGACTGGGTATGGCAGCTCATGCAGTGAGTCCCCATCAGGTTGCCGGTTTCACGGATGCGCCGCTCGACACTGGCTCCACGCGGGCGATTGCTGAGCCACGAATCGACCTGGCCGATGTGGTCATACATTGCCTGGCGGACCGCCAGCCGCGGATCGGCATAGGGGGCCGGTGGCAGCACCCGCAGCTCG
>CAIOZW010000152.1 GCA_903862855.1 uncultured Acidobacteriota bacterium
CCCTTGTCCCGGCCATGGCTGAGAAGGCGGCCCGCGTGACGATGCTTCAGCGCTCTCCTACCTATCTCTTCTCCCTGCCGGCGGTCGATATCGTGGCGCGATTGCTGAAAAAGATCCTGCCGCTGCGCCTCGCCTATGGCGTGACACGATGGAAGAATATTGTTCTGCAGATGGTCTCCTTCAACTTTCTGCGGCGCTTTCCGGCGCTCGCTCGTCGTCGGCTGATCTCGCTTATCCGCGCGCAGCTGGGACCTGAGTTCGATGTCGAAACCCATTTCAGCCCGCGCTACAATCCGTGGGATGAGCGGCTCTGTGTGGTGCCTGACAACGACCTCTTCGAGGCGATCAATGCTGGCAAGGTCGAGGTCGTCACCGACCAGGTCGAGACCTTTACTCCCGAGGGGGTTCGGCTCGCCTCGGGGCGTCAGCTCGCGGCCGACATCATTGTCACCGCCACCGGGCTCGAGCTTCAGTTTGCTGGTGGAGCCGAGATCGCGGTCGACGGCCAGCCGATCGATACCGGCAAGGTCACGCTCTACAAGGGCGCCCTCTTCAGCGGAGTTCCCAATTTTCTGCTCACCTTCGGCTACACAAATGCATCGTGGACACTTCGCGCCGATCTTCTCGCCGAGTACTTCTGCCGATTGATCAACTTCATGGATCGTCACGGTTATGTCGAGGTCCGTCCACCGGTCCCTGATGGATCGATCTCCCTCCGCCCGGCTGCCGACCTGAAGTCGGGGTACTTCAAACGTGCCGAGGCGATTCTGCCCCGCCAGGGAGACCGCGGCCCCTGGCGCAATCCACAGAACTATGCCTTCGATATCCTCCGCTTCCGCTTTGGAGCGCTCAGGGGAAGGGATCTCCATTTCCGCTGAGGTCATCAACTCTGGCGGCAATACTGCCAGTCAACTTACGAGTCTGAAAAGAGAGGTCGATCAACGATGAAGAGAAGACAGGAAGAGCGTCGCACATTTCTGAAGAGAGCCGCCCAGACAGCGGCCTTACTGGCTACCAGTGGCTGGCGGGATCTGTCGGTTCTGGCAGACGTGGTAGATCGATCGTCGTCTCCTGCCAGAACACTGACACCGGTCAGAATCGGTATTCTGCTGGGGACATTCAAGACCGGATCCCTGGCCACGCGGCTCGATGGTGCGAAGTCGAATGGCATCGACATTGTCCAGCTCAGTATGGACTGTACCGGCCTGCCGCTGATGCCCGATGCCATTACCCCGCAACTTGCCCGCCAGATCCGAGCCGAGGCGGCCGCGCGGAAGATCACCCTCGCCTCGGTCTCCGGGACTTTCAACATGTGCCATCCCGATCTCGAGCAGCGTCAGGCCGGTCTGCGGCGGTTGCGGGTGATTGCCGAGGCCTGCCAGGAGATGGGGATCGACAAGATTCACCTCTGTTCGGGGACGCGTGACCGGACAAGCATGTGGAAGGCGCATCCGGACAATGATACTCCGGAGGCCTGGCGTGACACGATGGCCAGCATGCGCGAGGCGGTCGATATTGCCCGCCAGGCGCGTGTCGTCCTCGCCTTTGAACCGGAAGTGAACAATGTCGTCAGCTCGGCGCGCAAGGCACGGCGGCTCATCGACGAGATCGGTTCGCCCCATCTCAAGGTCACGTTCGATGCGGCCAATCTCTTTCCGGCCGGCCAACTCCCGCGCATGAAAGAGATCCTCGAAGAGGCCTTTGCCCTGATCGGCCGCGAGGTCGTTCTGGCGCATGCCAAGGATCTTGATCACGATGGCGATGCCGGGCATCTGCCGGCTGGACACGGCAAGCTCGACTATGACACCTATATTGCTCTGCTGCGAAAGTACAAGTTTACCGGCCCATTACTGCTCCACAGTCTGACCGAGGCGCAGGTTCCGGAATGCGTCGGTTTCCTGCGCCGGAAGATCAACGCACCAGGGTGAGGTTCCACCGTGTTGTTTCGAGGGGGCCGGTTATAGATTCAATATGGTCGTTCGTGAACACCCCAAAATTTCACAATTTCAGATGCGGGTCTGAAACCCGCGCCCCCAATCGATTCTTCCCATCTATCCTCGATGCAATTGCCCTGACCAGACGATGGAACTATGGGGCAAAGCTATTGGAGTATCCGCCAGTCGCTGCTATACTCCGGCACGATTGATCATCTCGAAATTGTGGATAGTCTGAAACATTTCAGACGGCGGGCTCATCTGCGCACTACCCAAGCATGCCCGAATACAGGCAACTGTACTCCTATTTCAAAATTACAGAATAATGACCAATCTCAATGGTCATCACGGAGAGAAGTCCATGCATCATCCAGTTACCCGAAGTCTCAGCTTGATCGTGATAATTGTCATCGCCGCCTGTGGCACCGTCTTTGCGCAAAGAGCCTCATTGACGGGAAGGATTACAGACGCCGCGGGTGCGGTGATTCCCGGAGCGCAGGTTGCGATAACCAATATCAACACCGGGGTGAGTCGTGAAACCGTCTCAAACGAGGAAGGTTACTACACCGTGCCCCAGCTCTTGCCGGGAGACTATCGGATCACCTTGCGCAAGGATGGATTCAAGCCACTGCAGCAGGCAGGTTTGAGCCTGCAGGTCGGACAGGTGTTGCGACTCGACTATACGCTGGAGGCGGGCGCTCTCACCGAGACGGTCAATGTTGCCGCCGTTCTGGCGGCGACCGTTGAATCGGAGACCTCATCACTTGGCAAGGTGGTCGATCAGCAGCGGATCCAGAATCTGCCTCTGCTGGGTCGCAATCCATACTCACTGGTGACCCTGGTTCCGGGTGCACGTCCCTCGGCCGGACTCAACGATCTGCCGGTCGATCAGATCAGCCAGTCGTTCGTCTCGATCAATGGTGCGCGGGGTAATCAGAACGAGTATCTGCTCGATGGTGCGCCGAACACGGCGGCAGCGCAGAACCAACCGGTCGTCTTCGTCAATCCCGATGCGGTGCAGGAGTTCAAGGTGGAGACCAACAACTTCAGTGCCCAGTATGGACGTGCCGGTGGCGGTGTCTTCAACATCGTGACCCGTTCCGGAACCAACCAGTTCCATGGCACGGCCTACGACTACCTGCGCAACGACGCGCTCAACGCCAATACCTTCTTCGGCAACCGGGCCGGGGTGAAGAAGCCTCCTTTCCGGTTCAATCAGTTTGGGGCGACCCTCGGCGGGCCGATCGATTTTCCGTCAAAGGTCTTCGGGCCATTCAACTATAATGGCAAGAATCGCAGCTTCTTCTTCTTCAGCTATGAGGCGGTGAGATTCTCGCAGGGTGGAACCTACATTGGCACAGTCCCGACGCTGCTCGAGCGTGATGGCGATTTCTCACAGACCCGTAATTCAGCCGGGGCCGTCATTCCGATCTACGATCCGGCGACGACGCGACAGAACCCGGCCAACACGGCCCAGTTTCTGCGGGATCAGTTTCCGGGCAATGTGATTCCCCGGAATCGCTGGAACCCAGTCTTCGCGAAGATGCTCGATTTCATCCCCAAGCCGAATGCGCGTGGTAATGCGAACACGGCGGCCGGCAACTATGTCTTCTCGACGGCCAACCGGATCGGCAAGGATACCTTCTCGGTCAGGCTGGATCATCAGCTCAACGATCGTCACCGCATCAGTGGGCGGTTCAACTATGACAACTCACCACTCAACCGGCCCAACTTCTATGGCAACCTCGCCACGCCGACCTTTGGAGCACAGGTCTTCAAGCGGCGGAACCTTGGACTTGACTACACGGCAACCTTCAGCCCGACGCTGGTCGCCAACTTCCTCTTCAGCTTCACGAGACTGGAGAACAATCGTGAGGCCTACAGCAGCGGCTTCGATATTACCTCGCTCGGTCTGCCGGCGGCGCTCAAGTCACAGCTGATTCCAGAGTCATTTCCTTCGGTTCAGGTCTCAGGGATGGGAGGAAGTTTCAGTGTCTCGAATGCCGGAACGGGAAATCTGCTCGGAGGAAACGACCTGATCCAGTTTGGGGATAACACTGGCTCGCTGGTGACCGGCTTCACGAAGACCTTCTCACGCCATACGCTCAAGTTTGGCGGAGAGACGAGACTGTTGCGTCCCAACTATCGTCAGTTCAGTGATACGGCGATCACCTTCTCCTTTGCGCAGAACTTCACGCAGGGGCCCAATCCAACTGCTGCCGCGGCGGCGAGCACTGGATTCGGGTTTGCGTCATTCATGCTCGGGATAGGCGGGGGGAGCTATGCCCGCGCGGCTGCCCTCGCGATGCAGGTCAAGTATTATGGTGGGTACGTGCAGGATGACTGGAAGATTACCGATCGGCTGACACTCAACCTCGGGTTCCGTTACGAGTATGAGTCACCGCGTACCGATCGTTACAATCAGCTCACCAATTTTGACTACGCGGCAAAACCGCCGCTGACGGCGCCTGATCTCAACCTGCGTGGAGCGCTCTCATTCGTTGGCGTCAATGGCAACCCGCGGACACAGTGGAATCCCGATCGTAACAATTTCGCCCCGCGCCTCGGCTTTGCCTGGACCGTGCGTCCGGGGACAGTGATTCGCGGAGGTGGCGGAATCTTCTTTGCTCCGTTGACGGGAGTTGGTGGGAGTTCGGCCTCTTTTGGAACGTCAGGTTTTGAAGCGACGACGACCCTGGTTGGAAGTCTCAACGGGGTGACTCCGCTCAACTATCTCGATAACCCATATCCAACTGGTATCGTCCTGCCATCGGGAAGCAGTCTTGGGGCGGCGACATTCCTTGGACAGAATATTCGTTTCTCTGACCGCGATGTGAAACAGTCATACTCGGCGCAGTGGAACCTCAATGTACAGCGGGAGCTGCCCGGGCAGATGCTGCTCGAGGTTGGCTACGCTGGCAACCGTGGATTGAAGCTGCAGCAGGATATGGAGCTGAATCAGATTCCTGACTCGGCACTCGCGCTTGGCGACCAGCTTCGAGCCCAGGTTCCCAATCCATTCTTCCGGCAGATCACGACCGGGCCGCTGGCCAGCGCGACCGTCGCACGGGCGCAGTTATTGCGGCCATACCCGCATTTCCAGTCGGTGGTGGCGACCAATCAGACCTTTGCCTCGTCGACCTATCACGCCATGATGGTCTCGCTGCAGCGTCGTTTCAATCGAGGCGTGACCCTGAATGGTTCGTACACTTTCTCGAAACTGATCGATGTCGCGACGGGGCAATTTGCCGGTGAGTCATTGAGTAACGTGGGCTTTCAGAACTGGAACAATCTGCGGCTCGATCGTTCGCTCTCGGCGCTCGATGCGCCGCATCGGCTGGTCCTGAATGGACTCTATGCCTTGCCATTCGGCCCCGGGCGTCGCTTCAACCCGCGGGGAGTTGTTGGTGGAGTCTTCAATGGCTGGGAGGTGTCAGCTATCTATACTTACCAGACGGGCGGGCCACTGGCATTTTCGAGTGCGACCAACACAACCTTCTCGCAGGGAGGAGGTCAGCGTCCGAATCTGGTTGGTGATCCAATCCTGGCCGATCGGGATCGCACCTTGACCCGCTGGTTCAACACCGCCGCTTTTGCTGCGCCGACTGCTTATACCTTTGGGACGACACCGAGGTCGCTCGGCAGTGTGCGCAGTGACGGGCTCTCGGGCATCGACTTCTCGATGGTCAAGAACACGCGGGTGTTTGAGGGCTTGACGGTTCAGTTCCGGGCCGAGTTCTTCAATCTGACCAACACGGTTCGATTCGCACCGCCAAACACCGCATTTGGCAGTGCAGCCTTCGGGCAGATCAGTGGTCAGTCGAACCAGCCACGCGTGATCCAGTTTGCGCTGAAGCTGCTCTATTGATCGGTGATAACGCGCGGTCAGTCACCTCCTGAGACTGACCGCGCATCAGGAATGGAGCCACGCGAGTGATCAGAATAGATAGAATAGTGCAGTCGTTTCTCGTCATCTGTCTCTTCACGGCGACAGCCCTCGCACAGCGGGCAGGCAAGCCCAATGTCCTTTTGATCATGGTTGATGATCTGGGATATGGAGATCTCTCCGGCTATGGTGGACGGGATGTCCGAACACCCCATCTGGATGCCCTGGCCGCCGCGGGGATGCGTTTCACCAACTTCTATGCCAACGCGCCGGTCTGTTCTCCTTCGCGGGCCGCGCTGCTGACCGGGCAGTATCCTGATCTGGCCGGAGTCCCCGGAGTCATCAGGACTCACGCTGATAACAGTTGGGGCTGGCTCTCACCGCGAGTGCAGATGCTGCCGACGCGCCTCAAGGAGGCCGGTTACCAGACCGCGATCGTCGGCAAATGGCATCTTGGCCTCGAAGCTCCGGATATTCCGAACGACCGTGGCTTCGACCATTTCCACGGGTTTCTTGGCGATATGATGGACGACTACTACCATCATCGGCGCCATGACCGCGACTATTTGCGGCTCAATCGGCAGACGATCAAGCCGGAAGGTCACGCGACAGATCTCTTCACGAACTGGGCGATCGACTATCTCGAGATGCGACGGGGAAAGCCGGCCCCCTTCTTTCTCTACCTTGCCTACAATGCACCGCATGATCCGATTCAGCCACCCGAGGAGTGGCTGGCCAAGGTTCGTTCACGTGAGCCGGGGATCAGCGATAAGCGGGCCCGTCTGGTCGCGCTGATCGAACATATGGATGACGGAATTGGCCGTGTCCTGGCCGGGCTCAAAGAGAAGGGGCTCGATCGCGAGACGCTGGTCATCTTCACCAGTGACAACGGTGGATTGTTGAGCGTCGCGGGGACGAACGGGAATCTGCGGGGAGGGAAGCAGGACCTCTACGAGGGTGGAATCCGGGTCCCGATGTTTGCCGCGTGGCCGGGACGGATCGCGGCCGGGGCGCGGAGTGAACGGATCGCGCTCCACATGGATCTCTACGCGACGATCTGCGAGGCGGCCGGGCTGCGGCCCGGTTCAGCGATCGATGGTCGTTCGATTCTACCCACATTGCGCGGCGAGGCACAGCCAGCGGTCACACGAGATCTCTTCTGGATGCGTCGCGAGGGCGGGACGAAGTATCGCGGCCAGGACTACTATGCCGTGCGGCGTGGCCCCTGGAAGATGCTCCACAATTCGCCCTTCGAGCCTCTGCAGCTCTTCAATCTGGAGACAGATCCGCTCGAACAACGGGATCTCTTTGCCAGCGAACCAAAGATTGCCCAGGAGCTGACGACCGCCCTCCAGCTCCACTTGCAGCGTGCCGGCGCCGTCCCCTGGCAGCGTCCGGAGGCTGCTCCATCAACGATCAAGATAACATCCAAGACTGGGAGTAAGAGATGAAGCGAAAAATTCTGGCCGTTCTGATGGTCATTCTGGGCTGCTGCTCGACGACAAGCCTTTCGGGAATCGGGCAGTCCAATGCGGCACCAGCTCCGACGAACTTCATCGTCATCTTCTGTGACGACCTTGGCTATGGTGATCTGGGAAGTTTCGGTAACCCGACGATACGCACTCCCCATCTCGACCGCATGGCGACGGAGGGGCAGCGCTGGACCAGCTTCTATGCCGCCGATTCTGTCTGCACGCCGAGCCGCTCGGCGCTGCTGACCTCTCGACTGCCAATCCGGACCGGGATGTATTCGGATACGCGGCGCGTCCTCTTTCCGGACTCGAAGGGGGGCCTGCCGGCGAGTGAGGTCACGATTGCCGAGATACTCAAGCGCAAGGGGTACGCGACAGCGGCCGTCGGGAAGTGGCACCTGGGATACCAGCCCGAATACCTGCCGATGAAGCACGGGTTCGACTCGTACTTTGGTATTCCATACTCCAATGACATGGATTTTGTCGGCCAGAACGTCCCGGCCGATGAGCGCCGGCGGCGAATGATGGAGCCGAAGGTCGAGTACTGGAATGTCCCACTCATGCGCGGTGAGCAGGTAGTCGAGCGGCCGGCCGACCAGACGACCCTCACCCGGCGCTACACCGACGAGGCGATCGGCTTTGTGAAGGCCAACCGCCAGCGTCCCTTCTTTCTCTATCTTGCCCACAGCATGCCGCACATGCCTCTCTTCAGGTCAAAGGAGTTTGCCGGACGGAGCCAGCGTGGACTCTACGGCGACGTGATCGAGGAGCTCGATGCCAACGTCGGCCGATTGCTCGACACCCTGCGTCAACTCCAGCTCGATCGAAAGACGATGGTCGTCTTCACGAGTGACAATGGTCCGTGGATGCTCTTCAACGAGCAGGGCGGCACGGCCGGGCTGCTTCGCGGCGCGAAGGGCGGTACCTTTGAAGGTGGGATGCGCGAACCGACCATCTTCTGGCAACCGGGAACGATCAAGCCCGGGGTGGTGACCGATCAGGGATCGACACTCGACCTGCTGCCAACGATAGCGAAGATCGTCGGCGAGTCGGTGCCCGCTGACCGTCCCCTCGATGGCTTTGACCTGACCCCGGTTCTGCGTGGGAGCGGAAAGAGCCCCCGCCAGACCATGTTCTACTGGCGAGGCTCGAAGCTCTTTGCCGTCCGCCATGGTTCATTCAAGGCCCATTTCATCACCAAATCAGAGTATGGTACCGATCAACCGGTGGAGCATAATCCGCCGCTCCTCTACAATCTGGACGAAGATGCCTCGGAGAAGTATGATATTGGGGCAAAACATCCGGAAGTCATTGCGAGGCTCAGACAGATTGCCGATGAGCACCGCGCTTCGATCACCCCGGTCGAGAATCAGCTCGACAAACGCTGAAACGAAGTGACAGGCCCGGCAGGGTCAAGGTTACCAAACAATCAGGAGACAATATGAAGATGAGACGAGTCTACCTTTATTCACTGATTCTGCCGGGCTTGATCATTTCAGGCATCATCCTTTACCAGCACCGTTCATTTCGGCTCTTCGAAAGGGTCATTGCCCAGGATCGTTATGGGGAGGAGCTACAGCGCCAGCAGCTTCAGGCGCGACAGCTCCGCCGCAGCAGCAGCGCTCAGGATCGCTTCGATCGACTGGCGTCGCGCGTTGTCGAGAGGGGATTGGTTCCGGTCATTGTGACCCTGCGGGTTGCCTTCTCGCCCCAGAGTGAGGTGCGCGAAGGGATCGAATCCCGGGCGCAGCGATCTCGCATTGTGACGGTCAGAGAGAAACTTCTCGATGATCTCTATGGTTATGATCCTGCCTCGATCAAAAGCTACGATCGACTGCCGATCATGGCCATCAGGGTCAATGCCAGTGGACTCGAAGCACTTCGCCAGTCCGATGATGTTCTCGATATCCAGGAGGACCGGCTCAATCGTCCCATCCTCGCCGAGAGTGGACCCTTCATTGGCGCTCCAGCCGCCTGGGCGAGTGGATATTCGGGCAGTGGCCAGGTCGTCGCTGTTCTCGATACCGGTGTCGATAAGAACCACCAGATGATCTTCGGGAAGGTCGTCTCCGAAGCCTGCTACTCGACCAACAACTCTTCGTCAGCGACGCTTTCAATCTGCCCGGGGCGTGTGGCAAGTTCCACTGAACCCAATTCGGCCCTGCCTTGTCTCTCCGGGTGTGAGCACGGAACCCACGTGGCTGGCATCGTCGCCGGTAATCAGGTCAACTTTGCCGGACAGACTTTTTCAGGGATCGCCAAAGATGCGCGGATCCTCGCCATCCAGGTCTTCTCTGAGGTCAACTCGTCTGCAGAGTGTGGCGAGGAAGAGACCCCGTGCTACCTGTCATTCGATTCAGATATTCTGAGAGGTCTGCAGAGGGTCCTCGAATTGCGGTCGACCTATTCGATCACGGCGGCCAATATGAGTCTTGGCGGTGGACGATACTTTACAAACTGTGATGAGACGGATGCGGCCATGAAGCAGATGATCGATCTCTTGCGGGCCGCCAATATTGCCACGATCGTCGCCTCTGGCAATGATGGGTACAAGGACTCGATCAGTTCACCTGCCTGTATCTCGACCGCGATCAGTGTCGGAGCGACGCGTGATAACTCGAACAGAACGGCAAGTTTCTCCAACTCGGCAGGCTTTCTCAACCTGCTGGCTCCTGGCGCCGGTATCACTTCGGCCGTGCCTGGTGCATTTTATGAACGCTGGAGTGGAACCTCGATGGCGACACCACACGTCAGTGCTGCCTGGGCAATCCTGCGCCAGAAAGCACCCTCAGCAAGTGTCACCACGATTCTCGATGCCCTCGTCGCCAGTGGCGTAGGTATAGCCGATACCAATGGGATCACCAAGCCTCGAATTCAGGTCGATGCAGCGCTGGCGCAGCTCCAGACTACGCTGCCAGTGACCAAACCGACTCTGACACTTACTCCAGTCTCATCGACCCAGATCGATCTGAGCTGGACCTTCCCGGCTGGCAACTATGCTGGATACCATCTCTACCGCCAGTCTGGTAAGACAACAACCTTCTCCCTCATTGCCACTCTCGGTGCCCATCTGACCGCTTATCAGGACAAGGGACTGACGCTGGGAACTGAGTACCGCTATCGCGTGGCCCCATACGATACACAGGGCAGAGATCTCGAATCGGTTGAGGCGACGGCAACGACCACGAGCATCAGCGTCGTCACTCCAACCGGTCTTGTCGCGACCGCCATGACCACTACCCAGATCAAACTCGGCTGGATCGACAATAACAACACCGAGACCGGATACAGGGTCATGCGCCGTACGGGAGCTGACACCAGTTGGAAGATCATCGCGACTCTCGCTCCGAATGTGACGAGTTATGACGACGCGGGTCTCGAGTCAGGTCACTCATACAACTACACTCTTGTGGCCACGGATGTGGCGGGTGAGTCACCAGCGGCAACCAGTGTTGCCGTCAATCTTCCCTCCATGCCTTTCTCCGCGCTTGTCAGTGGACTGCCTGTCAGTACGAAAGTGACCAAATCGCAGAACCGCTACTACAAGATCTATGTTCCGGTGAAGACCAGTACCCTGACAGTTCAGACCTCTGGTTCGGGAGACATCGACCTCTATATTCAGTCAGGAAGGCAACCCTCGATCAAGGTCAATGACTGTTCATCTGATGGTGAAAACTCGATCGAGAAGTGTGTTATCAGTAATCCAGGCAGCGGTGACTGGCATATCCTGGTCTATGGCTATTCGACCACAAGTTACGTCACCGTGACGGCGACCTACCTCTCCGGATCATCGGCGGCTACGATAGCCCGAAAAGAGATTGGCCCGGCCATCAAATAGCCGGGTATCTATCGACAATCAGCACAGAACGCGATGGTGGCTCTGTTACGAGTGGTGTGGAGGGGTCTGCGGGTAACTCGATAAAGAAATCGATCAGCTTGATTTACGCCGACTCGGTCGGGCACACTTTCAGTTCAGGGAATAACACAATACCCTCAGCGATCTGATCAAACGGTGAAATAACCAGAGTCCGGGCCATTTGCTGTCCAATTAGGGTAAAGGGGTTGATCGATGATGAAGAGAATACTGGGAGTCTTGTCGCATCTGATACTGGTACTGAGTCTCACGGCTGCAGTAACATCTGCCCAGAGTGCGCGGGATCTTCCCGGAGTGCGCGAAGAGGCCTCGATCCGCCAGGCGTGGTTGAAGACCAGGCTTGAATCGGTTCTCCCAGGTCTGATGCGCAAGCATCGCGTCGACATGTGGCTGGTGATCTGTCGCGAGTATAACGAAGATCCGGTCTTTCGATCACTTGTCGCACCAACGGTCTTTGCGGCCCGGCGCCGGACGATACTCGTCTTTCACGATCGTGGTCCGGTCGCCGGAGTCGACCGACTGGCACTTGGTGGAGGATCGAATGGTGGGCTCTACACTGTCTACCGTGATCCCCAGGTTGAGAATCGCGAACTGTGGGGAGAAGGGCAGTGGGCGCTGTTACGCAAGCTGATCGCCGAGCGGAACCCGCAGCGGATTGCCATCAATGTCTCACCGACGCATGCCTTCTCTGATGGGCTCTCGGCCTCCGAGCAAGAGAAGCTGGTCTCGGCCCTCGGCCCGCAGCTTTCGGCGAAGCTGGTTCGTCACGAGGAGCTCGCCCTCGAATATATCGAGACGCGCGTTCCGGAGATGTTGCCACAATACCGGCGGATGATGGAGGTTGTTCATCGGATCATTGCCCGGGCCTTTTCGGCCGAGGTGATCAAGCCTGGTCAGACAACCAATCAGGATGTGGTCTGGTGGATGCGCCAGCAGGTTCAGGATCTTGGACTTGGAACCTGGTTTCAGCCGACGGTGCGGGTACAACGGCGCGGTTCAGCCATCCCCGGTAACCTTGCCGAAGACGAACCGGTGGTTATCGAACGCGGTGATGTTCTCCATTGTGACTTTGGTCTGGTTGCCTTGGGGCTTGCGACAGATACTCAACACATGGGCTATGTCCTGCGCCAGGGTGAGACCGATGCTCCAGAGGGCATTCGTCGGGCTCTGCTGGCGACAAACCGCATGCAGGATATTCTGATCGAGCGGATCCGCCCGGGGCGCACGGGCAACGAGGTCCTGCTCGACTCGATAGCGGTCATGAAGGCCGAGAAGATCAATGGCACCTTCTATACCCATCCGATCGGCGACCACGGTCACGGTGCCGGTCCTCTCATCGGGCTCTGGGATCGACAGGAAGCGATCCCCGGACGCGGCGAGGTGCGGATCATCCCGCAGAGCTGGTTTTCGATCGAGCTGGGAGCGCGCACGCCAATCCCTGAATGGGATGGGCAGGAGCTCTTTGTCGGTCAGGAAGAGGACGTCGCCTTAGATGATCAGGGGCGTGTCTCCTGGGTTCTCCGTCGCCAGACCAGGTATCATCTGGTCAGATAGCTGCAGTCGTCAGAGTCTCAACAATCATGTACAGATCGGTCTATACCATTCTGATCTCCCTGCTCCTTGGGACAAGTGGATCATCGGGTCAGGGGTCGTTGCCAGTCTCATCGCGCCCATCGGTGACAAGGGTCGTCCTGCTTGGAACTGGCACACCCAATGCTGATCCAGATGCTTCCGGCCCGGCGGTGGCGATCGTCGTCAACGACACGCCATATATCATCGACAGCGGGCCCGGTGTCGTGCGCCGTGCTGCCGCAGCTCACCGCAATGGTGTCGCCGGCCTGGCGGTGAGCCGCCTCCGTCGCCTCTTCATTACCCATCTTCACTCTGATCATACTGCTGGCTACCCGGACTTCATGCTGACTCCGGCAGTCCTTGAACGAAACGCGCCACTGCTTGTCTTTGGTCCGCCAGGTCTGCAACGGATGACCGATCACCTCCGGAAAGCCTACGCTGAGGATCTTGAGATTCGCCTCCACGGTCTTGAGCCAAAGATGCCCGATGGGCCGAAAGGCTATGAGGTCAAGGTACGGGAGGTTGGTCAGGGACTGGTATATCGAGATGAGAATGTGACGGTGACGGCCTTCCAGGTCATCCACGGAAGCTGGAAGCACGCCCTCGGCTATCGGTTTGTGACTCCTGACCGGACAATCGTCATCTCGGGTGATTGCCGCCCCACTCCGGCAATCATAGAAGAGTGTGACGGGTGTGACGTCCTGATCCACGAAGTCTACTCTGAATCCGGATTTGCACGACGCCCACCTGAATGGCAACGGTATCACTCGAGCTTCCATACCTCGACGAGAGAACTTGCGTCCATCGCCACCAAGGCTCGACCCGGCCTGCTCATCCTCTATCATCAGCTCCTCTGGGGAACGGCGCCGGAGGAGATGCTGCGGGAGATCGCGCAGGGATATGATGGCCGGGTCGTGTTTGGACGCGATCTCGATATCTATTGAGTTCCGCGCTACTCAGCGCGATTGAACGAGCGGTGCGAGGAACTTATAGAGTTCGAGGGTTGCCTGATCACCTGGCACTCCAAGTTCGTTGTTGATCCGGTTGTGGGTCGACTCTGCCGCACCAAAGATGCTGACCGGGACTTCCGCACTCTTGAGGGCCATTTCAA
>CAIOZW010000153.1 GCA_903862855.1 uncultured Acidobacteriota bacterium
CCAGGGGCTGGGGCGCGTGCGCCTCTCGGTGACCGCGGCGGCGAGTCCCATGCGGATCGTCGAACTGCCGTTACGGCTGCACCAGGACTTCACGACGGCCGCGGCCGAACGAACAGCGAAGCAGCGTGAGAGTATCAGTGCCCAGTTTCGCCAGGTGACTCCGCTGCTGAAGAGGGAGCGGGATCGTCTGGCCGAGCTGAACAAGGCGATCGACAGTCTGGGGATCATCAAGGCTCCGATCATCCGCGAGCGGCAATCAGCCGAGCGACCCTCGACCGAGCTGCGGGTACGCGGCAGTTACACCAACCGGGGCGAGCGGGTCTATGCCGCCACGCCGGCCGCGCTCAACCCCTGGCCGTCCGATGCTCCGCTCAACCGGCTCGGGCTGGCGCGCTGGCTGGTCAGCGCCGATAACCCCCTCACCGCACGCGTGATGGTCAACCGTTTCTGGGAGCAGCTTTTTGGTCGCGGTCTGGTCGAGACCTCCGAGGACTTTGGACGGCAGGGAAGTGCCCCGACCCACCCGGAGCTGCTCGACTGGCTGGCGGTCGAGTTCCGCACCGGCGGATGGAGCGTCAAGCATCTGCTGCGACTAATGGTCACCTCGGCGACCTATCGCCAGTCGTCGAACTTCAATCGCGGCGTCGATGATCCATACAACAGACTCTTCGCACGCGGACCGCGCTTCCGGCTCGATGCCGAGACGATCCGTGATGCGGCGCTGCTGGCGAGCGGACTGCTCGAGGCCAAGGTCGGCGGGCCAAGCGTCTACCCGGTGCAGCCGGAGGGCATCTGGGCCAACCCCTACGATGGCTCGACCATCAAGTGGACGACGAGCACCGGCACCGATATCTACCGCCGAAGCCTCTACACCTTCCTGCGGCGGACTGCCCCCTATCCGATGATGACCACCTTCGACGCACCAAGCCGCGAGTTCTGCACGGTGCGGCGCGTCCGCACCAACACGCCGCTCCAGGCGCTCAACCTGCTCAACGATGAGGCGCTCTTCGATATGGCGCGGGCGCTTGCCGGGCGAATGCGTGAAGATCAGCGTGGAGATGTGGCCGCGCGTCTTGGATATGGCTTTCGCCGTTGCCTGACCCGTTCGCCATCGGCCACCGAGCTGGGGCGGTTGGAGAGGCTCTATCAGGAGCAGCTCGCGATCTATCGCCGCGATCCGGCCGCTGCACGGCAGGTCGCAAAGGGAATGGCTGGCGACCCGGCCGAGGCCGCTGCCCTGACCATGGTCGCCAATGTGCTGCTCAATCTCGACGAGATGCTGACCAAGGAGTAACGATGAAGAGAATGGATTCTGAATCATCGCTGGAATTGAAGCGTCTGACGCGCCGTCACTTCTTCGCGCAGGCCGGTTTTGGGATCGGCGCCGCGGCACTCTCGTCGCTCGCCGGGCGTGAAGCGCAGGCCGAGGTCGCCCAGCAACTGAAGACCCACTTTGCGCCAAAGGCGAAGAACGTCATCTTTCTCTTCATGGCGGGCGGCCCGTCGCAGCTCGACATGTTCGACCCGAAGCCGGCACTCAACAAGTATGACAACCAGCCAATCCCGGCCGAGCTGGTCAAGGGAGAGCGTTTCGCCTTCATCAAGGGGACACCGCTCTGTCTCGGCTCACCGTTTCGTTTTGCGCCGCACGGCCAGTCTGGTGCGGTCATCTCCGAGCTCTTGCCCAATCTGGCCAAGCACGCCGACGAGCTGGCGATCATTCGCTCGATGCACACGACGCAGTTCAATCATGCGCCCGCGCAGATCTTTATGAACACTGGCCACCAGGTCTTCGGCCGGCCGAGCATCGGTTCATGGCTGATGTACGGACTGGGGAGCGAGAATCGTGATCTGCCAGGATTTGTCGTCCTCCTCTCGGGAGCTGCTGATCCGGATGGTGGCAAGGCCCTCTGGGGCAGCGGATTTCTCCCGACCGTCCACCAGGGTGTCGAGTTCCGCTCCAAGGGCGATCCGGTTCTCTTTGTCTCGAATCCCGCCGGGGTGAGCAGCACGGCGCGGCGTGGCACACTCGATGCGTTGCGTGACCTCAACCAGACCCGGCGTGAGCTGACCGGAGATCCGGAGGTGACGACGCGCATCGAGGCCTATGAGCTGGCCTTCCGCATGCAGACCAGCGTCCCCGAGCTGACCGACATCACGAAGGAGCCGACGGCGATCCAGCAGCTCTACGGGACCGAGCCGGGCAAGAAGTCATTTGCCAATAACTGCCTGCTTGCGCGGCGGCTGGTTGAACGCGGAGTTCGTTTCGTCCAGCTCTTTCATCGCGGCTGGGATACGCACGGTAACTCGGTCGGCGGAGACATCGCCGTCGGGTTGCCCCGTCTCTGTGCGGAGATCGATCAACCGATCAGCGCACTGCTGACCGATCTCAGGCAGCGTGGGCTGCTCGATGAGACCCTCGTCGTCTGGGGCGGCGAGTTTGGCCGGACACCGATCAACGAGCGGCGCGAAGGGGCAATGCTCATGGGGCGTGACCACCATCCGCGGGCCTTCACCATGTGGATGGCTGGAGCCGGCGTCAAACCTGGCGTAACGCTCGGCGAGACCGACGAGTTCGGCTACAACATCGTCGCCGACCCGGTCGATGTCCATGACCTGCACGCGACGATGCTCCATCTGCTTGGTCTCGATCATACGCGGCTCACCTTCAAGTTTCAGGGTCGGGCCTTCCGGCTGACCGATGTCCACGGCCGCGTCCAGCAGAAGCTGCTCGCCTGATCGGTTGAGCATCTACAGGCATCTACAGAATGGTATCGTCGATGAAGAGATTGATTCAATTTGTGCTGCTGCTCCTGTCCATCCTTCTTATCTCTGGTGGAATGATCTCCGGCCAGTCGCCGGTGCTCGATATCGGATCACGCCTCGAGCTCTTCGTCGATCGCTATCTGGTCGACCGGACCGAGGGCCTCACCTTCGAATTGCAGCACCCGGTCGATGCGGGTGAGGTACTTCGCTTCGACCAGCCCTGGGAGGGTGCCTTTGCCGGTTACTGCACGGTGATCGAGGATGGCGGACTCTACCGCCTCTACTACCGTGGTCTGCCAGTGCCCCGCGCCGACGGTAGCACCAGCGAGACGACCTGCCTTGCCGAGTCACGTGACGGCATCAGGTGGACCCGTCCGGAGCTGGGTCTCTTCGAGCTTGCGGGAACCCGCCGCAACAATGTCATCCTGGCCGATCAGGCACCCTTCTCTCATAACTTCAGTCCGCTGCTCGATGGGCGGCCAGGCATTCCCGCTGACCAGCGCTTCAAGGCTCTCGCCGGAACCCAGAAGACCGGCCTCTTCGCCTTTGTCTCGGCCGACGGACGCCGCTGGCGCAAGCTGGTCGATCGCCCGGTCATCACTGCCGGAGACTTCGACTCACAGAATGTCGCCTTCTGGTCAGAGAGCGAACAGCAGTATGTCTCATATTTTCGCGTCTTTCGGCAGAGGATTCGCCGCATTGCCCGGACCACCTCGACCGACTTCATCAACTGGAGCACTCCGGTCGATATGGGCTATGGTGATGGTCCGGTCGAGCACCTCTACACCAACCAGACCCATCCCTATTTTCGGGCACCACAGATCTATCTTGGTATCGCGGCACGCTTCATGCCTGGGCGACAGGTGCTCACGCCAGAACAGGCCACGTCGGTTGGCGTCAATCCCGGATACTTCAAGGATGTCTCTGACAGTGTACTGATCACGACCCGTGGTGGAGACCGTTACGATCGCCTCTTCCCCGAAGCCTTGATCAAGCCCGAGCTGGGGCTCGAGAACTGGACATCCCGGACCAACTATCCGGCGCTCAACATCGTCCCGACCGGCGCGGGTGAGATCTCCTTCTACGTCCAGAAGAGTTATGGTCAGCCGACCCACCGGCTCCATCGATACCGGCTGCGGACCGACGGGCTGGTTGCCGTTCGTGCCCCATGGCGCGGGGGTGAGCTGCTGACAAAGCCGCTCCGCTTTGCCGGGGAGCGGCTGGTGATCAACTTTGCCACCTCGGCGGCTGGCGGTCTGCGCGTCGAGATTCAGGATGAAACCGGCAAGCCCTGGCCTGGGTACTCTCTTGATGAGAGCATCGAACAGATCGGCAATGAGATTGCCCGTGAGGTCTCCTGGAAGCGCGGCTCTGCGCTCGGGGGGCTTGCCGGTAAGACCGTCCGGCTCCGGTTTGTCATGAAGGACGCCGATCTCTACTCGATCCGTTTTCGCTGAGGTATTTCTTGTATCGCAGTTCGCTGTTCAATCGATGCGTCGTCTCAACCACGACGCCGGTGCCTGTATTCTTCAAAGTCTAACCTGGCAATCAAAGAGGAGACCAATTTAATGAAACGATCCATAATGCTTCTGCTGGTGGTGCTGTTGACCCTGACGGTCGATAGCCTGGCCGATGTGCGACTTTCGTCGCTCTTTGCCAATGGAATGGTGCTGCAGCGTGACCGTCCGGTCAAAATCTGGGGCAAGGCCAGTGTCGGTGAAGCGGTCACCGTCAGCTTTCGTGGTGAAGAGGTGAAGACGGTAGCCGATGTGCTCGGCCGGTGGGAGGTCTTCCTCAAGCCGGGCTCCGCCGGCGGCCCCTTCGAGTTGAATATCGTCGGGAACAATTCGATTCGTCTTTCCGATGTGCTGGTTGGTGAGGTCTGGCTCGCTTCGGGCCAGTCGAATATGGAGTGGCGCGTCAGTACATCGAACGATGCCGAGAAGGAGATTGCCGCCGCCAACTTCCCGCAGATCCGCTTCTACAAGGTCGAGCACGTCGTCGCCGATGCACCTCAAGAGGACGTCAAGGCTGCCTGGCAGGCGGTCACTCCACAGACGATCGGGGCCCTTTCGGCCGTCGGTTACTTCTTTGCCCGCCATCTCCACCAGCAGCTCAAGGTTCCCGTGGCGATCCTCCAGGCTCCGTGGGGTGGAACACCGGTCGAGAGCTGGATGAGCCCCTCGGCGCTTGCCGCCGATCCGGCGCTGCTCCCGGCCTACTCCTACTGGGCACGGATTCTCGAGAACCACCCGGCGGCCATGATCCGCTACGAACAGGCAGTGGCGAAATGGGAGGCCGATGGCAAGAAGGGCGCCCGGCCCGGTATCCCCGCCGGCCCCGGCCATCCACACGCACCATCGACTCTCTGGAACGGGATGATCGCGCCGCTTGTCTCCTATGGTATTGCCGGAGCCATCTGGTACCAGGGAGAGACGAATGGATCGAAGGAGCGCGCGCCGGTCTACCATCGCCTCTTTTCAGCCATGATCACCGACTGGCGCCGGGCCTGGGGCCAGGGAGACTTCCCGTTCCTCTTTGTCCAG
>CAIOZW010000154.1 GCA_903862855.1 uncultured Acidobacteriota bacterium
ATCTCTCAAAATCGTCGAGCTCCTGCGGCGCGGAAGCGGCTGGAAGAGGAGACAACTCAGGTGCGGCAATCTGGCGGGCCAGCTCATCTCGATCGATCTCACGCCCGCCAAGAAAGAGGTGGCGGATGTTGGTAATATCCCTGAGGCGGCGGTGCGGTTCACCCTTCACAACGAGCAGGTCGGCCAGCTGACCCGGAGCGATCGTTCCTCTCTCCTTCTCGACCCCGATGGCACGGGCCGAGTTGCCGGTCGCGGCAGTCAGTACCTCGAGGGGACTCATTCCATTGGCCGCCATCAGTTCGAGTTCGCGGATCGTTCCCCACCCATGGTGAGTTCCTGTCACCCCGGCATCGGTGCCTGTTCCAACTCTAACCCCAGCCTGATGCAACCGGCTGAGATTGTTGCCGAGGTTGTACCAGCGCCGCTGCCTCGATGGCGTCTCCGGCCCCGGCGCACTCTTTGCAGAGGGGATTGGAATCGACTCGCCATCACCGGGTGGAGGCGTCAGCGGGGGTCTGATCGCAGATAGCGCTGCCGGGTCGAGGACACGCTGCAGGAGGGGCGTCAGTATCTCTCGTCCGCGAGGCTCATAGACGGCCAAGGTCGAGACATAGGTGGTTCGTCTCTCCTTCATCAGGTCGATCAGTTCAGGATCGACCTGCCGGTCATTGACTCCATGTGCAATCACATCGACCCCGGCGCGAACGGCAATCTTGACATTGTCGAGCCTGACGGTGTGGGTCAGAACCTCCCAACCCTGCCGATGTGCAGTATCGACGAGGGCCGTCAGGGTCTCTTCATTCATGCTCGTCATGTCCGGAGCATTTCCATAACGCCATCCGTCTGTGAAGACCTTGATCACATCTGGCCGATAGGGGACGAGCCGCTCCAGGGCGGCTCGGGCTTCAGAGGCGGTAGAGACCTCCTGTGAAAAGAAGTCTCCCCGACCTCCCTCGGCACCGTGACCACCTGGCGTTGTCAATCGTGCGGCCAGACTCAGTCGTGGTGCGATGACCTTCCCCTCACTGATCAAACGCCGCATCGGCTCAAAGGTCTCCGGATAGGTTCCAAAGTCGACGACCGAAGTCACTCCACAATAGAGGTACGCTTTGAGATTCTTTGGCCAGTCGCCGGTAATCCCGCTCGCCGTCGCATAGGGCAGGTGCGTGTGAAGATCGAAGAGCCCTGGCACGACCGTCATCCCTTCGCCATTGATGATTCGCGCTCCCGCAGGGACGGCAAGGCCTGAGCCGACCGCCTCGATCCGGTCTCCTTTGATGACGATCGTCTGTTGTTGCGGCTCCCGGCCGGTTCCATCCATCACGGTGGCACCGACGATCGCCGTTACCCCGGGAGAGACAACAACCGGCTGATTGGTCTGAAGTACGTTGATTATTGATAGCAACACCAGAAAGTTCGATATGATTCTGTTCATAACTGGTTTTGAATTGTCATGAGGCAAAGTTCTGACTGGCCAAATCTCTGCATCCTGTGTATTTTGACCGACGGATTCTGGCGACCGATTCGACTTTATCCAATAGCTTGTCGGAACCCCCGCCGACTCCATCTCCCCCGAACATAGAGTGTGTATTTTCATCCATGTCCTGTTCCTCAAGACAAGTCGTTACCGACTTGGAGCAAGACACCATGGAGATTGAATCGAGAGTGTTGAGCCACCTCTCCCGGGCGACCCGCATGAGCCAAAGGTAGACCGCTCTGTTTATGGCAATGATCTTTGGAATCGTCACCGACTTTATTACCTCGCTGCTCGTCACCGTAATTCTTGGAACATCCGTCGGGATCAGCTCCGGGGCCATTGCCTATCTCCCTTGACCTGGGCTACTTTTTCTCGACGTGACCACCAAACTTGTGGCGCATGGCCGAGAGGATCTTCTCCGCAAAGGTATGCTCCTGGCGTGACCGGAACCTTGTAAAGAGCGAAGCGGCGAGAACATCGGCC
>CAIOZW010000155.1 GCA_903862855.1 uncultured Acidobacteriota bacterium
AGTGCCAGGGCTTCACCCGGCCGTGCCCGGAGCACCTCTTCATAGAGATCCCGACTCGGCACGGTCTGCCCATCGGCAAGCAGTGCCTCTGCCAGACGCAGTCTTGCCGGCAGATGATCAGGCCGAAGCTGACCGGCAATCCGCAGTGCCTTGACTGCCTCACCGGCTCGGCCGAGCTCAGACTGAACAATCCCGAGATAGAACGCCCATCGGAAATCGGCCGGCGCAAGCCGGTGGGCACTCCCCAGAAAAACCGCTGCCTGCTCATATCGCTCATAGGCCTGAAGAATCATTCCCAACCGACCGTTCAACTCTGCGTCACTGGGTCGGGCGACTACGGCACGATGGGCGGCCGTTATCTGGCGTCGAATCTCCAGTTCAAAACCGCTCACATCAACTGTCGCCACAGGCTGTCCGGCCCGCAGATCGACTGCGCCAATCATGAGCCAGACGATGGCCGTCACCATCACCCAACCAGGCGATCGCCACTCTCCCACCCGACTGCCCATGCCTGCCATCGATCCCACTCTCACTTCCGCTTTCTGTCCGGCAGCGCAAAGGCGACATACTTTCCTCCCGATTCGCCTCCTCGCTTCCCACCACCGGCGGCAATCACGACATACTGCCGACCACCACTCAGATAGGTCGAGGGAGTCGCATTACCTGAAGCCGGCAACATTCCCTCCCAAAGCAGCCGACCATTCGTCTTGTCAAAGGCGCGAAACTTCCGGTCATAGTTGGTCGCCCCAATGAAGATCAAGCCTCCGGCCGTAATGATCGGACCACCATAATTCCAGCTTCCCGTGTTTCGAATCCCCTTCGCCACCAGCTCCGGATGCTCACCCAGCGGGATCTGCCAGGCAATCCGCCCGTTATTCAGATCGACGGCATTGAGTGTCCCCCAGGGCGGCGTAATCGCCGGATAGCCATCCTGGTCGAGAAAGCGCGGATAGCCGTCCATCATGTACTTCAGCTCGATCGGCGAAGCGTCGGTTGGACTATCGGACTTGAAGAGCGTATCCTCTCCGGTCAACAGGTAACGGGTGACTGACCTGATCGCCGCTCTACCCAGTCCCGAAAATCCCGGCATTCGCCCCGATCCATTGGCGATCAGACCCGCCAGCTCCTCATCATCATACTTGCGACTCAGACTGGTGAGGGCCGGAAACTCCGGGGGACTCCCCTGCTGGTCACGGCCATGACAACTCGCACAGCTCCGATCGTAGACGCTTCGACCACTCGGCGCAGCCGGAGCCTTCGGTCTCTCCACCAGCTTGAGAATGCACGGAACCTCGTTCGAATTGAGATAGAGCATTCCCGATTCGCGGTCAAAGGCTGCGCCACCCCATCCCGGACCTCCATCGAAACCCGGCACAACGATGCTTCCCTGTAGTCCTGGCGGATCGAACTGCCCGACACTCCGCAGCTTCAGGAATCTCTCCCGCGCCCATTCATAGGCCTCCGGAGTCCGCCGTGTCAGCATCTCCTCCGTCATGATCTGTCGCGAGACAGGTGGTGGCAGCACCGGCAGTGGCTGCGTCTCTGCTGGTCTCTCACCCTCAACCCCAATCGTCGACACCTTCCGGTACTCGATCGGGAAGACCGGCCTCCCTGTTTCACGCTCAAAGACAAAGACGTGCCCCGACTTGGTGATCTGCGCCACCGCATCGATCGAACGGCCCTCCCGGCGAATCGTCACCAGAGTCGGCGCCGCCGGCAGATCACGATCCCACAGATCGTGTCGTACCACCTGAAAATGCCACTTCCGCTGACCAGTCGCCGCATCGAGACAGAGGAGCGTATTCGCAAAGAGATTGTCACCGTGCCGGTTCGCTCCATAAAAATCGTAGGTCGCCGATCCAGTCGGCGCAAAGATCAAACCACGCTTCTCATCCAGTGTCAGCCCGGCCCAGTCATTCGCCCCGCCAATATACTTCCAGGCATCCTTCGGCCAGGAATCGTAACCATACTCACCCGGTTGCGGAATCGTGTGGAAAACCCAGCGCTGGGCCCCGGTGCGCAGGTCAAAGGCCCGGATATGTCCGGGCGCGGCCGGAAGACTCTCGCTGACGATGCTCCCAATGATCAGCAGATCGCGATAGACTACTCCGGGTGTCGTCAACCCGACCGAGAGATCGCGCGATTCACGCCCCAGCCCCTCGCGCAGGTCGATCCGCCCACCTCCGCCAAACCCCTTCACCGGCTTGCCCGTTCGTGCCTCGAGCGCATAGAGCCAGTTCCGCCAGGCAAAATAGATCCGCCCCTCTCCCGGCCGATCTCCTGCCCAGTAGGTTACTCCGCGATTGCGCGGTCGCCCCACCGATCGCGCCCGACCTCCGGCTGATCCTGCCGGCCATTCGAGCGGATTGAACGACCAGCGCTCCTCTCCCGTGCCCGGATCGAGCGCGAAGACTCTCATCTTTGGCGAGGTTCCGAAGAGCAGCCCATCGACCATCAATGGATTACACTGCATCTCGGATCCCTCAAAGACATCTCCCGTGTCATATGTCCAGGCAACCTCGAGCTGACCGACGTTGTCGCGATCTATTTGATCCAACTCAGAGTAGTGTGTATTTGAGGGCCCTCCACCATAAGCCGACCACTCACCTTTCAAGCCGGCGCCACTGACATTCCACCGCTCCTTCCATCCGAGCCAGAACAGTACCAACACTGTCAACATCAGACTGCCGACAACAACCAATTTTACCAACCCTCTGCTGTGTGTCATGGAAACTATGACTCCTGAAAAATTGACCGTTCAACTGCTCGATTATGCTGCCCAATAATAGTTCGAGGGAGCCGCATTGCTGCAACTCCCTCGAAAGTAGAATCAGACCACGACTAGAAGCTCAGTCGGAGTCCAAAACGGAAGACACGCTCGTCAATGCCCTCACGGCCATATGAACGAACATTGGTCACCTCCATGAAACCGTTCAGGCGCGGTATGCCATTGGCGTCAAGAAGGATGTTGCCAGCCGCATCACGTGACGGCGCTGAGGCGTTGTTGCCCGGTGCCGCAAAGTGAGGTGTATTCGTCGCATTGAATGCCTCAACACGGAACTGCAGCTTGACCGACTCGGTAAGGTTGAACTGACGGAAGACTCCCATATCGAGATTGACCGTTCCGGGACTGCGCAGAATGTTGAATCCTGCCGTTCCAAAACGAGCCGTCGTCACCGGCATGAAAGCGGTGGGATCATAGTATGGGGTTCCAGCACCAATACCGCCAAGCTTCTGAACAGAGGTCTTGACGAGATCGGCACGCTGCGTGTTGTTAGGCGCGTTGAGGGAAGTGCCGCTCGACACTACCGTGAAAGGTGTTCCCTTGAATGCACTGAAGAGCCAGCTCACCTGCCACCCGCCCGTAAGTGCCGAGGCTACCTTGTTATCAGCAAGGAACTTCTTACCCTTGCCAAAGGGCAGCTCATAACCGCCAGTCAACTGGAAGTTATGCGGAATGTCGATACCAAGGATGCTTCGGTTGAGCTGTCTGAACGCCGGATCGTTGATGGCGAGTCCGCTGTCGTTATCTCCACCGAGGTTGCTCAGACCGATCACCTTCGACCAGCTATAGGATGCCTGGAACTGCAGTCCATTGGTGAACCGCTTCTTCAGGCTCGCCTGAAGCGAGTCGTAGTGTGAGTTGGCCATACCATTGTAGAGGGTAGTGGTCGCCGGACGTCCAAACTGCTGGAAGAGCGGCTGACTGGCGACACCACCACCGACACGGCCGGCATTGACGTCATATGATCCAGCCTGACCGATCGTCCGCGTTGCCACATAACCAGCAGAGGCCGTCAGCCCCCAGAAGATGTTCTTCTCGAGAACCAGGTTCCACGACTGGACATATGGCCGCTTGAAGTTATTTCCAAGGGTGAGCACGTTGACATTGTTCGGCACCGGAACTCGTCCACTCGAGATATCCGGAACCGGTGATGGTGGAATACCATTGCGGATCAGACCAGCCGGAGCGGCAGAGTTGGGAGGAACGATATTGAAGGCCAGCAGCATCGGATAGTTGGTCCGGAAGACACGGGCCAGCGATACCGGGTCATAGGTAATACCATAACCCGTTCGGAGAACGAACGAATCCGAGATACGCCAGGCAATACCGAGACGCGGCGAAAAGAGCTTTTTGTTCAGCTTGACACCACAATCCTTTGGATTGCCTGCAACTCCACAGACAATCTGCTGATTGGTTGCGAAATCATAACGCTCGATACCACGATCTGCACGCTCCGGAAGTGGATAGTACTCCCAGCGAGTGCCCATGGTCACCGTCAGATTTGGACGAACCTGCCAGCCATCACGGAAGTAGAAGCTGTAGGCGCGCGCCTTGAAGATGATCGGCGGCTGAACGAGCAGCGTCCGGCCGGCCCCGGTGTGGTAACCAAGCAGGAAGGTCGCAAAAGCATTGAAGTTGTTGCCCTGCTGGAAGGTCGTGCAGTTGCCGGCGGCATTGGCGGCCGTACAGAGCTGGGTCGGCCCGGCAGCATGAATAAAGCCACCCTGAGCTGGCTCAGCATTACCGCCACCGTTCCACTCTGCCTGCAGATGGTTGATCGTCTGACGGGCAAAGTCGAAGCCGAAGCGGATGCTGTGTGCCCCCTTCAGATAGGTGAAGTTCGAGACATACTGCCACTGTGGATCATTACGGGTGTAGGGCATAAAAGCATCCTGCACACCGATATTTGCGAATCCGCTGATGCGGAAACGGGGCCAGCCATTCTCAAAGGACCGGGTTCCATTGGTTCCGGGAATCTTGAGAACATCGAGACCAATCTTCTTGTCAAGGAAACCCTGCTCGGAGGTCGTTCCCTGCCGGGTATAACCGATGTTGGCATCAACGATGAAGTTTGGATTGAAGGTGTAGACACCGGCCACCGTCACGCCATAAGTTTCACCGGATGCGGTTCCTGTGTTACCACCCTGTGGAGCAGTTCCCACTCCATCGAGTGGGCCGAGCGCTCCAGGATTGAGCTGCTTGTAGGTCAGGAAACTGAAACGACCATAGGTTACCAGCTTGTCGGTGACATTGAAGTTGACCTTTGAATCAAGGGTCTTCTTGTCATACAAGTATGGGGCGGTCGCGTAGTAGTTGTTCTGAAAGCCCGGACGGTTTGGCAACGGCATATCCTTGAGAATAGCCGCGGCGATAGGATCGATCCGCGAGGTCGGGATTACTCCGCCCGCAAACTGGGCGCGATTGAGACCATTCACCTCACCAGTCGCCGGATCGAAGATTCCAACTCCTGCTCCGGAGAGGTTGCCAGTCCGCATCTCCGCCGTCGGGAGAGTGAGCAACTGCGCTCCAAGCTGACGGTCGTTGGTTCCCTCGAAGCTCGCAAAATAGAAGAGCCGATCCTTGATGATCGGTCCACCAAGCGTGCCACCAAACTGATTGTAGACGCGCTTCGGCTTTGCCTGCTGGACACCATTGACAGGTCTCAGAATCCAGGGACGGGCCTTGGTATTGTTGTTATCGTGATACTCGAAGGCTGAACCGTGAAGCTGGTTGGTTCCGCTCTTGATCTGGACGTTGACCGCCGCTCCACCCGCGAGGCCCTGTTCGGCGTCAAAGTTGTTGGTCACCACGTTGACCGTCTCGATGGCCTCGAGTGATGGCACATAGGCCGTCACGTGGGGCAGGAAGACGTTGTACTGGCTCGCACCGTCGATACGGACGTTGTTCGAGCTGGATGAGGTGCCATTGACGTTGTACTGGAGGGCGCGCGACGGATTGGTCGGCACCGAGTGGGCATTCTGTGGCGGTGTAATACCAGGCAGCGTCCGGAAGAGCTGCTGATAGTTACGGCCTGGAGGAATGGGAAGATTGAGCAGCTGGCGCGTCGTCAGCTCGGCACGTACCTCGGCACGATCCGTCTGCAACAATGCCGTCTCCGCGGTGACCGAGACTGCTTCGCTCACCTGACCAACCTCGAGCGAGACATCGGAACGGGCGATACTGTTGAGTGTTACCTCGATGTTGTTGATCGTTACACTCTTGAACCCGGTCTTGGTCACGCCGACATTCCAGGTGCCGGTCTGTACAGCTGGAAAACTATACGTTCCATCCTCGCTGGTCGTGGCCTCACGGCTCTGGTTGGTCCCCTTGTTGGTGATTGTCACCGTGGCCCCGGAGATTGCCGCTCCGGCATTGTCGGTCACGTTACCGACTATTGAGCCATAGAGCACCTGCGCATCGGCATTGACCGCGCTGAATCCCAAGACGAGAAGGAGCGCGATGACCGTACGCCAGAGCAGACCGGAACCAGCGGCATTTTGTCTGAGTATGGTACTTGACATTGTTGCTTCTGTATCCTTTCTTTCTATCTTATGTCCTGTTTCTTATTCAATTCTGACTTGTTTGATCGTGAATGACCAACAATCTGTTCAAGGGATGACGAACACCTCTCCGCCTGCAGAGCTCAGCCGACAGGCAAGGATGAGTTCGAATGCCCCAAAACCTCTATCAACTTCCTTAAAATAAACTGATTATATTTATAAGGACACGGAGTACCGATCTACCCCGCCCCCGCATCATCAACAGATGAGATGTTGGAGGTGACAAGCAACAGCCCCGTTAAGGATGTCAGGAGATGAACCGACTCCGTGGGGACTATTGTTCTGTTGATTCTATCTGCTCTCTTTGGAGTGATTATTCAGTCTTCCCAGCATTACTTGTCAGAAAGGGTTCAACTCGTCACGAGGAGTCTGTTGGAAGCCACGTAGAGCAGAAACGCCTTTTGACAGATGGGTATCCTACTTGCGATTCACCCGCTCTGTCAATACTCTTTGAGCAGCCAGATCGTCATGTTTTCAGATTTTCATCACCACCGCCAGCCCGGCCACTCAAATCTTGATTGAGTCGGGAGCGAACTGAAGCCCGGTCAGAGCATCTTCGATCCATTCCGGAGTGATATTGCTCTGGTTGATGGCGGTGTACCAGAGATCATTGCGTGCTTCGACATATCGGCGCAGATTGAGGAGTGAGGCCTCGAGATCGGCACGTCTGATGCCCATGTCAGAGGGCTGATGAAGCAGACCGACTTCGTCCATGAAAGCCGTCACCTCCGCCGGACGATTGCCCTG
>CAIOZW010000156.1 GCA_903862855.1 uncultured Acidobacteriota bacterium
AATGACGGTCAAAATATCTCAGACTATAAAACGATCCCAGATCATGAACTCAGGAAATCATTGGTTGAGTCATCGGCACGTATCAAGGTCAGAGTTCATTCTCTTTTAAAACATCTATTTAACGAAGCGTACCTTGTTGAAAAAAACATTGATCATTGGCTTAAGCTAAAGGTGATTTTCGGCGGTGGTGGTGCAAAATCCTTACTTTATAAAGAAGCCTCAACAGATGCTTTTACAATCTTTTATCAAGGAAAGAAGATTAAACCACAGATATTGGAATTTAATTCTCACGAAGACTTTTCTATTGTTGATATAGGTGAGAAACATTTTCACCGGTTTGCTGTTGCCTATGGGTTGTCCTTGAGTGAAATTGAAATTGCAACCTATTACAATGAATCTGAAATTAGTCCCGTGGTGAAGCAATATAATCCGGTTAACTATCTTCTACCAGGATATTATTAGACATTAGTATAAAACCGATTGCTAAATCGAGTCTTACCAATACATGCACGCCAACATAAGGAATCATTATTTTCAATTGCGATTATCGGCTGAAGATAATTGTTGCTTTGGGCAATTTTTGTGGGTAAGCCAAAGCGTCATTGCAGGGAACCGAAGGAGCGAAAAGCTAGTACCCACACGAATGGTCGAGTAGCCAAGGGGGAGACCATTGGTAAGCTAAAGCGCTTTTAAAGGAGTTCTGAAGCCGCGTCGTAGCCTGACTCTTCAACCAAGCGTCCGTATGAATGACCTGACGTGGCCCTCCGGCAGCCAATATCTATAGGCAAGGGACATTCATCCCCCATAAAGGCCTGCAAGGTGCTTATCCTCACGCTGAGGGCAATGTGATTGCGTAATCGATGCATTCATTAACAGGGTCGAGCCCGGATTAAACTAAGAAGTCCCAAAAGTCGAATCAGACTCCGTCTCTCCCGATACCCAGTGCATCGGCGACGCGGTTGATGTAGTTGAACCAGGAGGCGATGAGCGTGATCTGCAGGATAGCCAGATCCTCGAAGCCCACTTCACGCAGACGTGCGTGATGGCCTGGATGAATCCTGCCGGCGTCACGGGTCAACTGAACGACATAGTCGAGCATCGCCCGATCGGCTTGACTCAACTCCGCCTTTGTATAGTCACTCCGCAGTGCGGCGATCAATCGCTCATCAAGAGTCACCTGACGCAGAAACTCTGCGTGAGACTCCGTTCAGTAGAAGCAGTGGTTGATGACAGAGACCATGGTCGCGATCATCTCGTGCTGGGCTCTCGACAGGGGCAGGGCAGGTGAGAGCATCTCGCCATAACCGGCAAAGATATGATACATCGCCGCAGGTATGAGTGAGTGTGAAGAGACGATTGACTCCTGCAGCTCTTCGAGTGGTGGCGGCGTACCGTACTCAGCTGGATAGAGCTGGCGTTGTCGAAGCATCATCTCCTGTACTTCCGCGCTCGACTCCTCGAACGGGATAGTCTTTATCCATGCCATAGAATCACGGCTCCTCTCTCAGTCGATCAGGGGCAGATCCAGGAAAGGTGAGTCTGAGCATCATTCCGGCGGCGAGAATGGTGAGCAGGCTCGACCCGATCAGAACTGATCGATAATCTCCCATCTGGTCAAATCCAGCGCTCATAAGCGCCGGACCAATGGCTCCGCCAAGGGGGACGGCAATAAAAATGTAGCTATAGATCTCACCAAATGAACGCATTCCAAAGAATCTTGCGACCAGGCAGGGAATAGAGGCCGCGTCAGCCCCGTAACCAAACCCGATCAGCAGGGCGGCGATAATGGCCGGGAGACCGGTTGTTCCGGTCGCGAGCATCAGCATCCCAAGGGCAACGATCAGGAACGCGATGACCGGCACGATTGTTGGATTGATCAGATCGAGCAGGTATCCGGTGATGATTCGCCCAGCAATTCCAGCCAGTCCGAGAAGCGAGGCGATACCGGCCGCTTTCGAGGCCTCCATTCCCTGATCGGTCAAGAGCGGGACGAGGTGGAGCAGGCAAGCCTGAACACTCGACATGAAGATCAGAAAGGCAATCGTCAGTATCCAGAATTGAGTCGTCGTGAGAGCTTCTCGACGTGACATACCAGCCATTGGGGCACTGGCTGATGGATCATCGGGTTGAGATGGATCTGGTGCCTCCCGGAGAAGGAATAAGATGATTGGTACGGCCAGCAGGAGAATACTTCCGCCCAGGAGGAGGTAGCTGATTCTGTATCCAAACCGATCGAGGATCGACTGCGCGAAGACCGGCCAGATGACGCCACCACAGGCAGTGCCGCTCATGGCGATTCCGAGGGCCAGTCCGTGACGCTTCGATCTCCAGCGTGAAATGAGATTGGCGTGGGGGATGGCCGAGGTGCCAGGCCCGACCAGACCAATGATGAGAAAGATGATGAGCAGCTGCCAGAGGGCTCCCGACAGTAGGGACATGGCCGTCAGCATCACTCCAAAACTGATCATCGTCAAAATGATCAAGCGCCGCGAGCCGACGTGATCGGAAATCCAGCCGGCAAGGGGCATGCCAATCATTGCCGTGATCATCGCGAGAGTGAAGGCCAGCGTCACTTCGGTCCTTGACCATCCAAATTCGCGCGTGAGCGTGGTCAGGAATATACCGAAGGTGTTGACCAAGAGCGAGCCGAAATGGAAGAAGAGACCCACCCACGAGGCTGCAATGACCGGCCAGAAAAGTGGTCGCATCGCTTGAGCCGATCGATCGTTGCTCAGACTCGTGTTTTCGCCCATGCATATCCAACTTTTCTGGCTGCGTCTCCAAAGTGACTCTGCAGAACATTCAGGAGGTCGTCGAGAATGCCGATTTGAACTCGGCCGGGACAATGTTGCGCAGCTCTTGAAACCCGACTCGTTCGACAAAATCGCCGAATGATTCAGAGACCTCACGCCGATCACGATAGAGAGTGAGGACGGGATGCAGGGCGTTGACGAGCTGGTTGAGTGGGACCAGATCGAGGAAAGGTCTGGCGAGTCGTGTCCCGGCAGGATTGCCGCCGAGGAGGACCATATACCTGTCCTGAGACCGGCCGACAAACGCAATCTCGGCGACATATGGCCTGGCACACCCATTTGGGCATCCGGTCATGCGGGCGGTAATCTCACTACCCGCGATACCAAGTGCATTGAGAGAGCTCTCCAGTTGATCGATCACGTTCGGGAAGACCCGTTCGGCCTCGGCAAGTGACAAACCGCAGGTAGGCAGTGCGACACAGGCCATGGCGTGTCGTCGTGCCGGAGAGATATCTTCGACGAGGCGAATCCCATAACGACTGAGCATTTCACTGATCGCCGGTCGATCGCTGGCCGAGATCCCGGTGAGCAGAATGTTCTGCTGGGCGGTCAGGCGAACGGCCAGGTCGAATTTTGCGATGACCGCACGCAGTCCTGAACGAAGCCGGTAATCATCCCGATCGATGATCCGTCCATTCTCGACGTGGAGTCCGAGATACCACTCTCCCTGACTCGACTGGTTCCAGCCAAGATGGTCGTGAACTGCGAACTCAGGCATTGGCCGCAACGGCGCGAGTGGGAAGCCGACCCGCTTTTGCAGCTCCTGCCGAAACCACTCGACACCGCGGTCTGCGAGAATATACTTCAATCGGGCGTGTTTGCGATTCTCACGATCACCAAAGTCACGATGAATCGCGACGACGCCCGTGACCACTTCAACAACCTGGCCAGGGGTGACGAACGCAATCCCGTCGGCAAGGCGGGGGAAGGTGGCGCTGTTGTTGTGCGACATGCCCATGCCACCCCCGGCCAACAGGTTGAACCCGGCCAACTGCGGCTGATCGTCGAAGAGGGCCACCAGGCCGACATCATTGGTATAGATGTCGACGCAATTGTCCCCGCTGTCAGCAATCGCAATCTTGAACTTGCGGGGCAGGTAGGTCTTTCGGTAGAGCGGATCATCGATCTCTGTCTCTTCGAGCAGCGGTTGTTCGTCGATCCAGATCTGGTGATAGGCGCTTGTCCGCGGAAAGAAGGCCTCGGTCAGGGTGTGTGAAAACTGCTCCAGTGCATGATGCCGTGGGTCAGTGCCCGGAGCAGGGCAGGCCATGACGTTGCGGACGATGTCTCCACACGCCCCGAGGGTGGTGATGAGAGATTGGTTGATGCTGCGCACCGTATCGCGCAGCTCGCCCTTGATCACACCGTGAAACTGGATCGTCTGGCGAGTCGTGATCCGCAGCGTCCCATTCGCATACCGATCAGCGATTTCGTCAAGCAGCAGGTACTGACGAGCCGTCAACTGGCCGCCTGGAAGGCGTGTCCGGAGCATGAACTGGTGGTGATCTGCCGTGCGGTCAAGCCGGCGTGCATCTCGGTCCTCCTGCTGGTAGATCCCGTGAAACTTCAGAAGCTTGTCGGAAGCGTCACTGAAGCTGGGACTGTCGTTCAGCAGCTCATTTCCAATCTCACCGCGAAGCCCACGACTCTCCGCCTTGATCTGCTCTGCACTCTGTTTGGCCATAATGTATAAATCCGAATAGTAGTATGGGGAGTTATCTCTTCTGGAGAGAACCGACTCTGACAGCCGCGGCGCCCCTGCCTAATTTCTCCATCTTGAATCTGCCCGGTCATCACCGCAATGGTTGATAGAGATTCCTGGATCAAAGGAAGATTTTGGCCCAGCCGCAGAGTGTATGCAAGTCAACCAAAGACTCAGGGCAATCGCATTATGAGTTGAGAGAATGTTCCAGCTCCCAGCCGCTGCAGGTAGTCTCATCTCATCCTCGATGGCGTCCTCCGTATCCGCTGCGGATTGCTGACATACCAGCTCAAGGTGGCGGATGATCATACACTGCGGTCAGAGGTGGATTGACTCCACAGGGTCTGTCTCGGAGCCGAGGTACGTTTAGAGGTGGTCCGCGAACCGCGGCTCCTTCGCGCCTTCGCGTCTTCGCGTGAGGCCTCCTGGAAGCCGCTGGTCAGAGAGACCTCACACGAAGACACGAAGTCAGAATGATGGCTGGATGGTAAATGCGATTGCCCTGACCAAAGACTCTGCCCGGCTCGATTCGACCGATCATCCAAGACTTATGTCGCGATCGGATATATAATGCGGAGTTTGGTTTTCAGTGTGAATCGGGTCAGACATATTCATGGCAGTCCGGCCGCTTCGTGAGCGTCGAACCAGACTGGTCATTGACAGGAAATAGCATGAAACACGCTCTGATACTGGCGGGACATGGATCACATATCAGCCCGGAAACAGGAGGACTGGTCTGGAGATATGTCGACAGACTTCGGCAGACTGGCGTTGTCGACGAGGTCACCGCTGCCTTCTGGAAAGAGCCCCCCTCATTTGCACAGGCCATCGAGACGATCTCTGCACCGCAGGTGACCATCGTTCCGCTCTTCACTTCCCGTGGATTCTTTACACAGCGCGTCATTCCAGGCGAAATGGGATTGACGGGAGAGTTGACAATCCGAAATGGAAAAGAGATCCGGTACGCCGCGCCCCTTCACGATCATCCGCTGCTGGCCGGGATAGTGCGAGCAAGGATCGAGTCGGCTCTTGTCTCTTATGGGCTGCCACCGGATCGGACTGACGTGGCCATCATCGGACATAGTACGCGCCGTCATCCGCAGAGTCGTCTGGCAACTGAGGCACAGGTGGCGCGGCTCAAATCGGTCGGGATCCCGGCCTGGGCAGTCTACCTCGAGGACTCACCGACCATCGCAGAGATCTACGATATGACCGTGGCTCCCAATCTGATCGCCGTCCCATTCTTCGTCGCTGCCGGCATGCACACAACCATCGATATTCCCCGCCAGCTCGGTCTTCAATCAGGAGATAGGGAGGGGACTGTGCATGGGCGACGGGTGGTCTATACTCCACCGGTTGGCGTGGATGACGATCTGCAAGAGGTGATTCTGGGACTGGCATCAGAGGCCGGAGCGCACTTGAACCCGGTCGCATATAGTGATGTTGATGATCTCTGGCGTGGATTTCCGACCGCTGGTCGTGACGATCTGATTGCCGCCGTGCAGCAGGCCGGAGTGCTCAATTTTGGCGGTCTGACGTTGAGCCTGAATGAGGTGCGAGTCGCGAGTGGAGAGCTTGAGCTCGAGACCCTTGATCATCCTGCTGCGTTGCGACGGCGAGTGAGAGAGAATCCCTTCCGCTCTCTGCCAACAGGCAGGGATCTGCCCGCTGGATGGCGGGTCAGGATCGAGCGGCCCGAGTGGCTGCACGCAATCGTCGAAACAGTCTACCCTGGTGCAGTTGCCAGTTGGGCGGCGGCCAGAAGGGGCGCACTGACGATCAGCTCGCTCTCTTCCACTGCCCGTCGCCAGGTGGGCATGTTTCGACCACTGGAGAATCTTACGGGTGAAGTTCAGAGAGGAATCGTCGCCCGGGTTTGTGGCGGATGCTTTGCTCTTCCGCTCTGGGCTGGAGCAAGAGTGGCCGACGGCCCAGCCTGTCCGGAGCCCTGTAATCATTGGATGAGTGCTGCCTTGGAGTCAATCGAATGAATCTCGGTAAAGTCTATCTGGTTGGGGCCGGGCCCGGAGATCCAGGGCTTATCACGGTCAAGGGGCTCGACCTTCTGCGAAGTGCTGATGTCGTGATTCACGATCGGCTGATTCCACTCGAGCTCCTGCGTGAGATCAGACCGGAGGCTGAGATCCTTGATGCCGGCAAGGCCCAGCACGATCATCGTATTCCCCAGCCACGGATCAACCAGTTACTGGTTGAGAAGGCGCGGGAAGGGAAGTGCGTCGTCCGTTTGAAGGGTGGAGATCCTTTTGTATTTGGACGTGGAGGGGAGGAGGTCGCCTTCTGTCAGGCGGCCGGGATACAGTGCGAAGTCGTACCCGGCGTCTCGAGCGCCATTGCCGTACCGGCTAGCGCCGGCATTCCTGTCACTCACCGCGATCTCGCCAGTGCTTTTACCGTCATCACTGGTCATGAAAACCCTGACAAACCGGAGAGCCAAATCGACTATCCGGCGGTCGTTGCCGCCGCGCGGGCCGGTACCCTGGTGCTGCTCATGGGGGTCACCTACCTTGAACCGATCGTCGAGGAATTGCTGCGCGAAGGCCTCGAGTTATCGAGACCGGCCGCGGGGATCGAGTCGGGTACTACCTCAAACCAGCGCACTGTTGTCGGGACTCTCGCCACTATCGTTCAACTTGCCCGCACGGCAGGCCTCACATCTCCGACCCTCTTCGTAATCGGTGACGTAGTCGGGCTGAGACCCAAGGAACAGGCAGATAACCGGTGAGTCGATCTCCTCTGGCACTCTCCTTACCTGCACGACGCTACTCGATGATTCCTGCGGCAACCGTATTGTTTGTGTTCTCATTGATCAGAATGAATGCTCCCGTTGCTGGATCCTGGTGATAGGGATCGTGCACTACCGGTTCAGCGGTTCTGATCAGAACTTTGCAGATATCATTGAGTCGGATCTGTCCATCACTCTCCAACTGCTCGAAAGTATCGATGGCAATCTGCGATTGAATCTCTTTGATTAGTGCTCTGGTCCGAAAACTGTTCTGTTGCAGATAGAGTTTCTGACCGGGAACGTATGATGTATTGTCCATCCAGCAGAGTGTCGCGCTGACCTCACGCTCGACCCTTGGAAGGCTGCCCTGTGGAACGATTGTGTTGCCCCGACTGATATCGACATCATCACGGAGGTGAAGGACCACCGGGTCGTCAGTCTCGGCAAGTTCGACCTCAGTCTGGTGCCGCTCGATCCTCTCGATTATCGTATCCTGGCCGGAGGGTAGGATGGTCACCCGCTGCCCCTTGTGGTAGCTCCCACTGTGCACGTATCCCGCATAGCCACGATAATCATGCAGCTCTTCGGTCTGGGGACGGATGACGTACTGAACCTGAAAACGGGCAGTCTCGCGCGGCAGGGTTCTCTCGATCGGAACCTCCTCCAGAAAACTCAGCAGGGGAAGGCCCTCATACCATGCCATGTTTTGTGATGGCGTGACAACATTGTCTCCACCCAGTGCGCTGACTGGAATGAAGGTGATCTCCTTGAGCTCAAGTGGATCGGCAAACTGTCGATAGTCGGCGCTGATCTTGCTGAAGACATCCTGCGAATAGTCGACCAGATCCATCTTGTTGATGCAGACTACCACGTGCGGTATTCCCAGAATCGCACAGATAATGCTGTGTCTTCTGGTCTGATCGGTAATGCCGTGACGCGCGTCGACCAGAATGATTGCCAGATCGGCGTTTGAGGCGCCTGTGAACATGTTCCTGGTATACTGGATATGGCCAGGCGTATCGGCAATGATGAATTTACGTTTACCGGTCGTGAAGTATTTGTATGCCACATCGATGGTTATCCCCTGTTCACGCTCGGCTCTCAACCCATCAGTCAGCAGTGCCAGATCGATCCCGGTATCTATTCCGGTGGCCCTGCTCTGTCTGGTCAATGTCTCGATGATATCGGTCGAGATCGACTGACTGTCAAAGAGCATCCTCCCGATCAGAGTACTCTTTCCATCATCGACGTTACCAGCCGTAAAAAATCTTAACAGTTCCATTAAAAGTACCCCGCTTTCTTCCGGTCTTCCATGGCCGCTTCACTGATTCGATCGTCCATTCGTGTTGCTCCACGTTCGCTGATCTTCGTCAGCTTGATCTCATCGATGATGTCATCAAGGGTCAGCGCTTCGCTTTCGACTGCAGCCGT
>CAIOZW010000157.1 GCA_903862855.1 uncultured Acidobacteriota bacterium
ACGCCGCTCTGCGTCTCGTTGAGATTGAGGATTCGGCTCAGGAGGAGCGGCCCGATCTCCGAGATGGTCGTTCGCAGCGGGTGTCCCTGCTCGCCAAAGACGTCCCAGAAGAGGACCGGGTATGACTGGAATCTGAAGTCCTCGAGCCCGAAATGTGCAGCCCGTTCACTGACCTTCGGGTTCTCTCCACCGGGCATGCAGATCCCTGCCAGATCACCCTTGACATCACCCATGAAGACCGGGACTCCCAGACGACTGAAACTCTCGGCCATCACCCGCAGCGTGACGCTCTTGCCGGTGCCGGTCGCTCCGGCGATCAACCCATGCCGATTGACCATCTTCGGTAACAGGTGGATCGGTTCTTGATCTTTTGCTATCAGTATCGGCTCGGCCATTTTCTAATCACCTCTCTGGTAATAGTGTTGATTCCCTGATTTTTTAGTATCCTTCGCCTCTTCAATCAAGTCCAGTTCTTCAGGATATTATTCTTTTTCCACGGCTCGAGACCGGTGACGGATCTCGATCGGTCAGGGCTGAAGGTAGATCATGGAAAAGTGATGAATGCTGTGAGCCAACTTTCGGTAACTTGTGGCCAGTGTTAAACTGGATTTTATTACCATTGCATTTCTAAGCCCGCCGAGGAGCTTTTCTGCTGCAACATTGAAAAGGGGGCCCATTTTTGGATTTCAAAATTGGTCAACATGTCATCTATCCAAACCACGGTGTGGCGACAATCGAACAGATCGAGTCCCGACAGATTCAGGAGAGTATGCAGGAGTTCTACCTTCTGCGTCTCCATGCCAACAACACGGTCGTCATGGTACCGGTTCAGAATGCCGTCACGATCGGTATCCGCCGGCTGCTTCAGCAGCGGGAATGTCGAGAGCTGATGAGCCTTCTCGAGGTGCTGATCGAGCCACCATCGGCACGCGACTGGAAGGATCGTTTTCGCGGTTTTACGACGGCGATGCGCAGCGGTGATCTCTTTGCGATCGCCGAGGTGCTGAAGATTCTGACCTATCTCAATTCGGTCAAGCCGCTCTCATTCCGGGAGAAGCAGATGATGGAGCGAGCGCGATATCTGGTCGTGAGCGAGATTGCCGTCGCCTCGAAGAAGTCCGAGACCAACATTGGGCCGCAGGTCGACCGGGCGATTGCCGCTGCTTTTCCGCCCGCTCACTGATCAAAGATCACTCTCCACCTTACCTGACGCCACCGCTTCGAGGTCACCCGGTCCGTTCGTCTCCTCCGGGCGCGGAGCGGCGTGCTTTGTCGCTCCCTTGGTTCCGCGTGGATGAAAAGGGCAATGGCGGCAACCCGACCCGCAGCAGACCCCACGCCGCAGGTGATAGGTGCGGGTAAAGACAACGCGGTCTCCCTCGAGGTAGTAATCTCTCTCTTCACTCTCTGCCATTTTAATGCTCTTCTTTAATGTTCTTCGGGCCGGCCAATTCTAGCTCTCTTTCAGACGATTCAGCGTCGATCGGGAACGCTGCTTCTTTTGACAGGAGTTGTTGACGCTAAATTTCAGTCAGGACTATAATTACGATTTTTCCGAATGATGTCAAAATAGCGCTTTGATCGTTCGCCCTGATCCGCCAGGCATACAGTCATGAACGAACTTGTCCGACTGCTGAAATATCTTCGTCCCTACCGGAGAATCTTTGCCGGGTCGATCATCCTGATGATCGCCACCGGTCTGCTGGAAGGGGCGACGATCATGCTGCTTCAGCCGATCTTCGACACCCTTGCCGGGAGCCAGTTTGGTCAGGTGGCGACAAAGTTTCCATCATTATGGACAGAGCTGGTGCCGGCTGGCGAGAACGGACTTCCGGTCATTGCCGGATTGCTGGTCGCTTTCACCCTCGCCAAGGGGGCGACCGAGTATTTCTCATCATTTTCGATGAGCTACATCGGTCAACACGTGATTGCCGATCTCCGCTCATCCCTCTACGACCACCTGATCCGGCAGGCGACATCTTTCTTTGCCCGCCATTCGACCAACGAGCTGACGGCGCATCTGGTAAGTGATGCAGCGCTGGTCGAGCGTTCGGTCTCGGACACGCTGCGTGATCTCCTCCGGGAGTCGGTCTCGCTGGGAGTCTATCTCCTGCTGCTCTTTCGTCTCAACTGGCGGCTTGCCTCGGCGATACTGCTGCTGGCGCCACCGGTTGCCTGGCTGACGACGAGCTTCAATCGCCGTCTGCGTCGACACATCAACTCGCGGCAGGAGAGCGGGGCGGAGATGCTCAATGTGGCGCAAGAGGCGCTCTCAACGCAACGGGTGGTCAAGGCCTTTGGAATGGAGGGGTACGAGAGTCGCCGGTTTGGCATTGCCGCGCGGAAGCAGATGAGTGACCAGTTGCGGGCGATGCGCATCTACTTTCTCTCGCCGATCGTTCTCGAGACGGTCGGGATCGTTGCCGTGGCACTGCTGCTTCTCTATGTGCAGCGCAGCATCATTCTTGGCCAGATGAGTCTTGGCGGGTTTGCGACCTTTCTCGTCGCGATGTTCAAGGCCTACGATCCGCTCCGCCGCCTGAGCCGACTGCAGCATGATCTTCAGCAGGGACTCGCCTCGGCCGCCCGCATCTTTCGACTTCTTGACGAAGAGCAGGAGATGCCCGATCGACCGGGCGCCATCGCTCTGGAGAGCTTTGAGAAGGAGATCGAGTTTCGACACGTCTCGTTCGGCTATGGTGCCGGGTTTGAGGAGGCGGTGATTGCCGACATCTCATTTCGTGTCCGGGCTGGGGAGATGGTTGCGATTGTCGGGCAGAGTGGTGCGGGGAAGAGCACTCTCACCAACCTGATCCCGCGCTTCTTCGATGTGACGGCAGGGAGTGTCCTGATCGATGGCCACGATCTCCGAGATCTGAAGCTGGCCACGCTCCGCGCCCAGGTGGCCCTGGTCAATCAGGAGGTGAGTCTCTTCAATGACACGGTGCGATCCAATATCGCCTATGGTGCGTATGGTCGGCATGACAGTCAGGAGAGGATCGAGGCGGCGGCAAAGGCTGCCCTCGCTGACGAGTTTATCGCGCGTCTGCCGGAGGGATATGATACAGTGATCGGCGAACGGGGCCTGATCCTCTCGGGTGGACAGAGGCAGCGACTGGCGATTGCACGGGCAATTCTCAAGGATGCACCAATTCTGATCCTCGATGAGGCGACCAGTGCGCTCGATACGGAGAGTGAACGGCTGGTGCAGACGGCGCTCAACAATCTGATGAATGGACGGACGACGATCGTCATTGCCCACCGTCTCTCGACCGTTCGACGGGCTGACCGGATCATGGTCATGGAGCAGGGACGGATTGCCGAGGTGGGCACTCACCAGGAACTGCTTGAACAGGGAGGAATCTACCGCCGCCTCTACGAGATGCAGTTCGCGGAAGATGACCTTGCGGAAGCTGAGGGACAGTCAGTCTCAGGGAGTCAAGATGCTTAAAAGCATGACCGGATATGGACAGGGGTCGGCGAGTGGAGAGACCTTCAGCGTCTCGATCGACATGCGGTCGGTCAACAATCGTAACCTCGATATTCACTGGCGTTCGCCGCAGGAGCTGGCCGCCCTGGAGATTCCGCTCAAGAAGCAGATCCAGTCGGTAATCTCGCGCGGTCGTGTCGATGTGACCATCAACTTTTCGCAGACCGTTCCGGTCGGCTACGATATCAACCGCTCTCTCGTTCAGGGTTACGTCGAAGCGCTGCGGACCATTCGGGATGAGTTTGGTCTGATTGGCGAACCCGATCTGGCGACGATCGCCCGGTTGCCGAATGTGCTCATTCCGGTCGCTGCGCACGGCCTGACGGATGAGGTGGTGCAGGGGATCGAGCAGGCTCTTACCCAGGCGGTCAGTGCACTGGTTGCGATGCGGGCGGTTGAGGGCCAGCAGCTTCAGAAGGAGATTCTCTCGCGGATCGATGGAATCGAAGCCCACTTGTCGATAATCGAAGCGAATGTCGAGGGGCTGGTCGATGCTTACAGGGAGAAGCTGAAGAAGCGTCTCGCCGAGATCCTCGAGAAGAAGGTGGTGGACGAGACCCGCCTTGCACAGGAGGTGGCCTTTCTCGCCGAGCGGAGCGATATCACCGAAGAGATTGCCCGCCTGAGGAGCCATATCTCCCAGCTCCGTGAGCTGGTCAGTGGAGTTGATGAGATCGGGAAGAAGCTCGATTTTCTTCTTCAGGAGACCAACCGGGAGGCCAATACTATTCTCTCGAAATCGGCTGAGTTGTCGATCTGCGATGCGGCGATCGCGATTAAGACCGAGGTCGAGAAGCTTCGTGAACAGGCCCAGAATGTCGAGTAGCCAGGTGAGTGGAAATCTGATCGTCGTTTCAGCCCCCTCGGGTGCGGGCAAGACGACGATTGTCGGTGAGATTCTCCGGCGCGATGCCCGGAGCAGGCCGTCGATCTCGTTTACTTCGCGACCTCCTCGTCCAGGAGAGATTGATGGGGTCCATTATCACTTTGTCTCCCTCGAAGAGTTCCAGTCGTTGATCGAGCAGGGGGAGCTGCTGGAGTGGGCGCAGGTTCACGGAAATTATTATGGGACAGGACGCCGGGCCATCGAGGATCTGCGCCAGGCCGGGTTTGACGTCATCTTGACCATCGATGTGCAGGGAGAGCGGCAGGTTCGCCGGTACTTTCCCGATGCGCTGACAGTTTTTATAATGCCGCCCTCGTACGGGGCACTGGTCGAGCGGATTGGCGGTCGCGGCGATGTGGCAGATGCCTCTTTTAGGCTTCGACTCCGCAATTCACTCGATGAGGTTGAACAGTATCGCCGTTTTGATTACGTAATTGTCAACGATCTGCTCGATGAGGCAGTCGGTGAATTGGACGCGATCATTCGTGCTGCCCGTTGTCGTGGCGATCGCCGCACCGCGATCGCTGAGGATATTTTACGAACATTTGAAGACCTG
>CAIOZW010000158.1 GCA_903862855.1 uncultured Acidobacteriota bacterium
GCATGATGCTCATTGATATAGGCGATCGGATCGTAGTTGGCCGCCGTGAAGTGGCCGATGTCGAGATTGATCCCGATATACTTCGAATGGGCCATCGCCGCGGCAAAGCTCTCCGGCTTGGCATACTGGTTCGGATCGGTCAGGTTGTCGTGGTTGTGCATGGCGACGGTGATCTTGTGCTTGTCGGCATAGACACCGACCCGCTTCGCGACGCTGACGGTGGCCGAGGCGGTGATCACCTTCACGCCCAGTGCCTTGGCCATCTCGAAGCCACGCTCGATCTCTTCGTCAGTGAAGCTGTCGTTGAAACTGTAGTTGTAGGCCTGGAGCTTTACGCCGGCCGCGTCAAACTTCTTCCTGACCGCCGTGAAGGTGTCGAGTGGAGTCGTCAACCGCCACTTGCGAATCTCATCACGGTAGCCGGGATTCGGGGTCGGCCGACCGTTCGGTCCTGGAGGCCCCATCTGCGGTCGCGGTTCGATATGACCGGAGAAGAGCTCGCACTCCCCGATTCCGATCTCCGCCATTGCCTTCAGGGCATCATCGAGCGAAAGGGTACGGAAACTGTAGGACTGGATACCAATCCGGACCCCCTTGAACGCTGACTTGATCTCCGGGAGTGAGATCATCGAGAGCGGCACCCCGGCCAGCATAATCTTTCCAAAATCTCTTCTGGTATACATCGTCTGTTTTCCTTTCAGATCAGGTTAAATCCATTTCCCGGACTCGGGAAGGAACTCGAGAATATTCATCAATCTGGACGTCGGCCGGGTGTTGATGGTCACACATTTTCGATCCATATCGAGAATGGCCGACGACTCGAACGGTCTCATTTAATGAGCAACTTCAGCAACTGAATCGACTCGATCATCGCCCGGCCATTATGATAACCGGCCTTCCACGGCTGCGCCTTGTCACCGCTGACCGAGCCATCCGGTTGCAGCGTCGCGTGCCATTCGCCATTCTCCCAATCGACAAAATGGCGCTCGATCAGGTCGAGCGTCTTCTGATAGACGCTGAAATACTTCTGCTCGCCGGTCATTCGGTGCATGTAGAGGGCACTGACGATCGCCTCGGCCTCGGTCCACCAGACCTTGACCAGCCGGTCTGCCGGTTGATTGAAGCGACCGCTGTCATAGAACCCGCCATTCTTCTCGTCATATCCATACTTCATCGAATAGTCGAAGAGCGTCCGGAAGAGATCGAGAAATGGACGGTAGGAGATACCGGCCGCCTCACACGCATCGATGAGCAGCCAGATGTTCTCCAGATCGTGACCATATGAGACCCGCGCATTCTCACCATCGAGCCGCGGTGTCCAGTCCCGCTCGTACTTGTCGGTACAGGCCCCGATCGATTTGCGGACGACCGTGTTGCTCTGGATATTGATCAGTTCCAGCAGCCGCTCACGTCCGCGCGGCAGGGTCGTCGCACGATAGAAGGTGGTCAGCGCCTCGAGCAGGTGGAGGTGAGTGTTCATCAACTTGCCGCCAGGGTCGCCGCTCATGTAGGAAGCAGCCTCACCCTCACCCGAAGTCCAGTCCGGCTTGAAGAACTCCCGGTAGCCACCATAATGCGGATCGTGCGCCTTTGCTTCGAGCAGGTTGAAGAACTGGATCGCAAAGTCCCGCACATCCCGTCGCCCACTGGCGAGGGCATACTCCGAGATCGCGTAGAGGGCAAAGGACTGGCCGTAGAGATGCTTGTTTGGCCTCTGCTTCTCGTTGCCGGTCGCGTCGACCTGCCAGTAGAAGCCGCCATGCTGCTCATCCCACATCTTTGTCCGCAGGAACCGGTAGCCGTGCTCGGCGGCTTCCAGGCAGTCCTTGCCGCAGTATCCGGCGCGGGCGAGCCGGGCAAAGAGCCAGACCTGGCGGGCCTGGGTGACGATCATCTTCACGCCGGGCCCCTTCGCCTCACCCTGGGGACCAAAGTTGATCGTATACCCGCCATTGACCTTGTCGATACTCTTCCCCAGCCAGAAAGGGAGGATATTCTTCTGCAGATTGCGCTCGAGCCGCCCGATCTCGGACGGCAGATCGACGCCGGCGGGAACCGTCGGCGCCTGGAAGAGAAAGAGGATGGTCAGAATCGATGTCAGCATCGTCGACTCCGCTCAATTGCCGACCGGATGGGTCTTGACCCATTCCTGGTAGAGCTTCTCCAGCTCAGGACTGAGCTTCGGGTAGATGTCACGCGAGCGATACTTGCCTGAACGCATCATCTCACGCTTGAAGTTTTCGGTATTGACCGTCATGGCCGCCGACTTCAGGACATCTTCGACGATCTGTGGCGGAAAGAAGAGAACCCCCTCTTCGTCACCAACCACCACATCGCCCGGCAGCACCGAGACGTGGCCAACCCGGATCGGAGCGTTCCACTCGACGCCAACCTGATCGGCCATCGCCGAGGCATGGGCGTTGACGTAGTAGATCGGAAAGTCCTTCATGACCAGAAACTCATTCAGATCACGAATCCCCCCATCGACAACGACACCACGGACACCACGCTGCTTCATGCCGATCCCGGTCACATCTCCAAGAAAGGTCGCCCGATCGACGGCGCCACCAAGTTCGACGACGATCACATCCCCCTTGTTGGCATCCTCTCCGGCGCGGACATTGTACTGGAAGTCCCAGTCGCCCTCTTTCGCAATCTGCTTGGTTGCCGCATCGATATCCGGCCGCAGTGGCAGATAGCGCATGGTCAACGCCCGCCCGACCAGCTTCGTTCCCGGTTGCGTGAGCCGAAAGTGGTTGGCAAAGTTCTGCGTATAACCAAGATTCTGCACGCCATTCCAGAGCGCCTCGATCGGATATTTGGCAACACGCGCCAACTGGTCATCGGTTGCCCGCGGCCGATCCTTCTTCAGGACATCCATCAGCGGCGTCCAGGTATCGCGCTGCGCGCGCAGACCTGACGGAACCTGCACCTGCGACTCGGCCCGCCGGGTGACGAGATGTGCGCCTCCGACACCTATCAGCAGACCGATGACCAACAATGATAAATATTTTCTCGACATTACTACTCTCCATGTATGATCGTTGATGACGAATGGCGCGACGTGCGGCTACGGAATCAACCCCGGGAAGACAAAGGCGTAGAGCATGACGATGATTCCAACCAGCGCCGCCAGAACAATACTATGCTTGAAGACTGCCTTGAAGATCGCCGCCTCGTTTCCGGCCTGCTGCGTCGCCGCGGATGAGACGACGATCGACTGGGCATCGATCATCTTGCCCATCACTCCACCGGCCGAATTGGCCGAGGCCATGAGGACCGCACTGATCCCGAGCTGCTCGGCCGTCACCTTCTGCAGGTTTCCGAAGAGTGCATTCGACCCGGCATCCGTACCGGTAAGGGCTACGCCAAGCCAGCCGAGCATCGTGCCGAAGAACGGATAGAGGACGCCAGTCCTGGTCAGACTCAGTCCCATCACCGTATCCATTCCCGCATAGCGTGTCACATAGGCCAACCCCACCATGAAGCTGATCGCCGCCAGTGACGGGATCAGTTCGCGACAGGTGCGGGCAAAGATCCGCATGGTCTTCCCGAACGAGAGACCGAGGAAGATCGACGCGAGGATCGTGCCAATGAAGATGGCCGTTCCAGGCAGCGAAAGCAGATTCCAGTCGACAATCGCTGCCTCCGGCAGATTTGGCGCGACCGGTGGGACTCGCTGCACCAGATTGTGCAATCCGGGCATCGGTCTCTTCCACGAAGCGAGGGTCAGATACTTGTTGATCGCCGGATATCCGGCGATGAAGATGAAGACCGAGGCGAGCAGGAAGGGCGACCAGCCCTTCAGCACCGCGCCCGTCGAGTGGTTTGGAATAGTGGCCAGCGATGCCCCACCATCCGCCCGCAGCACATTGGCCGGTCGCCAGATCTTCAGGAACGCAACCATGACCAGCAGTGAGAAGAGCGCCGAGACCACATCGACCAGACTGTTGTCCATGTGGTTCGACCAGAAATACTGCATCCCCGCAAACGAGAGTCCGCTCACCGCCAGGGCCGGCCAGACCTCGCGCGTCTCCTTCCAGTTGACCATGCTCCGCACCAGCCAGAGTGGCAGGATTGCCGATATCGGCGGCAGAATGCGCCCGGTCATCGCACTGAGCGCCATCTCATCCAGCCCGGTCACTCCGGCGAGAATGCGCAGCGGATTACCTACTCCACCCCACGCCACCGGTGCCGTATTCGCCAGCAGACAGAGCGTCGCCGCCTGGAACGGATTGAACCCAAGACCAATCAGGAACGCACCAGCAATCGCTACCGGTGCGCCTCCTCCACCCGTCCCCTCCAGAAATGCCCCGAAACAGAAGGCGATCAGGATGAGTTGCAGCCGCTTGTCCGAGGAGAGATTGGCGATCGAATCTTTCATTACCTGAAACTGCCCCGTCTCGACGGCGACATTGTAGAGAAACATCGAGGCAATGATGATCCACGCAATACGGAGAAAGCCAAAGATCACCCCGTGCACTGCTGCGGCCCCGACCATGAGTGCTGGCATGCGAAAGACCAACAGCGCCAGCAGAACCGCCATCACCATGCCCCACATTGCCGAAACCCAGACCCGCTTCTTCAGGGCGACGAGCACGAAGAAGAGTGTCAAGACCGGTAAGGCCGCCACTAGCGTAGAAATCGGCCAGAATCCAAATGGATCATAGTTCTGTGTCCAAGTCATCAGTGATTCCCCCTCCGGAGAAGATAGAGATTTTTAGATATAGATCAGAGTTCCTGGTACGGATTGCCGGTACATCGTGTAGAAATTGTGCCGGCAAGTCAACCATTCTGGAGAAAAGTCCGGGAAGGGCTTCCGGGTTTTGTGTGGGTGAGCTGAATCGTTAGAAATACAAGGTAACTCGACTGGGGTCGCGGGCCTCCGGCCCGCAGCCGGACTATGGACGTTTAGTCTCAAACAGGTAACGTGTCAGCGAAAGACTGGAGCGGTTCACGAACCGCCCCTACACCCGCC
>CAIOZW010000159.1 GCA_903862855.1 uncultured Acidobacteriota bacterium
ACTTCGGCAATGAGATTCCGAAGGAGGCAACCGCCCAGACCAACATCGAGATCGTCATGGAGATCGATGGGCGACTCGATGGTCGACCGGCCATCGAACGGATCAGAACCAACTCGCTTGCCGTACTCAAAGGGGCAGGCGTGCTTGGTGATAACGTCATCGATATCACCCCGGGTACCGGGGCTGGCTCACCTATCAAGGATGGTGACTACATCAGCAGCGTCGCCCAGAAGAGCGTTGGTGACATTATCAATGCGGCCCAGACGGCGGTCACCAACCTCAACTTGATCTCCGAGGATATTCGAACCATGACCGGCAACATGCGTTCCGGCAAAGGTTCGATGGGCAAATTCATCTATGACGAGTCTCTCTACGTCGACATCGACCGCACTGTTCGTGAAGCGGAGTCGCTGCTCCAGGCATTTCGTGACGGGAAGGGGACGGTCGGCCGACTGCTCAATGATCCGACCCTTTACAACGAGGCCAGTGAAACGATCGGCAAGCTGCGTCGCATCTCAGACCAGATGAATGAACAGATCGGGGCCGGGAAGGGCACGATCGGCAAACTGCTCAAGGACGAAGAGCTTTACAATCGAGCCAACTCGCTCATCAAACGGCTCGATGAGACCTCGGCCCGACTCGAACGAGCCATGGCCAAGGTTGAGCGCGGCGAAGGCAATCTTGGGAAACTGCTCAATGATGAGAAGCTCTATGCCGATGCCCGCGACACGATCGATAAGCTGAACAAGATTGCGACCGGGCTGGAACGAGGTGAGGGAACGGCGGGGAAACTTCTCAAGGATGAACGACTCTATCAGAACCTGAACAGCATGTCGGCCGAGGTCACGAAACTACTCTACGATTTCCGCCAGAATCCCAAGAAGTACCTCTCGGTCAAGGTCGCCATCTTCTAGCAAGGCCCGGCGAAAGTGCAGGGACGAGCTGGGAGGCTCATCTGCCTGGGTTGAAGCCAGATGAGCCTCTCCCGGGTCTATTCAACCGTCTCTTCAAGGCCCGCTTCCCGCCAGGCCCTGATTCCACCGGCCATCGAGATGACATTCTGATAGCCCATCTTCTGCAGGTTGTCGGCGGCGAGCGCTGAACGATACCCACCACCACAATAGAGGATGACCTCGGCTGCATAATCGGGAACCAGCCCCTCGATGTCACGTTCAATGATTCCTCTTCCAAGGTGGCAGGCCCCGGGAATGTGTCCCGCATCCCACTCGTGATCTTCCCGAACGTCGATGAGGTGGAAATCACGCCCATTCGTCTGTCGTTCACGCACCTCGTCGATGGTCACCTCTCGCACCCGTGATCTGGCATCCTGACAGATCTTCTCGAAAGCCTCAGTATGTTTCATTATCGTAGCTCACTTTCCTTGATATTGTCCGTTTTGCGGACCAGCAGCACCAGGCTGACTCCTGGCCGCATGCTGAAAGAGGTAGGACTGACTCTGAAGCTGCTCGCTTCACTGAACTTGTGAATCTGGTCAGAACTGACGATGATCATCCGGTGTTCGATGAGCGGATCTCCAGATTGATCAAAATCTGGCAGTTTGCCGGTAAAATCGACTTTGAACTGGCGGAGATACCAGGGCAGTGGCCAGTACTCAGGAGCTGCAATGTAGATCGTCATCCCCTCTCCAACCTGGTCGGCTTCGCTACGGATCAGGTTGACAAGGTTGAGAAAGTCACGATCAGTCTGGGCATAGACATACCCAAGCCCCTCATTTGGAGAAAGTTCGAGGTTGCCAATGCGTCCAAGGTCAGAGATCATCCCCCGTTGGTTGAGATTGTCATCGAAATGGACGAGGTTGAAGTCCCGTGTGAACCAGACATTGTAGCCGAGCCCGGCGAGGAGTGGCAGAGTGATGATCAGGCGCATGAGGCGAGTTGACGCAAGCTCGACGAGCCTTTGAATGGCGTGCCCAGCAAGCAGAGTCATCGGCATCAGCATATTGACGATCAGCCATGGTGTCTTGTATCCGATGAGTGAATAGGCGAGAAAGAGTCCGAGAGCCCATGCGCCGACGAAGAGCCAGAACCGCGTCCCACGCCAGATGATCAGTATTCCACCACCAATGGCACCGACCAGCAGCGGCAGTTCGAGCTTGAGAAGCAGTTCAAGGTAGTACCAGAATCCCTTCACGTGCTCTGATCCGCTGCGCAATGTCCACCGCCACGGTGACCTGAGCGCATCGGCGATCCCGG
>CAIOZW010000160.1 GCA_903862855.1 uncultured Acidobacteriota bacterium
GCTCGTTAAACTCTAGTCCGGTTTTCCGAGTGAGGAAGAGGTAAGATTATGTCAGATCTGACGGTTGATCAGTTGACGGTAATGATCCGGGAGAAGCTCGCCACGGTCAGTGCATTCAGCGCTTCGGCGCGGCTCGTCTTCGATGAGGGTGGAAGCATCTTCATCTCTGGCAAGAGCACTCCTGGCCTGGTCAGCAACGATGAGCTTCCGGCCGAGGTCACCCTGCGCCTCTCCCTGGAGACACTCAATAAACTATACCGTCGGGAAACCAATGCCACGACTGCCGTCATGAGTGGCAAGATCAAGATCGAGGGCAACCTGATGGCGGCCATGCAGCTCGATAAGATACTCTCCTGAGGGGAATATGCTTCACCAGAGTATAAAACATGAACTGGTCAGCGGTCTCAGTTATTTTCTGATTGGACTGATCTCCCTCGAGATCGTGCTGACTTATATGCCGGGTGCCAGAGCGATGGAGATGATCGGGCGCTGGTCGAGCATCTTCATTGCCTTGTCGATCGCTCGCTTGATAATTATCAAAGCCGGGAAATGGACGCGCCGTGATCAATGGCAGAATGTGTCGAAGAGAAGGTACTGGTGAGTCAAGGGCTGATCAATCTGGCCCAATTGCCTCACCAGTCAAGCCGTTCTCACCAGCTCCTTTGCTACCCTGACCCTCGGGAAGAGAGATTCTCAGACCAGCCCGGATGAGGCGATCACCTCAACGATACGTGACTTGTCCGCGTCGCTCAGTTCAGGATAGATTGGCAGTGCAATAGTCTCCGTGGCTGCCCTTTCGCTGGCCGGGTAATCACCCTGCTGATGACCCAGCGAGGCAAAGCACTCCTGGAGATGTAATGGCACAGGATAGTAGATCTCGGTACCAATCTGATTCTTCTTCAGGTGAGCGATGAGCTCATCGCGCTTTGTGACCCTGATTACAAACTGATTATAGATGTGACGACGCTGCCCGGCCTCCATCGGCAGACCCACCTGATCAAGCCCGGCTTTCGCGAACAGCTCCCGATAGATAGCAGCATTTCTCTGCCGTCCGGCACTCCAGGAATCGAGATACTTGAGTTTGACTCTCAGAACGGCCGCCTGGAGAGCATCCAGTCTGAAATTACCACCGACAAACTTATGGTAATACTTCGGGAAGGCGCCGTGACCGCGCAGTAATCGGACTCTCTCAGCGAGGGCTTCATCATTGGCCGTGACCATGCCACCGTCACCAAATCCGCCAAGGTTCTTTGATGGAAAGAAGCTGAAGCAGCCGAGATGACCGATCGAGCCGGCCCGCCGGCCCTTGTACTCGGAACCGATGGCCTGCGCGGCATCCTCGATCACTATCAGCTTGTGCTTCGCCGCAATCTCCATGATCGGATCCATCTCGGCCATCTGACCATAAAGGTGAACCGGCATAATGGCTCGGGTGCGCGGTGTGATTGCCGCTTCGAGTCCACCAGAGGGACTTGTATCCATGTTGTAGGTCAATGGATCGATATCGACAAAGACCGGTCTGGCACCGAGCCGCCAGATCGTTCCGGCGGTTGCGAAGAAGGTGTAGGGTGAGGTGATGATCTCGTCACCCGGCCTGATATCGATGGCCATCAGTGCGGCCAGCAGCGCGTCTGTTCCTGAAGAGACACCTATCCCGTATCGGCACTGCGAATAGGCAGCAACCTCCTCTTCAAGCCCCTCGACCTCACTGCCATTGATAAAGATCTGTGATTCAACAACCCGATCGATCGCCGCCCTGATCTCATCACGCATTGGAGCAAAGCCTGCCTTCAGATCAAGTAAAGGGATGGGTGAAGGTTGATTCTGTGCATCGACTTCTTTCACTTCCACAGTATGCCTTTCATTTAATATTGACTCTGGAGGTCACCCAAAGAAACGGGTGACAAATCCAGCTTGAACCATATCTTACCAGGGGCCTGAGCCGTTACCCGGACCGGACGAGCACCGCTCGGCAGCCGTCGCAATGACCTGCGCACCAGTAGTATTGATCTACTCTAGAGCATCATTTGACCACCATTGATCTCAATCGTTTCACCGTGCAGATAGCTTGCGGCATCAGAGGCGAGGAAGGCAATTACCCGTCCACACTCCTCGGATGTTCCAACACGATTCATCGGGATGCTCGCAACAAACTGGGCCATCTGTTCCGGAGTCGAGCGTTTCTCGTGAAAAGGTGTATCGATGACCCCCGGCGCGACTGCATTGACCCGGACACCAAATGGAGACATCTCCCGCGCCATTCCCTTGGTGAGACACATTACTGCAGCCTTTGATGCTGCATAGATGGCGGCTCCCGGTCCGCCACCGTGATGCCCGGCGATCGATCCGACATTGATGATTGTACCCTGTCGGCGGGTTGTCATTTCACGCATTACTGCCTGCGAACAGTAGAGGACGCTTTTGAAGTTGAGATCGATCACCTGTTCAAGGAGCTCATCTGGAAAATCGACCAACGGGGAGCGCTGGATGAGATCTCCGGCATTATTGACGAGGATATCGATCGGGCCGAGCTGTCGACGTGCCTCTTCGACAAGGCTGTTGGCGGACTGGCGCTTTGAGACATCCGCCTGAATGGTGATGGCTATTCCACCCTTCGATTCGATCAGGGCACAGGTCGACTCGGCACCTTCACGATTACGATGGTAATTAATTGCAACACTGGCTCCACACTCGGCGAGTGCAATCGCCGCCCAACTGCCAATCCCGCTGCTGCCTCCGGTTACCAGGGCAACGCGTCCGGTCATATCCTGTCTGTTCATTCGCTTCTGTCTTCCTTTCCAGCTTTTATTGATCGATCCTGTCTGACATGGTGTACAACTGACGGTGACATTTCAAGCCAACTTATCAGGCCAACCTGCTCAGGCCAGGGCAATCGCATGACGAGTTGAGAGAATTTTCCACCTTCCAGTCGCTGCAGGTAGTCTCGACGCATCCTCGACGGCGTCCTCCTTACCCACTGCGGGTTGGGGACTTACCAGCTCAAGGTGGCGGATGACCGATACTGCGGTCAGAGGTCAAATGACTCTGCAGGGTCGATCCTGTCTCGGAGCCGGGGCCCTTGTGGAGGTGGTTCGCGAACTGCCCCTCCTTCGCGCCTTCGCGTCTTCGCGTGAGGCCTCCCAGAAGCCTCCAGTCAGAGAGATCTCACACGAAGACAGTATGATGGCTGGAAGGTAAATGCGATTGCCCTGCTGCTCAGGCCAACTAATTTAATCATGACCTTGTCGGCCCTGGAAAATCTCACTAACCCGGCTTAGTGCTTCCTTATCGTAGCTTCCGGTTCAGCCAATCTCTGCCAGACCGTATCGTGGCATCTTGCGGACGTGACGAATCATCAGTTCCGTCTCGCGGGTCAGGGCAAGTTCTACAAGCTGTGTCTCTGCCTCCCTTCTGGCCAGTTCCAGCAGTCGTTGATCCCTGATGAGATTGGCAAGTCGAAAGGTCGGCACGCCAGACTGACGAGTTCCCATCACCTCTCCCGGCCCCCGAATCTCAAGATCCTTCTCGGCAATCAGAAATCCATCGTTGGTCTCTTCCATGATGCTCAACCTGGCGCGGGCCTCTTTTGTCTTTGCATACTGAGCGAGAAGAATACAGAAACTCTCTGCCGCTCCCCTCCCGACACGGCCCCGCAACTGATGAAGTTGTGAGAGACCAAACCGTTCAGCGTGCTCGATCAGCATGACCGTGGAGTTCGGGACATCGATTCCAACTTCGATGACCGTCGTGGCGACCAGCAGATCGATCTGGTGGGCGGCAAAGGCGGTCATCACCTCTTCCTTCTCCAGCGGCTTCATCCGGCCGTGAAGAATGCCAAGTCGGAACTCAGGGAAGACCTCCCGTTGCAGATGATCGTACATCTCGGTTGCGTTGCGGAGATCGAGCTTCTCCGACTCCTCGATGATCGGGTAGACAACATAGGCCTGCCGTCCTGAAACGAGCTGGGTTCGAATAAACTCATATATCTGTTCGCGACGGTCATCACCACGGACATGTGTTCTGACAGGAGTGCGACCAGGTGGGAGCTGATCGATCACCGAGACTTCAAGATCACCGTAGACGGTCATGGCGAGTGAACGTGGAATCGGTGTAGCGGTCATGACCAGCACATCGGGATTGAATCCCTGGCGGCGAAGCTGGGCCCGCTGGAGAACGCCAAAGCGGTGCTGTTCATCGATCACCACCAGACCAAGACGCCCAAATTCGATCGATTCCTGAATCAGGGCGTGAGTTCCAATGATGATATCGATCTCACCGGCACGAAGAGCCTCCCTGACCAAACGCTTCTCCCGGATCTTCATACTGCCCGTCAACAGTTCGACTCGATAGGGGCGAGAGCTGACAATTCGTCGAATATTCCGAAAATGCTGTTCAGCAAGAATCTCCGTTGGCGCCATGAGGGCAGTCTGGTAACCATTCTCAACCGCTACGACCATCGCCTGGATCGCGACGATCGTCTTTCCGCTGCCGACGTCACCCTGTAAAAGCCGGTTCATCGGCTCGTCCCCCCGCATGTCGCTGATTATCTCGCGAAGAACGCGTTTCTGTGCGTCGGTGAGTGCAAAGGGGAGAATGCTGCGCACTACTTCACGGATCCGGTCGTCGATCTCGATCATCTCACCTTTTGGCTCCCGCAGACGTTCGCGGCGTCGCAGTCCCAGGGCAAGTGCAAGCCAGAAGAGCTCCTCAAAGATCAGCCGCCGGTGCGCCGGGGAACGCACCTCGTTATAGTCCTCTACTGTCGCATCATCGGATGGAAAGTGAATGGATTGCAGTGCCTTTTGTCGTGAGATCAGATCGCAGCGCGAAAGCATCACCGACGGCAGAAGTTCGGGAATATCTCCGGCCAGCTTTTGAAGCAGATGATGGAAGATCCCCCGCAACGGTCGGGTTCGGAGATCACCCAGTTTACGATAGACGGGTACACGGCGTGCCGTATGGATTGCCGAAGTCTCCGGGTCTTCATCCTCATCACCAAGTACCTCATAATCTGGATTCTCAACCTCGAAGATTCCCTTGTAACGATTCAACTTCCATTGACCAAAGAGGATGACTCTTGTCCCGCGCTGGAAGACGCGATTGAGGTAGATCTGATTCCACCAGAAGGCGCGAATCTGACCCTGCCCATCGGTGGCGAACATCTCGAATAGTTTGAGCCGGCCGCCCTTGAAAGGCAGTACTCCGCCAATGCGAACCGTCACTTCGACCGAAGCAGAAAGGCCATCGATCAGCCCATCGACTCGCGTGAGTCTGGAGCGATCCTCGTAGCGCATTGGAAGATAGTGGAGAAGATCCTCAACTGTGGAGTGCTGCGGATCCGGATGAGCATTGATTGCCGCAATCTCTGCCGCCAGATTCTCGGCGGTCTTCTTCCCCAGCCGTGGGATTCCATGCTTTGACAGATCTGCAATTGGCGTCTCCAAAGTCAACAACAGCCACTCCCTGTTCAAAAAATCTGCATTTGCCCGGAATGCCTGGATCAGACGCTCTCCACGTTTTGACCTCGCGGACGATCCGTCATCCAACGGCTCCCTGATCTGATTTAACGATGGATATTGTCCGTAATTCCCCACCTGCATCCACTATTTTGATAAGAAAGGTATCGCGAAAGCGACGTCGACCGAGCCGCTCAGGCCATTCAATGATCACCAGCGCTTGCGGTTCGGAACAGATCTCATCAATCCCCAGCTCGCGCAATTCGCCCTCATCCCCGCTCAGTCGGTAGAGGTCAAGATGATAGAGTCGAAAATCCCCGGCCGGCTGATCATACTGATTGATGAGGGTGAAGGTGGGACTGGTCACTTCGTGTGGATCGATACCGATCCCGGCAGCAAGACCTTTTGCCATCACGGTCTTCCCGGCTCCCAGGTCACCTTCGAGCAGAATGATGGTCGTCGTCGTGAGCGACTCACCGATACGGACTCCAAGATCAAAGGTCTCCTCGGCTGAAGCGGTCCTGTAATCGCCAGTAAAAGTCATAAACTCCGTAAACCTCAGTCCCGCCCCTCACCCCGGCCGCCAGTCAGGCAGATCGACTCAGCAAGATGTTCAATGATATGTGAGGCGATCAGGGAACGCTTTCCGTATCGCGAAGCAGCAAGATCTCCCGCCCGCCCGTGCAACCAGACTCCAGCCAGAACCGCCTCGATCGGACTGATCGGCCGCTGAGCGAGCAAACCAGCGATCAACCCCATCAGGACATCACCAGATCCGGCTGTCGCCATCCCCTCATTTCCTGTTGGATTGATGAATACCTCACCTGACGGTGCAGCAATGATCGTTCCTGCTCCTTTGAGAACGACGATCAGTCCGTTGCGCTGTGCGAGTTCACTCGCGCAGCCAATTCGGTCGCGTTGAATCGACTGAATTGAAGTTCCCATCAATCGTGCCATCTCGCCGGGATGGGGGGTGATCACAATCGGCTGGCGTGCTGATCCTTGCAGTTCCACTGGCCACGGAGCAAGTGCATTCAACCCATCCGCATCTATCACAACCGGACAGATCCGCCCCTCAATGAGGTGCCGGAGCAACTGACGAGTCTCCATCGCCGTTGATTCGAGTCCCGGCCCGATCGCCAGAATGTTACGCGATTTCACAAGATTGCCGAGTACGGGAAGGCTCTCCAGAGCGAGTCCACCCACCGCATTCTCTGGCAAGGGCACGGTCATGACCTCATTGTCGACCTGGGATACGAGCAGCGGCAATGCCGATGAAGGCGTCGCCACGGTCACCAGTCCAGCCCCTGCGCGCAGAATTGCCCCGGCGGCAAGTGCTGCCGCTCCGGTTCTTCCGGTCATTCCTGCAACGAGCAGGACATCTCCAACCGCCCCTTTATGGGCCGTCACCGGCCTGCGCGAACTGGCAAGCCAACTCTGTACCATCGTCTCATCAATCGGCTCTGGTGTTGCCCGCTCTGGTGACGTTTGATCGGAACCA
>CAIOZW010000161.1 GCA_903862855.1 uncultured Acidobacteriota bacterium
CGACCTGTCTGCCCAGTCGATCATCGCCGGCCGGAAGACTGATGTCGCTGACTTCAGTCAGCCGACCATTCGACTCACTGAGTTTGCCCTTGCCCCCGAAGAGGAGGCCCAACTCAAGGATCCAATGATGAAGCTGATCGAAGGTGGATATCCGACCAAGCGGCTCTTACCAGTATTTCCACCGGTCAAGGCTCCAAAGATCGAGGCGCAGAAGGGAGGCGAGACGCCTGCTGCTGAACCCTCCACTACCCAGGTACCTCAAACGAATACGGTCAAGATCGAGGTTCTCGTCTCGATCACTGGCGATGTTGCCTTTGCAAGTCAGGTTGATGGAAGACCGGAGTTTGGTCCTTCAGCAATCCTCGCTGCACGTGGCTGGAAGTTTGAACCAGCGCGACTGAATGGACGACCGGTACAGGTCAGCGGGCTGATTACATTCGAGGTCAAGCCGTCCAAAGGACGTCAGTCTCAATGACTCGAGTCGCATTGCTCAGGTTGTCGTCTTCAGAATGCCGATAAATGGCAGATTCCGGTAACGCTCGTCATAATCGAGCCCATACCCGACGACAAAGAGATCAGGGACGTCGAATCCAATATAATCGGCTTCGACATCAACCCTTCGCCGTTCTGGTTTGTTGAGCAGGGTCGCAATTCTGATCGAGTTTGCGCCTCGGGTACGAAAGGTGTTGAGAAGATAGCTGAGTGTCAGTCCGGTGTCGAGAATGTCCTCGACCAGGATGATGTCACGCCCCTCGAGTGGGCCATCGAGATCTTTCAGTATTTTGACCTCTCCGGTCGTCGATGTCCCTTTTCCGTAACTGGAGACCGCGATATAGTCAACACTGATACTGAGGTCGATTGTCCTCATCAGATCGCTCAGAAAGGTTGCTGCCCCCTTCAGAACGCAGATAAGGTTCGGCCGCTTGCCCTGGTAATCGAGAGTGATCTGCTCGCCAATCTCCCGTACTCGTCTGGCTATCTCTTCTGATGAGAGCAGTATATCGAGATTTGGATTTCCAAATTCCGAGTTAACATGAGACAAATTTGACATTTCTTTTCTCCGGGTCGATCACCGTATGACGATCGATTCATAATCGAATGGTGGAGTCTCTGTGACTCACTGAGACTCTCTTCCACCTTCATCCTGACAATCAAGGGCACTATATGGTGACCAGGCAGGAGAGTCAATTTTACGCAACTAGATAAGCTATGGACTACCGATTCCCATTAATTGAAAAGTTACCACCATACGTATTTGCAGTCATCACCCAATATAAAATGGAGGCCCGCCGGCGGGGTGAAGATATTATTGACCTGGGGATGGGCAATCCAGATCTTCCCACACCGGATCCGATTGTCGACAAGATGGTCGAGGCGGCACGCAATTCCCGCAATCATCGCTATTCTGCTTCACGTGGAATCCCCAATCTGCGACTGGAGATTGCGCGCTGGTACGAGCGACGCTATGGAGTAGAAATCGACCCGGAGACCGAAGCAATTGCGACCATGGGGGCGAAAGAAGGATTCTCGCATCTGGTGATGGCTCTGGTTGAGCCAGGAACCAAGGTGATTGTCCCTGATCCGAGCTACCCGATCCATTCATTTGCCGCGACCATCGCTGGATGTGAACTGATCAAGCTCCCGATCGATCAGGGAGCCGACCAGATGATGGAGTCATTACGGCGGCTTGAGTATCCCAAGGGGCAGCATCCGCGACTGCTGATTCTCTCATTTCCCCATAACCCGACAACCGTGACCGTCAATCTCGACTTTTTCCACGAGGCGGTTGCCATTGCGCGTGAGCGTGGTTATCTGATCATCCACGATCTGGCATATGCAGATCTCGTCTTTGATGGTGCGGAGGCTCCGAGCATTCTCCAGGTGCCCGGCGCAAAGGATGTCGCTGTCGAGATGTTCTCGATGTCGAAGAGCTATTCGATGGCCGGGTGGAGGGTCGGGTTCTGCGCTGGCAACCCGCAGGTTGTCGCGGCTTTGACGAGGCTCAAGAGCTATCTCGACTATGGTATCTTCCAGCCGATCCAGATTGCCAGTATCATTGCCCTGCGGGATTGTGATGAATACGTGCCGGAGATCGCCGAGGTCTATCGTCGCCGCCGGGATGTTCTGATCAAGGGGCTTGCCTCCGCCGGCTGGGACGTTCCAACTCCAAAAGGAACAATGTTTGTATGGGCTAAACTGCCACCAGCCTTTGCCCACCTTGGGTCACTTGAATTTGCCAAGCAGATGATTGCCAAGGCTGGCGTTGCAGCTTCACCCGGCAATGGTTTTGGTGAGCGGGGTGAAGGCTATGTTCGCTTCGCCCTCGTCGAGAATGAGCAGCGGATTGCACAGGCGGTCCGGGGCATCAAATCGTTTTTGACTGAATAGCATTTTCCTTGCTTGACCGTCTTCAATTGTCGCTTGAATTGCCTGGCTGACTGATTATGAACGAGACTGATGGAAAGAGCAGAGATGGCGTGAAGGGGCTGGTGCGCGGTCTACTTCGTGACACGATTGGCTCTCTGGAAGATGGGAGTCTTCAACCGCACGAGGGTGATCTCGTTGATGAGACCGTTCGAGACGTGATAACCGAGGCCGAGGTGCGGAAGGTCCCGGACGGTGGTCGATTGCTTCTCCGTGAGGGCGTTCTCATAACGCCTCTCGCGTCTGATCAGATCGTGTCGCGAAAGATCAACATTCGCTATCAGCCCTCCCGGTCGGCCTCGAACGTTCGCCGGGTTATTGCCATTGGAGTTGACCACGGGGGATTTGAGATCAAGCCACAGATCATCGAACTGCTCATCGGTCTCGGGTTGCAGGTTCGTGACTTCGGTACCAATTCCCCCGAACCGGTAGATTATCCTGATATTGCTCATGCGGTGGCCAGAGCGGTGGCTGATGGCATCTGTGATCTTGGCATTCTGGTTGATGGCGCCGGCATCGGCTCCTGCATGGCGGCCAACAAGGTACCTGGCGTTCGGGCCGCCCTCTGCTATGACGCCTCTACCGCCCGGAACAGCCGCGAACACAACTACGCAAATATTTTGACTCTCGGTGCCAGAATGCAGCCAATCCATGCTATCCTCGAGATTGTCGGAGTCTGGCTTGCTACCCCACCGGGTGAGGAGCGCCACGGTCGAAGAGTCGCTAAAATAGATGCGATCGAAAGACAATACCTACGTCAAATCTCTTCTTGAATTTCTCCCAATTTGTCGAGACAAGTTTATCCCTGCCAGTTATTTTCACGATTCGCTAACTGTATTAAGGAGGTAGATTAATGCAAAGATGGATCATCCCTGGCATTACTGTAACAATATTTTTGATACTTTTCTCAGTTGATGGAGCAGCGCAACGTCGCGAGATCCGCATCGCCGGGGGGATGGGCGTTCCCGGACAATCAGTTCTCGTGAGAGTTGAAATGGTGGCGATAGGTAACGAGAATGCTGCCGGCTTCAGCCTCAATTATGATCCTCAAGTCCTCACCAATCCAAGGTTGACGATAGGATCGGGAGCGGCTGGAGCGACACTCAACGCCAATATCACCAATGGTCGTGATGGAAGAATGGGCGTCATTCTTGCGATGCCTGCTGGTCAAAGACTGGCTGTCGGAGTTCAGCAGCTGCTGACAATCAACTTCGACATCGCCCAGGGGGCGATGGCTGGATCGGCACAGATCACCTTTGGTGATCTTCCAGTGACAAGAGAGGTCGTTGATGCGACGGCTGTTTCGCTCACGACGGTCTTTATCGATGGATCGGTGCTGGTTCTTCAGCCAGTTACTATTACCATTGCTCCGACTCCAACAACCTCACTTGATGAGGTGGTGGTTGAGGCCCGTGGTGTCTGGAATGACGGGTGTGTTCCCTCAAGACCGGTCATAACCAGAGACGGGAATATCATCACGCTGGCAACAGCTCAGGGGGAATCAGTCGTCTGTCTGCAGTCAATCACTCCGTTTGTCATGACTACTCCGATTGGTAAGCTGGCCCGGGGGGCTTATACGATAAATCTGATACATCAGTCAGTCGGATTGACCATCCGACTTGGTTCGATCAGTCTGCAGGTCGAGTCGGGTCTGGTCAATACCAATGCCAGCAGCTACCGGGCAGACTCATTGGCACCCGACTCGATTGTCGCGGCTTTTGGTACAGAACTGTCGACCTCTTCCGTTGCGGCGTCGACCCTTCCTCTTCCGCTCAGTCTGGCTGGCACGACGGTCAGGATCAGGGATGCAGCCGGAGTCGAGCATTCTGCTCCAATCTTCTTTGTCTCTCCATCGCAGGTCAACTATCACCTCCCGTCGACTGTCGCAACCGGGAGGGCCTTGGTGACCGTGGCGAACGGAAATGGGCTCCTCTCGACCGGCTCGATAATGATCTCGCGTATATCACCCGGAATTTTTACCCTGGACGGATCAGGACGAGGACTTGTTGCGGCCTATATCATGCGCAATAGCGCAGGTGGGCAGGTTACCTACGAACAGGTCTGGCGTTATGACCCGGCCGGATCTATTGTCACCCAATCGATCGATCTCGGCAGTCAGACTGACCAGCTCTTTCTCGTCCTCTACGGAACCGGATTTCGATCCCGGTCTTCTCTCGGTGGTGTCAGTGTGCGCGTCGGAGGATTGCCGGCAGAGGTGCTATTTGCAGGTGGGCTTCAACATTATATTGGACTCGACCAGTGCAATATTCGGTTGGATCGACAGTTGATCGGGCGTGGAGGAGTTGAAATCGAACTGATCGTTGATGGACAGTCGGCCAACAAGGTGAGCGTGACGATAAAATGATTTTCTCTTTATCGTCACGCTCTCCGCTGCTGGTCTACTTCGAAAGAACGTGCCGACGGCTGACATGTTTCATCAACTGTTCACGTCTCATAAACCAGGTCGGTTTCATATATGAACGACTGAAGAGGGTCGCCGCCTGATCATCCCAGTGTTTGGATGATCGATCATCGCTCATACCGAGAGGGATGATGGTGTAAGATTCCGGGATCTTCGAGAGAACCACGACCTGGGTCGAGGTCTGCCCCCCGAGACCGACCATCTCCGTACCACGTTCGGCAAAAGAGATGGCACGCGGAGTGGCCATACCGGCACTGGTAATTGTTCCCCCGCCGACTGGATAGGTTGCGCCCCCCTCACGGCCGACGCGAAAGAGCCGCCCGAATGGAACCGTGATCGAGTTGTAGCGTGTGCGCAGCCAGAGTGCCGCTCCATCGAGCCCATTCAGGATCTGAGCATCGGTCAGACTCTCCGGTACCTCGACAGACTGACGCAGGGAGGACGGCTCCAATGAGGATTTGAAGGCATAATACGACAATGCCCCGATCGAGTCCGGATCACTGCGCCGATTCCATCGGCTTATCTCCTCAAAGATGGCGGCTGAATCAGGGTTTGAGCGTTGCCTGCTGGATGGTGCATTCTTCCAGGCTCGCCCGATTCTCATCTGCCAGTCCTCGGCCTTCCAGACTTGTGTGCTGTAGGCCAGATCGATAGCCTGCTCGATCGTCACGTCGCTTGCCAGATGAAGTTGATCAAGGGTCATCGCCGCTCTCTGATGGGGTGGGGTGTTGCCGTCGTTGTAGAGGTAGGGATGTTCGCGAAACTTCTCGGCGCGCAGTGGGCTCTCCTTCATCATAAAGGCCGGGGAGCAGTTGTTGTTCTGCATGTACCCTTGCGGTGGATTGGTAATCTGCACAAGCTCCTCCATCTTGTGCAACCCCTGCCATTCACAACCACCACCCGCGCCGGTTCCAGACATTGGACGTGTCGTATCACATCCGCTGGGGCGAATCGGAACCCGACCATTTCGAAGATAGTAGATGTCTCCCGCAACAGTTCCGATCATGATGTTCTGTGACATCAGCTGCAGGCTGCCGAGGGCCTGCTTCATCTCTTTGAGATTGCGGGAGGTGAACATCTGATAGACCTGGTCGATCAGCCTGACCTCGTTGGCGTATGGAATGGCCATGGTGTAGGCTTTGCCATTGCGTCGGGCGACCACCGGGCCGTGATGAGTATACTCCAGCTCAACCTCGGTCGGCGTAGCCCGATTGTTGCGCATGACCAGAATCTTTTCACGCCTGATCGTCATCTCCCGCCATTCACCCTTGAATCGGTAGCGGCGTGGATTGGCCGGGTCAATCTCTTCCTCGTAAACATCAGAAGTGTCCGGTCCACCGGTCGTCATGGCAATCGACGCCCACCGGCTATGACCAAGTGATGGAAAAGGAATGCCGAGGATGCTGACTCCCGAGACATTGAAGTCACCAGCGTAGATGCGAACTTCATAGAAACGAAACTCACCGTACCACCCGAGATGTGGATCGATCACCGCAATCGGCGCTTTCATGGCAGTCTTCATCGGGGCGAGGAGCATCTGGTTGGAGCCACGATAGTTGACCGGGTCAGGATTGATTCCGCCACGACGTAGGTCTCCACCTGCTTCACCCTCAGGCCACCCCCAGATTATGTATCGTCCCAGAGCTACGACTTGCGCCGGATGGAGCGTTGGTGCCCAGGCCGGAACTTTCTCCGGGTGCTCGGTCATGTAGCGTTTGATGCCTTCCTGATAGGCCTCGATCGCTCTTCGCATAACTGGAGAGATTGTCCCGTACTGATCACGTGATATCTCCGCGTGGCGCCACATCCGCTGCCGATAGTCGTGCCGGTACCATTCAGGTCCAAAGACCTCGGACATCGTTCCTTCAGCTTTACGGTAGTTCCGCAGTAACTCTTCGAGCCGGTCCTCTGCCTGGGCATAACCAATTGCAAATGCGGCATCTTCGATAGTTCTTGCAAATATGTGCGGCACTCCATAGGTATCGCGAACGATCTCGGCTCGAGATCGTTCAGTCGCCCTGTCCGCCAATCCCTCTACTGTGACGATCAGCAGTGCCAGAATCACGAAGATGGTTCTCGAAAGTCTTACGCTCCACATATTTCAGAAACCCTCCTGACAGATTGTTTTTACGGGTGATACTCAGACTGAGTGATCGAATGACTGATGGTGCTCGCGGTAAAGTCGCACGCCAATCAGGACGGCCATTGAGTAGAAGATTCCACCAATCCAGCCAATGGCCGGTGGACTCAACTGGATGATATACCCGCCCATGATCGGAGCAATGATCCGACTCAGGCTTTCGATCGACGTCGTTGCCCCAAGTACGCCACCGCGCCGATCAGCCGGAGCTTTCATCATCAGGATACTGGTCAATGGAGGTCGGGTTATGCCGTGACCAAAAGAGAAGACGATCGCTACACCGGTCAGTTTCCACCAGACGTCAACCAACGAGAGCATGAACATTCCAAGCGCACTGAAGAATAGTCCGAGCACAAGTGCGCGATGATCTCCAATTCTTTTCACCAGTGGTCCGATTACGCCACCCTGCCAGATGATTCCCAGAAACCCTGCAAAACCGAGAAAGTACCCAGCCTGTTCTGCACTGAGCCCGAGTTGAAGATCGGTGAATAGTGCATACATGGTGACGTAAAGGGAGAATGGCAGTGACATCAACAAGAAGATCAGCAGCAGCTGCCGCAACTCAACGATTTGCAGATACTCGATTGCCCTTGTGTAATAGGCGATCAGTCCCGAACTGGCGCGTGGCTGTCTGGCGAGTGACTCGGGCAACAGAAAGATCGTTGCCATCATGCTTGAAAGTGAGAAGAGCGCCGCTGTGTAGGCTGGTATGTCGTATCCAAAACGTGAGAGAAAGCCGCCCAGCATTGGACCAATCAGAAACCCAAGACCGAACGAGACACCGATGACCATCCCGTAATACTTTGACCGCTCCTCTGGCTTGGTAATGTCGCTGATGTATGCCTGGGCAACGGTGAGGTTACCGCCGGAGAGTCCGTCGATGATACGTGCGAGAAAGAGCCAGTAGAGTGGATGGGGCAGGTGAAGTGCCATCCCCATAAGCAGGAATCCAATAATTGAGCCAATCTGACTGTAGATGAGGACTGCTCTTCGACCATACCGATCGCTCAGGTCGCCCAGAATCGGTGAGGCAAAAAACTGACAGATGGAGTACGATGATATCAATACTCCAACCTCGACCGGGGTTGCTTCGAACTGTCGGGCGTAGTAAGGAAGCAGCGGAAGGATGATGCTGAATCCCAGCAGGTCAACGAAGACAACAACGAAGATCGGGATGTAACGTTTGTCTTTGAACATTCCTAAACCCGCCAGTAGTCGGCTCGCCAGTTGCGGATGGCCTTCTTGACTTCGATCGGTTTGCTGAATTTTTGCTCGAGAGTCTGCGTCACCAGCTCAGCCAGCTCTTCGTCAGGGGCAAATCGCAAGGCAACCAGAAAGGGAACCGGAATCGTTGCCGCGCGGGACGCCAACTCGGCCGGTAGCACACGCTGAAAACGGAGCTGTTCTTCAAGTCTGATCAGGCGGTCCTGAACCTTCAGTGAATATGTGCGGGTCAATGTGAAGGTGACGACCAGGGCCGCGATCAGCACAAGGTTCATGACATTCTCAATCGCTGGATGGCGAAGCAGTAACCAGATCGACCAGACAAGGTAGATGGTGATGAGCGGAAATCCTACCTTGTGGAATGGTGTATGGTAACGGACATGGTTGGACAGATTCTGATCATTGGACATCATTCAACTCCTTGAAAGGATAGCGATAAGGCAAAGCACAGGTGCTCAATATGGCCCACCCTTCAGAGTGAGCCCATCCCACCACCACTGCCAGGACGAGGCTTTGACTCCGGTTCGATCCTTGGCAGGTCAGGGGTGAAGTCTTCACCAGGATTGATAAACTGATCTCGTTCAAAGTTATACTGCTTGTCATACAGCTCACGATAGCGACCTCCAAGCTGGAGCAGCTGATCGTGGTTACCTCGCTCAACGATCCGACCCTCTTCGAGAACAAGTATCTGATCGGCACTGCGGATGGTCGAGAGTCGATGGGCGATGACAAATGTCGTCCTTCCACGGCGCAACTCGCGAAGCCCTTGCTGAATCTTTGCTTCACTCTCGCTGTCGAGACTCGAAGTTGCCTCGTCAAGGATAAGAATGCGCGGGTTGGCGAGCAGCGCTCTGGCAATCGCGATGCGCTGTCTTTGCCCCCCGGAGAGGCGTACCCCCCGCTCGCCGACAATAGTGTCGTACTTCTTCTCAAATCCGTCAATAAACTCTTCACAATGAGCAAGTCGGGCCGCCGCCTCGATCTCTGCTCGACTGGCGGTCGGTCGCGAGAATCCGATATTTTCAGCGACTGTTCCATCAAAGAGAAAGTTGTCCTGCAGGACTACACCCAGTCTTGAGCGGTAGTCGCGGAGTCGTATTCTCTCGATGTCGCGACCATCGATCCGAATCATCCCGGCTTGCGGGTGATTGAAGTTCATGACCAGGCTGATGAGAGTGCTCTTGCCTGATCCACTCGATCCGACCAGTGCAGTGGTCGATCCTGCTGGAGCGTGAAAGGAGATCTCCTTCAGTACCAGCTCGCCCTGATTGTATTCAAATGATACCCGATCGAACTCGACCTCACCCTGCAGTGCACTCAGTGGCTCTCTTCCGGCATCCTCTTCATCCTCGGTTGGCATGTCCAGAATCTCCCTGATACGATCGAGTCCGGCAAATGCTTCAGTGATCTGTGTCCCGATCGCCGCAATCTCGATCACCGGCATGGCCATCAGCCCGGTGAAGAAGATGTACATGAATAGATCACCAAGAGTCATCTCACCAGTCAGAACAGCCCGACCACCGAGAAGGATCATGACGACGCCAATTGCCCCAACGATGACTGATGAGAAGGCCGTAATCGCCGAAACGCCTGTCATTGTCTGACGAATATTACGGAAGAGTCGATGGGCACCCCGTGCAAAGACCAGTTCTTCACGTTTCTCGGCAGTGTAGGCCTTGACGATTCTGATTCCCCCCAGTGACTCGCCAAGACGGCCGGTAATTTCACTCTGGATCTCGTTACGTTGCCGGAATATTGGTCGAAGCCGACTGAAAGCGTACGCGAGAACCCCACCGAAAGTCAGCAGGACGATGATCGTCATGAGGGTCAGTCGCCAGCTCAGGTAGAAGAGTACTCCAAGGGCGATGAAGGCGGTGATCAGGCTGCCTGTCAGTTGGACCAGTCCGGTGCCGACGAGGTTTCTTACCCCTTCGGCATCGTTCATGATGCGCGAGATCAGTTTTCCGGACTGGGTTGTGTCAAAGTAGCGGATCGGTAGTCGTTCGATATGGGCCTGAACACGCTTGCGAATGTCCGTAATTGCCCGTTGTGCCGCTACTCCAAGAATCTGCGAGAGAGTAAAGGAGGTCAGTGCCTGCATGAGAGTCGCAGCGCCGGCGGCAATGGCAATCGGGATGAGATACTCTGCTCGCTGCTTGCCGATCACCTCGTCGATCAGATACTTCGTCGAGGCCGGAAGAACAAGTCCGACCAATCGGTTGATCAGCATTAGTCCCGCCCCCAACGCCAATCTCCAGCGATGCGCGGCGAGCAGCTCCTGAGACTCATGCCAGGCCGCCGAGGGGGAGAAACGTTTCTTACGTTTTTCGTCAGTATTCATGATCAATGTGAACCTGAAAGTCAGAGCAGGTGGTTAAGCCGGGTGGCACTTGGTGGCCGGGTGAGATAGTTCGATCAGGATGCAAGGAATGGGAGAAATTTTCAGGGGCGGGTAGTGGGGTTCGAACCCACGGCCTCCAGAGCCACAATCTGGCGCTCTAACCAGCTGAGCTATACCCGCCACAAAACGAAAAAGCATATTAGCTTTACAGGTCGGCTCACGTCAAGAGCTTGAGCTGGAGCCAGGCAAATTGGGGCTGGGATGAACCATGGCAAAAGTGGCGTATACACTTGTAAACATTTAACTGGGGCAGAGGTCGATTGAGCCTGTAGTGTCGATTCTGCACCGGAATCCGGGGCCGAGTTGGGGGGGGCGAACCGTCCCGAATTTGAGACAGAGTGGCCGCGAAGTGCAATTACCTTGCTACGGAACTTTATAATCTTTCTTCGCGACTTTGCTCCTTTGCGTGAGGCCACCAAGAACACTCCGGTCAGAGAGATCTCACAATACGCCACTGTATGTAAATACGAAATCACCGTAGGTGCGCGAGGATCATCTTTAGGATCGGTTCCTGGTGTTACGCCAGACGAGCAATTGTGCACCGCCTGTCCAGTCTCCCTTGAGACATTGCAAAGGTTATTAGTAGCCGATTTCTTCGCTTGAGACTTGTTCAAAATGATCTTCCGGTTTCTAATTGTCACTCACCCAAGACCCATCAGATCTGATCGATAATGGAGGAGACCAATGATCAACCTAAGTGCTACCGGACTGGCAGGACAGAAAAGCGCCAGCCTCAACAGGTTCGCCCAGCTATTTCTGCTGGTCGCCCTGTTGTCTTTGAATCTTTCGACCAACGCTCAGACTTCATCAGCCGGTCTGCCCCGCAGCACGCCCGAAGGACAGGGTATCTCATCAGCCTCATTGCAGACATTTATCGATGCGGCTGATCAGCAGATCGACGCTATGCACAGCGTAATGATTATTCGACACGGACATATAGTGGCGGAAGGGTACTGGAGTCCTTACGATGCCGAGACGAGGCACGCACTCTACTCGCTGACCAAGAGCTTCACTAGCACAGCAATTGGGCTGGCAGTTGCGGAAGGGAAGTTGAGCATCGACGATCTTGTTCTCCCGCTCTTTCCAGAGGATGCCCCCTCTTCACCTGGAGTAAATCTCAGGGCGCTTCGAATCCGTGATCTCCTCTCGATGTCGACTGGCCAGCACTCTGAGGCGAGCAACCGGGCTGGTGACCATTGGACAAAGAATTTCCTCGCTCATCCATTTGAGCACAAGCCGGGAACCTTTTTTCTTTACAACACACCATCCAGCCATATGCTCTCGGCGATCATCCAGAAGAAGACTGGACAGCCACTCATCGAGTACCTTCGACCACGACTCTTCACCCCACTGGGAATCAATGATCCTGTCTGGGGGACAAGTCCACAGGGTGTATCGAGCGGTGGCTGGGGCCTAAAGCTGCGCACCCGTGAGATTGGCCGCTTTGGTCAGCTCTATCTTCAGCGTGGGAAATGGCAGGGCAAGCAGCTCGTTCCAGAATCCTGGGTTGCGACGGCGACGTCACGCCAGGTATCGAACGGCAGCAACCCGGCCAGTGACTGGGAGCAGGGATATGGCTACCAGTTCTGGCGAACGCGAAACGGCTTCTACCGTGGCGATGGTGCCTTTGGCCAGTATTGTGTCGTCATGCCTGAACACGATGCTGTCCTTATCATCACCAGTGGAGTTCGTAATATGCAGGCCGTTCTAGATCTGGTCTGGGAGAAGCTGCTACCGACTTTTCAGGCTAAAGCTCTCCCGGCTGATCGGAAGAACCACGAACTGCTGACACAACGACTCGCCTCACTCCGCGTTAAAAAACCAACGGGTGCCCGGGCACCAGGGAGGTCGGATCTTCTTGGTCGGCAGTATGATATCTCCACCAGCTTTCAGAAGTTCGAGTCGCTTCGTCTCGATCAGGTCGGCGATGAGACAGTGCTGACAATCAAGCAGGGAGGCGCTGAAAAGCGCATTTTGATCGGAGCGGAGGGCTGGAGTCGTGGCGAGCTCGTCTGGGGCGAGTTTCCAAAGCAGCCGGTCGCCTCGAGCGGAGCCTGGACAGCACCCGACACGTACCAGGCTCGTGTCTGCTTTGTTGAAGAGCCTTTCATTCTTGATCTGACCCTGAAATTTACCGGGGACGAGGTCGACTTCGACGCGGCGCTCAATGTTAGTTTCAGTCCGCTAAGACAGCCGACTCTCAAGGGACGCGTCAAGCCATAGCGATTATCAGAACTGGCGCAGCCGGTTCGGCCTGCTCCAACGGATTCGCGCCAGCAGAAGGTCGCCGCGGAAATTGGCCGGAATTACTTCTCCGGCACTGATCCAGGACTCTCTCTCGTTGACGTTGTTGACGTGAAAGTTACCGTAGTGGGCGACGTGGGTTGGGTCGTTTATTCCATCGCCAATCAAAGGAAAGACGACCCGCTCTGTCTTTCTCACCAGACGAAGTGTGACTGGATCGACCTCGGCGAGATAGAGCGGCGCTCGCCAGCGCATGACATTGGCATTCTCAACTCCTTTTCTCGTATAGCTCAGGAAGAGGCCGGCTGAGTGGGTCAGCCAGTGCTGCTGCGTTGTCGACATCGCAAGCGGCTGACCATCATCCCAGGACCATTGACGAGCCGGAGACCAGTCGAGGCCATTATCCGAGGTACTGACATAGCCGAATCCATCCTCTGCGCGGATCGTCATCAGATAGCGGTTTCCATAGACGGTCAGCTGCGGTTCTAGAAGCCCTCTCTTTACGCGATTCTGAAGCGTTGTCCCGACCCTCTTCACCTTCAGCTCCCTGCCATCGAATGAACAGAGCAGAGAGGTCACCCCAAAGTCATCACGATCCCGCGATCTGAAAGAGACCGGGATCAGGACATCACCACTATCCAGGATAACCGATTGCGATGAGCCGATGGCGTAGATGGCGTTTGCGCGTGGATCATCCCAGTCCAGTCGCTTTCGTTCCGACCACGAGCCCTTTGCATCACGGACGATATAGACCGGGAAACGGGGTGGCTGCTCCGGAAAGTAACGACCGTCGCGGTAATAGATGATCTCACCGATCGCCAATACTGATCCGGTCTTCGGGTGATAGAGCGGCATGATATCGCTGACTGCCTCTTCTATCTCTGCTGTAAAAGGGCGACGACCCAGGCCCGGTACGGGAAGCGGGGGAGTCCAGGTTCGGCCAAGATCCTGCGATTCGCGCCAGTGGACTGGCCCATAATAGTCTGATCCGGCAATTGTCTGGAGGGTCATCAGGGCTGTCGATCCGCCGTTCGCGCGTGGCACCATGCAGATTCGAGGCAGAAACCAGGTTAGGCCACCGTCACGGCCACGGTGGATCGTCTCAATCTCGATGCTCCGGAGTATCCCACCACTTTTGCTCGTTACTGTCATCTCGAGGCGGATCAGGATAAAAAGGACGATGACAATGATTATAAATGGAGCCGCTTCTCTCTTCCTGTAGCCCATAATGATCTCCCCTACTTTAGTCGCAATTGGTTGAGCCTCTCTTTCATTGCTCTCACCCGTTCCGGATTTACGCCATAGAGATTCTTCGACTGTTCTGGATCCTGCCGCAGATTATAGAGTGCACCATCGGCCGCACAAGGCTCGAGCTTCCTTGCCTGTCTGAATGCCTCTGGTTCCTTGTTTCCATCCCCGCAAGTACTGGAATCGATAAGAACCCAGTCACCCTGGCGAAGGGCAAGATGGCCGTTTGACTGATGGTAGACAAGTTCATTGCGAGCTGCTCTCTTTGATCTGTTTCCACGAAGCAAGGTCAGTTGATCGACGCTGTCTGGTCCTGCGCCAGTTGGGAGTCGATAGCCGACGATCCGGGCTATGGTGGCCATCAGATCGACCTGCCCGAAAAGTTCTCCTGACACATTGCCGGCGCGTATCCGGCCCGGCCAGCGGGCGATAAACGGAACCCGATGGCCACCCTCTCGGCTGTCACGTTTCACACCTCGCCATCTCTCCATGCTTGCATGGCCATACCGCTCAATCCTTGCGTAGGCTCCAATCGCTACTTCACTTGCGACCTCGGGGCCATTGTCACTGGTAAAAATTACCAGCGTATTTTTCTCAAATCCACCCCTGCGTAGTGCCTCGAGGATTGCCCCAACCGAGGCATCGGTCTGCATGACGAAATCTCCATAATCACCCGCGCCACTCTTCCCCTTGAACTCTGCTGTTGGCACAACGGGATAGTGCGGGGATGTCAGTGGAAAGTAGAGAAAGAATGGCTCTCCTTTACCAACCCGCGATCCAATATGGCTGACTGCGCGCTCAGTTATCCGGGGCAGAATCTTCTCCGGATCCCAGTCCTTCATCATGGGGCCCTTACGGTTGATGTCGGGATTGCCAGTTGGAATGGTCTCTGTCGGGACACCAAGGGTCCGGTCATTCTCGATGAAGACATAGGGCGGGAAGTTCGGCAGATCGACTCCAAAGAAGTAGTCAAACCCTCTGGTGATCGGGCCATTGGCCAGTGGTCGAGTATAGTCGACATTGCTCAGACCATCAGGCGTTACCCCCGGCTTCATCCCAGATTCTCCTGGCCAATCCCAGCCAAGATGCCACTTGCCGATTGCCGCGGTGCTATAGCCTTTTTGCCGCAGCATCTCCGGCAGGGTCAACCGATCGGCTTCGATCAGTGGCGCTCCATATGGCGGCAGGACTCCGGACTTCAATGCTGAACGCCAGGGATAGCGTCCGGTCAGTATGCCGTAACGCGTCGGGGTACAGACCGATGAAGGTGAATGGGCGTCAGTGAGGCGTATCCCCTCACGGGCGAGCCGGTCCAAGTGTGGAGTTGGTATCTTTGAGGCACCATTGAAACTGGTAAGATCCCCATATCCAAGATCATCGGCGAGGATGATGACGATGTTTGGACGATCACTCTGCGCACTTGCGGTGACGGTCAGTAGCAGTAGAAGAGGGTAAAGCAGGCGCTTTTTCATGAAGTATAATCCTCACCCATTCCTCCCCTCACCATATTGTCATATTGGAGAAGGGCGGCGATGATACAGCAATTACGGGTCCGAGAACCTTAGGGCTTGCGGCGGCTCTCCCGGAAAGCACGCTCAACCATATCGTTCGGATCTGTTGAGACAGGACCATCGCGCCATAGCCAGCGCATCATATCAGGAAGAATCGCACCCCCAAACTTCTGGCCATGTAGATTCATTCCCCACGTGTAGTTGAGGTCGTAACCTTTCTGTGTCAGGGCTTTCATCATTCTGACGTTCTGCAGAAACCAGTCCCATTTCTCATCATAGACTCCGTTACGAAATCCGCGGTTATCGTTGCGACCATCACAGAGATAGACACGGAGCGGCTTGCGTGGACTGCCCAGAATAATGTCGGGATAGGCGTGACCACCCCGAATGTTGACAAAGCTCCCGACATTGCTCAACACTTTTCTGAATTGGTCGGGTCGATGCCAGGCGACGGTAAAGGCCGCAATGGCGCCGGAACTCGATCCCCCGATTCCCCTCATCTCGGGATCCTTCGAGATGTTGTAATCTTTCAAAAGCACTGGCAAAAGTTCTTCGGTGATGACTCGTGCATAACGGTCATCCAGAGAGTTGTATTCGGTTGGGCGATTGGTGGTGCGATCTCCCCAGTTTTGCAGATTTGGCTCTGGCTGCTCCGGAGTCCGTCCCGGATTGATAAAGACGCTGAGCATGACCGGGATCTCCCGCCGATAGATCAGATTGTCCATCACGTGCTGGGCCCGCATGTCGCCATTCTCATCCTTGAAGGCCTGACCATCCTGAAAAACCATCAGCGCAGTCGCCTCCGACGGATCGTATTGTGCCGGAACATAGACCCAATAGGTATGCTGAGTTCCAGGATAGGCCTGGCTTGGGAGAATGAATGGTCCACGGATCTCGCCCTTTGGAACCCCCTCCTGAGCCATCGAGTCTGGACCCAGGCGGTACTGGGAGTTCGGGTTGGGCCCAGGTGGGAGCGGTGGCCCAGGTGGGTTGAGTGGACGTGGTTGATTTTGCTGGCCATTCTGATTTGGGACCACACTGCCTGGCGTTTGCGCCGCCACTTTGATTGCCACTGGCGTCTGAAGTAACACTCCAACGATCCAGAGGAGCAAAATCCGCAGATTCAATGATCTGTACATCTCAGGAATCTCCATATTTGCATACCGGCATGCTTTCATACTGATCTCTGACGATCCAATCCCGACCGGAGAGTAGATTGTAAATACTGGACGCGGTCAGTCTACCCTGATGAGGCGAACAAGTGAAGATTGAAAACGAAGGTAAAGACCCTCCGGCAGCGATTGGCAGCTCGACTCGTGATACTGGTAAAATGCAATGCTTGAAGTCAGGCGAGTTCGCTTGATCCAGGAAGTGGCGCGGTTAATCGGCTCGGTCATCATCAGCCAACTCTTAATTACAGTGAGTGAGAGATTTGTGTATGAGATTCTGGTTCATCCTTCTGTTGCTGTTTCTGATCCTTACACCACCTGTTCCGGCGCAGACAGCGCTCAAGTTTGAGGGGCAGGTCGTCTGCTGTGAAGAGTGCTGGAACAGGGCTGATCGTCGTACAACACTATTTGGTACTCCATCTGATCTGTCGAAGGCCGCAGAGTGTATTGGAAATGGTGACCCAACTCTTCTCGCGATCACTTCGAAGGCTGGTGAGACCGCCTTCTATCAGCTTGAGGAGGGGAGATATAAGAATAGCTCCCGTAACTGGCTGGAGTTGATCGGGAGTCGTGTTGAGATTACCGGCGTCTTGCGGAAAAACAAGGAGAGGCGTCTCATCAGGGTCGACGCGCTTCGAGTTCTGGCGACTCCGCAGGAGATCGCCCCCCAGCCCAATGTTGTCGGGACGGAGGTCGACCTGACCTTGAAAGATCTCTTCGGGGTAGAACAGCGACTGGCCTCTCTCCGTGGGCGTATCGTCATTCTGAACTTCTGGGCGACCTGGTGTGGACCCTGTGTCAGGGAGATGCCTGATCTCGTCTCGATCCAGAATCGATATGCGGCACTTGGGGTTCAGGTTGTCGGGGCATCGGCTGATTCATTGGCTGGACAGAAGGATGTCCGAGACTTTATCACCAGAGTAAAGATCAACTTTCCCATCTGGCTGGGGACAACAACCGGTGACATGGCTCGCTTCGGCCTTGGACCTGCGCTGCCGGGGACTGCGGTCATCGGCCCTGATGGAAAGATAATTGCCATATATCACGGCGTTATCAGAGAGGCTGAGATCAGGCGACTCCTCGACAGACTGATTGCCAGATCAGAGAGTGAGGCGCGAAGAGAGACCGCTCAGGGCCTTAAAAGGGAATCGGCCTCCGAGACCTCAAGTGTACCCAGTTGACCCCTCTGACCCGGTGAAGGCCGCGCCGTGAGCGGGGCTGTTAATTCTGCCAGCGAGAAGTGGACTTACGGAGTACGTTTCATCCCCGGCGTAATCCGCCGTGCCAGTCTGCGCACGACATTGACTTATCGTCTTCATCCTCGTTTGACGGCTGGGATCGAGGTCAATCCACGGGCAGATGATCCAGCTGGCAGGGTCAGTCCTCTCTTCAACTGGCTGGTCTTGTCGGAGACCAAAAAACGCCCAGCCTTGATCGTCGGGACCAGTTCCGATCGTATTGGTACCCCCACCGGGCAGTCGTTCTATGCCACGCTGAGCAAGGATCTCAAAGGTGGAACCGGTATACCCCTCGCTCCCTACGCCGGCATTGCTTTCAGCACCTTTGAAAGAAGATGGTTACCACTTGCCGGAATCAACCTACGTCTGACCCGAAGCCTCTCCTCAACTATCAGTTTCGACGGTGTGAGGGTCCATCCAATCGTCAACTTCACATCTGGCCGACACGTCCTGTCGTTTGTTCTTGCCTTCTCAAGTCAGCCCGGATTGAGTTACAGCATCACCTTTTGACTGCTTGATTACTTTCAGTGGAAATCTTTCAAAGACCTGATCGAGGTGGTGTCCAGCCAGCCGAACGACTTACAGAACGATCCGCGAAAGGATGGTGCATCATTATGCACCGCCTCCTCCAGCAATGGAGCAAGCATCTCCGGTTCGGCCAGGAAGGAGTCGTGGCCATGGTTTGACTTCAATTCATAGTAGTCGACGTTGACACCGGCTTCACTCATCTTGGTTGCGAGGAGTCGAACGTCCTCAGCAGGAAAGAGCCAGTCGCTTGAGATACCAACCAGCAGGACGTTGGCCTGGATACGATGGAGAGCCTCGATCTCTGAATTGTAGCCGAAGCCGGGATGGAAATTGTCCATCGCCCGGGTAATGATAAGGTATGAGTTGGCATCAAACCGCTGATTGAAGACTTCACCCTGATAGTCGAGGTATCCAGAGATATCATAGCGGTCGGTCAGTGAGCGTAGCGGATCCTCGCCATTCCGATTGAGATTGCGGCCGTAGCGTTCGGTGAAGAGATCCGCCGATTTGTAGGTGGTCATGGCCATGCCTCGCGCGAGTGCGAGGCCTCTGGCCGGCGGATCATCAGTATCATAGTCACCACCGCACCACTTCTCGTCATTGATGATCGCCTGGCGCTGAAGATGGTTGAAGGCAAGCCCCATCGCTGAGAGAGGGGCTGAGCCAATGGCTACACAGCTTCCAACCCTTTCGGGAAAGTCGATAGCCCATTGAATTGCCTGCATTCCGCCAATTGAGCCGCCAATGACCGATCGTAGACGTTTGATCCCAAGGTGATCGAGCAGTTTCGACTGGGCGACAACCCAATCTCTGATTGTCACCAGCGGAAATTGGCTGCCATATTTGCGCCCCGTGGCCGGGTTGATATCGTTCGGCCCGGTCGATCCATAGCAGGATCCGATCACATTGACACAGATTACACAATCCCGGTTGAGATCGAAGACTCCACCGTTCCCAAAGAGCTGCGGCCACCAGTCACCAGCCCTGGCTGAACCTGAAAGTGCATGACAGACAAGGATGGCATTGTCTCTGCTCCCGTTCAGTTGACCATAGATGGCATAGTGGAGACGGACGGAACTCAGACTCTCCCCATTGACCAGCTGAAACGGCGTCTCCTCAGCGAAGGTGAAGTCGGCTTCAACTGTCGGAGCGATTATATTGGTCGGCATAATTGAAACTCCTGGCCGGCGGATGCAGATTCCATCCGCCGGCCTGTGGCCGATGATTCTACAATCGATCAGGATTGCGAAGCCTTGATCGCCTGTTCAAGGTCCGCGAGAATATCGCGAATATCCTCAATGCCAACTGAGAGTCTGATCAGCCCCGGAGTGACTCCGGTTGTGGCCTGCTCCGCCTCGGTCAACTGCGAGTGGGTTGTTGAGGCTGGATGAATGACCAGTGACTTTGCGTCCCCAATATTGGCAAGCAGGCTGAAGAGCTTGACCGAGTTGATAAACTTCTTGCCAGCCGAGAGTCCGCCTTTAATATTGAATGTGACCAGCGCTCCGGCGCCATTGGGCATATACTTGCCAGTGCGAGCGTGGTATGGGCTCGACTCGAGCCCCGGGTAATTGACCGACTCGACCAGCGGATTGTTCTGCAGTGCTCTGGCAACGGCCAGCGCATTCTGGGAGTGACGTTCCATTCGCAGATGGAGCGTCTCCGCGCCCTGCAGGATCAGGAAAGCATTGAATGGCGAGAGGCAGGCTCCAGTGTCGCGGATCCCCTGAACACGTGCCTTGAGAATGAAGGCGAGCGGCCCAAAGGCGTCAGCGTGGACGAGTCCGTGATATGAAGGGTCTGGGGTGGTGAAATCGGCAAAGCGTCCCGAGGCTTTCCAGTCAAATCGGCCGGCATCGATGATCGCGCCCCCGATCGAGGTGCCATGACCGGCAATGAACTTGGTCAACGACTGAATGACAATGTCAGCCCCGTGATCGATTGGGCGACAGAGTGCCGGGGAGGGAGTGGTGTTGTCGATCATCAACGGGAGTCCGTGCGCGTGCGCAATACTGGCCAGCTTTTCGATGTCGACAATGTCCAGTTTGGGATTTCCAACCGTTTCCGTATAGATGGCCCTTGTCCTATCGGTAATCGCTGCCTTGAGTCCAGCCTCATCCTCTGCGTCAACAAATTTGACGGTAATGCCGAGCTTCGGTAGTGTGTAATGGAAGAGGTTGTATGTCCCACCGTAGAGCGAGGTCGTCGAGACGATCTCATCGCCGGCATTGGCAATATTCGTAATGGCCAGTGTTTCAGCCGCTTGACCCGAGGAGACCACCAGCGCGGCCATGCCACCCTCAAGCGCCGCGACGCGCTTTTCGAGCACATCGTTGGTCGGGTTCATGAGTCGGGTATAGATATTGCCGAACTCCTGCAGGCCGAAGAGTCGCGCCGCGTGATCTGCGTCATTGAAATTGTATGAGGTGGTCTGATAGATCGGGACGGCGCGTGAGTTCGTCACCGGATCGACGACCTGTCCTGCGTGCACGGCCAGTGTGTTGAAATGATAGGTAGGGTTCTGCTCGTCAGCCATGTTTCTCTCCTGTTGGGTTAGAGATTTAACGTGGGAATGTGACGAACTTGCCTGAAACTGCTATGCGGGTACGTTAAGAGGCTTCAGCTCTTTAGCAGTTTTTTACGTGGAGCAAGTCGCTTAAATCGCCACGCGGTACATCAAGTTTTTGACAATCGTCAATCTAAAGCAAACATAGCCTCTTGTCAACAGTCTTCGAAGATATTACGACGTCCTGGCTTTTTAGAACTGATCAGCAGGCAGAGAGGATCAACGCAGAAGCCCCTCAACAAAACCGATCTCATAGACCAGCCACGCTCCAAATCCAAGACTGAAGAGTCCGGAGGCTGCGCGAACGGCAAGATTGGTTCGAGTGAACGATGCAGCCGTGAAGTGTGCCGGAAGGCCGAGGATAACGCTCATGACCATCATCCCTCCGATTGAGCCGAGACCAAAGATCAGAATATAGGCGAAGGCCAGCGGGGCGGAGCTGATCGTTGCCAGCACGCCAAGCATCAGTCCGGCGCTGCCGGCAAGTCCATGCACCATGCCGATCAGAAGTGGCCGGAAGCTCAGCCGACTGCTTCCGGATTGCGCTCCATCTGCGTGTTGATGTGGATGAGAATGGACCTGCTCGCCATGCCGATGTGAATGGAGATGGACTGGCGCTACATACCGGAGCTGGTAGAGGACGTTAATGCCGAGCCCGATCAGCATCAGTGCAACACCAAACTCAAGGGCCTTTTCGTAACGCTGGATCTGCAGGTTGAGCATGATCACTCCGACACCGACAACAAAGAGCGAGAGTGTATGACCCAGCCCCCATAATCCGCCAATGAGAAGCGAACTGAAGATGCTCCTCCGCTCACTGACAATTGCCGAGACTGCCGCCAGATGATCGGTGTCGAGAGCGTGGCGAAGTCCTATCACCAGGCCAAGTCCGAGAATGGCAAAGGCCGAAGCTGATCGCTGCTCCTCGATCTCAACGGTCAAGAGATATCCTGGATCGAGCCCTGCGTCACGCAGGGCTTGCCAGACCATTCCGCCACCGATGAGGGTGATGGCCACGGCGCTCAATACCGGCAAAATCCGCAATACCCCCCCCGACATGGGGATTCGTTCGAGAAAGCGGCCTCCCTGAACAAAGAGAATTCCGACTACGGTCAGGACGGCCGCAAGGCCAAGACTGAAGGCGAGGATCAGCACCAGCCCATAGGCGGTTCGATTGAGCGAGATCGCTCCCAGCATCAGTATCCAGGCCGAGGGGCAGGGAATGATGCCACCCGAAATCCCCAGTCTGAGCAGGCCTGATGTGGAGAGTTGTTCGTCTCCGGTCGGGCCTCGGTGATCAGCAGCGTGGTGGTCATGGTCGCCATGATCGTGGAGAAGGTGCTGCATCTGGTGGCTGATAAGAGCTCGACTCCAGTCGAGTCGGCGCAGCAGAAGCCCTCCTCCAATCACCATGATCATTGCTCCAGAGATGAAGCTGAGTATCGGGTAGAGCCGTTCAGGGAGGATGTACTTCGAGGCAAGGAGAAAGGCGAGACCGCCCAGATAGACGGTGAGCGTGTGGGCCACCGTCACGGTTAAACCAAGCAGCAAGGCGTGCCTCGCTGTTCCTCGGGCCCCGACAAGATATGCGCCAACGAGGGCCTTGCCGTGGCCGGGTGAGAGGGCATGCACGGCTCCAAGTCCAAAGGCGATCAGCAAGCCGGTGATGATCACCAGCGGCGTGAGATAGGGGACCGTAATAAGGGCTGAAAGTTGATCGAAGGATTGTGTTGCCGGCTGGCCATCACGGAGAGTGAGCGGGCGTGCACCAACCGGAATAGGCCCACCAGTGACCTTCCACTCCCCCTGCCGCTCGTCGAGTGGACTGGTGAGCATGCTCTCCGGATAGGCTCGCAGCTCATCAGTTACTCCGTTGCCGGCGACTGTACTGTCATACGCCGTCAGTCCTTCACCGGTTGTAACAACCATCTCCCGCCAGCCTGGCTTGTCACTCGAGTTGTCATTCTCAATTCTTATCAGATGTGGTGAATCGCCCCATCCAATCGGGGCCTGAAGATCGAAGACCAGCCGCATCGTCGCCAGCCCCAAGGCGGCCGATCCTGTCTGCCCTGGCAGTACTTCTCCGTGACGTCCAGTCAGCCGCATTGCTACCGGGCGACCATCGACGGTCAGCACCAGGCCCTGCAGGTATTGGGCGGTCACGGTCTCGAGATAGGTGGACATCTCACCGGCGGTCACTTCACCGCTGGCATCAATGTCTGCAAGCTGCGTCTCACGAAAGGTTGGCAGTTCGGCCAGATCGACAACATATCTTATCTCGACTCCACTCTCCGGGCTCGAGACCATCTTCAATCGCAGATAGTGATTGACCGACAGTTGTCCCAGCGGGTGGGCTGGAACACTGACGGCCATAAGTGTGAGGAGGGAGACTGCAATCAAGAGCCTGATACTCTTCTGCTTCATCAATCTGACCTTTCAATATATCTCTGCCGGTGTCAGTAACTATTTGTAAATGACAAAAAAATTGCCTTCGAGGAAGTCCAGCTGGCCCGCACGTTTGAAGCCAGCCTCGGTCATCCATTTGTCGAGATCTGCCAGCTGGTAGACCAGAGATTCATGACCAGCCGGCCACTTCGTAAAGTCGATGATGGCAATCCGCCCATTTCGGCGCAGGTATTTGCGAAGCCCTTTCACGTAATCCTGCGGTCGCTCAATGTGGTGAAGCGTATCGATAATCGTCAGCAGGTCGACCTTCTCCGGAATTTTCGGATCGGCAAACTCGCCGAGTACGGTCGTGACGTTGGCTAATCCAGCCGCCGCCGATGTCTTTGCCACGTGGTCCAGAAGCTTGGGATCGATATCAACTGCGTAGACTCGACCGGAGGGGCCGATCTTCTTTGCGAGTGGACGGGTAAACAGGCCGGATCCAGAGCCGATATCCGCGACTTTTGCACCGAGCTTCAACGCAAGTGAATCGATGACCCGGTCGACCTGGAGACTCTCGATGCGCCGTTCAGTCTCGAGCAGCTTGATGTAGTCATCAGCATCTCTTCGTCCTCTTTGTGGAATCGTCGGATCGAGGGCGTTACTCCAGAGCAGGCTCGCCAGGACAAGATGAAACAGGAACATATTTACTCCTTCACGGATGGTTTGATTAGGTGCAATGAATCAGGATCGGATCCCTGATCTCTTTCCAGTTGTCGCAAAATAGAATCCTATCCCAGCCAGAATTGTGACCAGTGCCGCTCCAGTCGGAAGCGGTCTTTCCCACAGTCCAAGCAGAAATGCCGTCAGCTCCAGCCCGAGAAAGATGGCTGGTGTCACTGGATAGCCAGGGGTCAGAAAGACGTCGTCATTTGAACCGTCACGTCTGACAAACCAGACTGCCGTTACCGTCAGGGCGGCAATCAGTGAGAGGGCCGAACCGATGTAGATCAGCAGCGTTTCAAACTCTCCCGTCAATACGAGAATGATCGCGACCAGTGCCTGGACAAGAATCGAGAGGGTGGGAGCGCCGTGCTCTTTGCCAATCCGCCCAAAGAAGGCCGGGGCCAGGCCGTCTCGTGACATGGCAAAATAGACTCTTGGCCCGGCTGCCGTCATCGCACTCACTGATCCAAGTATCGTAAGGGTGATGATAGCGCTGATGGCCATTGCCCCCTTCGCTCCAAAGAGTCGTTCCGCCGCCAATTTGCCAATGGCGATCGTTGGCGTCCAGGCCTCTGCCGGAACGGCATAGAGGAAGAGCAGGTTGAGCCCCAGATAGAGTAGACCAACTGTCACGGTCCTGCCAATCAAGGCCCACGGAAGCGTTCGACGCGGATCGCGAACTTCACCTGCCAGGTAGGCCGCCGCATTCCATCCATTGTAGGCAAAACTGACCTGGATCAGCGCAATCCACCAGACGCCTTGCCGGTCATCGACCGCCACTACACTCTGCCAGTTCCCGTTGCCGGACAGAAAGCCTCCGATGATCAGCAGCAGAATTCCTCCGATAACCGTGGCGGCAAGAATCGACTGGACCCTTCCACCAGGCTTGACCCCGAGACAATGGACGAGCGCCAGCGTCAGGATCAGGCCGGCGGCGACCAGTCCACCTTGGGTGATCCCTAGACCTGGGATCACGACCCGGTCGGTCGACCACCCAAAGAGAGAAGAGGCATAGGCTGCTGCACCAAGCGCCGCGGCGGCAATCGCCGCTGAAAATCCTGCCAGAAAAGAGATCCAGCCGCTGACGAATCCCCACATCGGACTGAAGACCCGACTCAGATACTGGTACTCACCGCCGGCTTCAGGTATCCGTGTCGAGAGTTCGGCGTAGCAGAGCGCTCCGCAGAGCGCCAGCCCACCACCGAGCGCCCAGACCAGCAAGGCCATCAGACCATTGCCGGTTGTTCCCCGGACGAAGGCGGGCACCGTAAAGATTCCCGTGCCGACCATGTTTGTGATGACAAATGCGGTTGCTCCCCACCGGCTGAGCTCACGATGCAGCTGGCTCTCTGTGTTGGTCGATTGTTCCATCGGTTACCTATTCGCCTATCAGTTTATGGTAACGCCCCATCCAGTAGGGAAGGAGGAAGTAGGCGCCATCATCCTCGCGCTGACCACCATTGCCGCCATCGATTACATATGGATTGCCATTCCATTTGCTCATCGGCAGTTCATCGTACGGCAGGACGATCAACGCCTGCGGCCTCTTGAAGCGATCAGCCAGCATGTCGCGTGGGATATCGGCCCGGTGCGAGTTGGTGACTGTCCACTCGATCTGATCCAGGGGAATCTCACGCAATGTCCGGATCGATTCAGGACGGTCAAACTCCGGTTTGTTCGATCCTGC
>CAIOZW010000162.1 GCA_903862855.1 uncultured Acidobacteriota bacterium
CCAGCTTCTTCTCCACCAGCCGGGCCTCAACGAAAGCCCCAGTGAAGCAAGCCCCTCACGGTCAAGAAATTTCAGGCATCCCCACGAGGCCAGCAGGGTCCAGATGACCATCATCAGATAGTTGAAGACCATTCCCGGCCCGACGTCGAACGGTGCCGCAACCTGGCTCGATTCATCTCTCGGCCTCGCGAAGAGTGCCAGCGGCAAGATCAGCACTCCAATGAAGATCAGGACTCGCCATCCGCTACGTAGCCGCCCACTCGTGGTGTCGAAGACGATTTTTACGATCAGCATAGATTTGCCACTCAACCCGGATACCCGTCCCGTAAGTATGGAACTTCGTATTGCCAGACATTATTGACCAGGCTCTATTAGCAGGTCAGTGATCCGATTCCGGGATCATACTATAAACGGATGGGCAATGATCAACAGCCGCAAAATCTTACATGGATGGCAAGTGGAGCGTCGAAGAGCGCCGGGGTGATCAGGAATCGGGTTGGCCGTAACCGTTGTCGCCGAAGAGAGAAGTCGCTAAAAAAGGGAGGAATGGAGCCGTTAATCCATTCCTCCCATCAGTTGAGGGGGTTAGCTTGAAGAAAACAGTCGGCAGAGTGGATCAGCGGTCTCACGCGCCACATTGCAACGTGAGAGCCGGAAGTCGACATTGCGGTCATCGATGGCGAAGGCCGACAAAACCGGAGAGGTCTGAACCATTCGATGAACAATTCAATCAGCCGGGCGGTTCAGGCATTGTCCTGAATCCGGTTCGCCTTCGACGTGAATCTCGTGGCAAGGTGACGACAGTCCAGGCGGAGCATCTCGATCCACTCGGTAACTGATAACGCAACAGACGTGCCAGAATAAAATCACGACTCGTGAGAGAAGTCGGCTTCAGAATGGCCATTTTTGTCCAATAACAAGACGCGAATCAGCAAAATTACCCACCATCTCCCCACCCACTCTGCAGAGGTGCGTAAACATACGCAGGCCATTCTGCGCCGTGTCTGTATCAATACTTGCGACGCGGCGCAGGATTATATATATTCCAGGCTCGTTGGAACTGATTTGGAGAGACTGGTGATCGAGATGTTGCTCAATATTCTTCCCTTCAAGAGACTTTTCCTCTTCGTCCTCTTCGCCGTCACCGGCGTGGTGGTTGCCGAGGCGCAGCAGCGTCCGCTGATTACGGAAGATATCGAGATCGTCTCGCCGGGGTCGATCAGGTTTGAGCTTGGACTTGACCTGCAGCAGGATGTCAATTTTCCGCTCTCGGGTCTCAATGGTGATCTGAGTCGCCTTGGAGTCGTCTCGCTGACCATGGGTCTTGCACCAAACGTCGAGGTTGAGTACGGCGGCGTCATTCATAACTTTTTGAGCATCAATCGCCAGTACCGTGAGAGCGCCATACCGCTCCGTCTCACTCCGGGGACCAATTCGACGCGGGGTGTTGGTGATTTCTACATGGCGACGAAGATCAAGATGCGGGCTGAGACAAAGCGCCTGCCGGCAATCGGTTCCCGCTTTGGGGTCGAGATGCCCAACTCCGACCAATCACGGGGAATCGGCGTCAACCAGATCAACATCTTCTCGACCATCATTGCCGGAAAGACCTTTGGCCGCCTCAGGGTCTATGGGAATGTCGGTCTCGGCATCTACACCGCACCCCTCGAACCGTTCACCCAGAACGATATGATTCTCTACGGACTTGCCGCGACCTACCGCTGGTCGGATCGATTGACGTTGGCCGGCGAAGTGCAGGGCCGTGCCAACACGCGTCGCAATATTCCCCGTGGAACGGAATCGGATGGCGCGGCACGGATCGGCGCCCGCATCAGGGCGGCAGGGCTGACCTGGGACGTCGCCGGAATCCGTGGCCTCAACCGTGATTCGGCCCGGACAGGAATCAGCGTCGGGATCTCCTATGAGACCTTTCTCCTCCACCCTGCCAAGTAGTCACTCCTTGTCAGAAAAACCTTTCTTGACTTCTCATTAAAATTAATGTTGAATGCTCAGGTAATGGCAGGATGCCATTGGCGCACTACCCCCGTGAGCTGGCATTCTTTAAGTTATCCGACAGGGTGTCTCCCCCGACCCTAAAGCTGCCAGATCGACATATTGGTTCTAATGATTACTGAAGACTTGGTCTGGAGAGGCCCTCGTTGATCCCTGTCCACAACTACACACATCCGAGCTGTCATCGACCGGAGACAGCCAATTATCCGAGCGCTCGGATCTGCCGGAAAAGATAGAGTTGTCAAACTTCAGCACTCAATGTGAGGCGGAACCTCCAGGGTTCCGATGAGTCAATAATGCCTATTCGGAAATCACTATCCAGAGAGAGTGTAGCCGCTTTCGATCGTTGTCTCAGGAACAGAACGGTTGGAGCGGGCAGATGGTTATTTGGGATTATCGTTGGACTGGTGGGGGCGATGGCTCTCGCCGGGTCAGTCGTCAGGATGGAGTCTTTTCAGACCGGGCCTGGTAACCGGACGGTAATCTCGACGATCGCTGGAGGTGGTTTGGGGATCAGTGTGCCAGTTCTGACAGCACCGATGACCCAACCGACAGGGGTAATTCTCGATCCGAAAGGGCGGGGCTACTATGTCCTCGACGAGCGGGATGGTATTGGACTGGTCCGTTTTGTCAATACGACCACCGCTGCCGTCACCGTTGCAAATGTCACCATTGAACCAAACACGATGAATCTTCTCGCTGGTGGTGGGACCGGGAATGAGAATGTGCCAGCAAGGGAGGTCGATCTCGGGCAGATCAGCGGGATGGCGATCGATCCATCCGGGGAGGCCCTCTACCTTCTCACACCATTGACGAGTTCGATTCGTGTGCTCAATGTCGGGGCCGAGAACTTCATCCTGCTGCGGAGAACCATTTTGCCAGGTCGAGTCGCGACGCTCGTCAGCACCGTTCGACCAGAAGCCCGCGGGCTGGCCATCAACTCGAGACAGGTCTTCTTCTATACGGCAACAAGTCCGGGTGGTGGAGGCCGACTGGTCTATCAGCTCGATGGGCGAAGTGACAGTCCCGTTGACCTTGTCTTTGCCGGAGGGGGAAGTCCACCGAGCGGCAATGGTGATGGCGGTCTGGCTGATGGCGCACGACTGGTCAACCCGCTCAATGTGACGGTCGACCAGAATGACAATCTTTACATTGCCGAAGCCGGTGATACGAGAGTCAACCCCGGCCGGATTCGGATGGTCGATTCCGGGCAGATCATCACCACCATTGCGAGTAATCTCGAATTTCCTGTTGGGGTCGCGATTGGTCCGGGAGGTGTGGTCTACGCTGCTCTCAGCAATACCCAGCAGATCGTCCGAATCACCCCAGGGGGAGGGAAGACGGTCGTTGCCGGGGACAATTCACTTCGCAGTTGCGAAGAGGAGGCATCGCCCAGGTGTGGCGATGGTGGGCTGGCGATCGGTGCCAATCTGAATATTCCAGGCAGTACCCAGCTTCGTGGTATCGCCATGGCGGTCGATGCGAATGGCATCTATCTTCCAGATGACGATTTTCGACGCGTTCGTTACATCAATCTGACCGGTACTTCAGTGACCATAACTGGAGTGACGATCCGGGCAGGTGGGATCGATACGATAGCTGGAAGCGGTGCACTCCGTCCTTATGATAATATCCCGGCCATCTTCAGTGAGCTGCAGAGACCGACTGGTGTTGCGGTTGATGCACTCGGGAACCTCTTCATTTCCGATACCAGTGCGACACCTGTCAATCTTCTTCGTTACGTCAATCGTGGGACGGCATCAGTCAAACTCTTTGCCGGTACGGCGTGGGAGATGACCATCCTGCCGGGCCATATCGCGACACTCAATTACCGCGTCGAGGCGGGTCGTCAGGACAACCGCATCGTCAACGCCAACTTCATTGCACCAGGAGGACTGGTGGCGACCGCGAATGGACTCTACATCGTCGATTCGCAGTACGGGGCACTGATCCGCATTGCTGGCTCTCTGCTCGGGCGACGGAGCGGGCACATCCGCTTTCTGAACACGAGCCGCGCACCTGTGACGCTCTTTCCGCGCGGAGGTAGCCGGGCGATCGTCGTTCCGCCGGGAGAGATCAGGGACGTTGTCGGGCGGAACGACTCTCCCGGGGTTGATGTGACGGGCGACGGCGGTCCGGCGTCAGAAGCAGTCATCTTTCCCAGTGATGTCGCGCTCGACAGTGCCGGTAATCTCTACATTGCCGATCAGGGGCATCAGTTGATCCGGGTCGTCAATCAGCAGACGGGGATCATCAACAGTGTGCGTGGCGGGGTTGGCGGAACCGATACCGAGCCCCTCAAGACCAATAGCGCAACCGGCATCGCGATTGCCGGAGATCGACTCTATGTTGCCGATACGCGTAACGATCGCATTCTCAGGCAGGATACGGCAGGGGGGAACTCCTTCTCCGTCATCGCCAACGCGGCAAGTGGTATCTCACGGCCGCGCGACCTGGCCGTCGACTCCTCTGGAAATGTCCTGGTCATGAACAATGGCAATCACCGGATCCTGCGGGTTGTCGCATCGTCGAACCAGATCGGGACGGTGGCGACATTGGCCGGGACTGGAAGTGCGGGATATTCAGGAGACGGAGGGCGAGCAATAGCTGCCCAGATCAGCCTGGTCAATCCCGGAACGGCCTACAATGACGTGCAGTACACGTCCAACATTCTCGTCTTGCCAGACAGTCAAGACGGTCAGGTTCTCTTTACCGATTCGAACAACAACCGGATCCGGCTGCTCACACAGGAAGTGAATGTTGCTCCACAGTTGAACCCGCTGACCAATAAGACGGTCAGCGAAGGAAGTCCGCAGAGCTTCACCGTCAGTGCGAGTGACGCCAATGGGGATCAGCTCACCTTTTCACTGACCGGCTCCCCGGGGTTTGTCTCACTTCTCGACAATGGTAACGGTACGGCAATTGTGACGGTCAATCCTGGCTATGAGAATGCCGGAAGTTATACGCTGACCGTCTCCGTCTCTGATGGTGATCTGAGTACAGTTGGAAGTCTGGCATTGACGGTCAACGACGTAAATCGTTCGCCGCTTGTCACGGTCGATCCGATATCCAGCCCGCAGGAGGCCATCTCGGCTGCAGGCAGACCTGTGGCGCTGAAAGGGTCGGGAAGCGATCCCGACGGGGATCAGGTGACCTTTCAGTGGTATGACGGGGGGCTTCAGGTTGCAGCAACAGCAATGGCGACGGTAACCCTCTCCCCGGGTACCCACTCGATCTTTCTCCGTGTAACAGATGCACGTGGTCTGAGTGCGAACAGCGCTTCGCAGACGGTCTCCATAGTCGATACGACGCCTCCAACGATTATCGAACTTCCGGCAAATATTACATCCCAGGCACAGGACCTGAATGGTATTTCGGTCAGTTACACGATGCCGAGAGGGGTCGACCTGGTCGATGGGGATGTTACCGTCACCTCCGACCGCCCCTCTGGTTCAGTATTCCCGATCGGAACGACGACCGTCACCTTTACTGCACGCGATTCACAAGGTAACGCAACGACCGCGAGCTTTACGATCACCGTCACTCCACCGGGTGGCGGAGCCGGAGACTACACCATTGCCACGACCGCCGGCAGTGGCACCAGTGGATCATCCGGGAATGGGCAGGCTGCCTCCGATGCGACCTTTCGCCAGATCGTCGCGCTTGGTCACGATAACGACGGCCATCTGATCATCGCCGATCTTCTCAGCCGAAATTTCAGACGGATCGATCGAACGAGCGGCGTCATTACCGTCCTCGCCGGCAATGGAGTCGGTGGCAACGGGGGAGATGGTGGCCAGGCAGCCTTTGCGACCTTTGGCCAGCCGGGTGGTGTGGCAGCAGATGCGAAGGGAAATATCTATGTGGCCGATACCCTCTACCATCGCGTCAGGCGGATTGGGAGTGATGGTCGCATCTATCATTTTGCCGGCTCAAACAATGGACTTGCAGGATCGACAGGCGATAATGGCTCGGCAAACACGGCGCGACTCAATGCCCCAACCGCTCTCGCCGTCGATCCTTCGGGTAATGTTCATATTGCTGATTCAGGCAATAATCGGATTCGAGTAGTCAACGCGAACAGTGGTGTGATTTCGACCTATGCTGGCATTGGCGGCAGCGGGTTTGCCGGTGATGACGGTCCGGCAAGCGCCGCCGTCTTCAATGGGGTGGCAGGGATCAGTTTCGACCGCGACGGGAACCTCTTCATTGCTGACCGTAACAACCATCGCATCAGACGTGTCGACCGGACAACCCGGATCATTACAACCGTCGCTGGTTCGGGCATTGCCGGATACTTTGGCGATCAGGGATTTGCCAGTAACGCCCAACTCAACAGCCCGAACGATGTTGCGGTCGATATGGCTGGCAATATTCTGATCGTCGATCAGGGGAATCATCGCATTCGCCTCGTCAGTCAGATCGGCCAGACTGGCCTGATCAGCACCATCGCCGGCAGCGGAGTTGCTGGATTTGCCGGTGATGGCGGTCTGGCGACACTCGCACAGCTCAATCAGCCGCGTGCGATCGATATCACGGCGGGTGGGCGTATCCAGGTTGCCGATACAGGCAACATCAGGGTTCGTTCCCTGACTCCGAATACTCCTCTACCGTCCAATAAACTTCCGCAACTGGTGAGCGAAGTTGGAGCCCAGACCATCACTGCCGGGCAGACTCGCAACGTTCCGCTGGTCGCGACGGACAGTGATGGAGACAACGTGACCTTCAGCCTGGTCAATGCACCATCCTACGCAACAATTGTCGATGCGCAGCCAGTCGAACGGCGGGCAACGCTTCGATTTGCACCTGCCGAGGCCGGGGTGACTTCAGGAGTGAGAATTCGCCTCGATGATGGTCGTGGCGGCATCGTCAATTCTGCGCCCTTTACGATTACCGTCAATGAGCCAGTCGGCACCAACCGGCCTCCGACGGTCGATCCGGGAAACATTCCGTCAGTATTGGAGGCGCTCTCGGTCGCCGGTGCGCCGCTTCAACTGGCGGGCGTGGGGTCCGATCAGGACGGAGATAAGCTCAGTTTTGTCTGGTTCGACAATGGCCAGCCAATCGCTACAACTGCCCAGGCCAACGTGACATTGTCGATTGGCACGCACAGCCTTGTTCTGACCGTGACCGACGTGAATGGGGCTGCCACATCCTCTGCCCCGCGGGCCGTTCTGGTCTCTGACACTACTCCACCTGTCTTCCAGAATCTGCCGGCCGCGATGGTGCTCACGGCGACCAGTGCCAACGGGGCGACCGTCACCTACCAGATGCCGACGGCAATCGATCTCGTTGACGGCACGGTGGCCGTTCTTACCGATCGTGCTTCCGGTTCGTTCTTTCCAGTTGGCACGACCACGGTCCGATTTACGGCTGCCGATTCGCGGAGCAATTCAGCCACCGCGACGCTGACCGTTACGGTCAACGCTCCATCAACTGGTGGTGGTGCTTTCACCATCTCGACCTATGCCGGAACCGGTGCCAGTGGAGCGACCGGCAATGGCGGACTGGCCAGCGAGGCAACCTTCAGGCAGATCACTGCAACCGGACAGGACCTCGATGGAAATCTGATTGTCGCCGATCTCCTCAACCGTAACTTCCGGCGAATCCAGAGCACGACCGGTATCATCTCGATCTTTGCAGGTAACGGTGTCGCCGGGAACGGGGGTGACGGTGGGCTGGCCACTTTTGCTACATTTGGACAGCCTGGCGGGATTGCTGCAGACTCGAAGGGCAATATCTATGTTGCGGACACGCTCTACCACCGTGTCCGTCGCATCGCGAGAGATGGACGCATCTTTCACTTTGCCGGGACAAGCAACGGAACCAGTGGATCAATTGGTGATAACGGCCTCGCCACGGCCGCCCGCCTCAATGGACCGACCTCCCTTGCGGTTGATGGTGATGACAATCTCTACATTGCCGATACCGGCAACAGCCGGGTCCGTGTCATCAACACGACAACGGGCATCATCACCACCTACGCTGGTACAGGTGGCGGTGGGTATGCTGGAGATAACGCTCTCGCGATTACCGCGACGCTCAATGGTCCGGCTGGACTCGCCTTCGATGCGGCTGGCAATCTCTTCATCGCCGATCTGCGCAATCATCGCATCCGTCGTGTCGACAGGGACACCCGCCTCATTACCACCGTTGCTGGCAATGGCGAGGCTGGTGATGGCGGTGATGGCGGTGCAGCAACAGCCGCCCGGCTCAATCAGCCCGCAGACGTCGCCATCGATTCATCCGGCAACCTCTTTATCGCTGACCAGTTCAATCATCGTCTCAGACAGGTCACTCCGGCCGGTCTCATCAGTACCATTGCCGGCGATGGATCAGCCGGCTTCTTGGGTGATGGTGGATCGGCTGACCAGTCGAAACTCAATCTACCCCGGTCTGTCGATATCATTGGTGGCAGGAACCTGTTTGTAGGCGATTCTGGCAATTTGCGGATACGAAGGGTTATTTCCGACATACAACCACCGACATCAAATCGGACTCCGGTCATCACCAGCTCTCTCAGCGACCGGACTCTCACTGCTGGAGAATGGATCGATGTTCCTCTTTCGGCAACAGATGAGGATGATGACCGGGTCACCTTCACGCTCATCAATTCTCCTTCGTTTGCCACCATCGTCGATCAGGATCCCCTCCAGCGGAAGGCCGTCCTCAGACTTGCTCCAACAACCGCCGGGGCCTTCTCTGACCTTCGCGTTCAGGCGGATGATGGCCGAGGAGGACGCTCCCTGTCCACCCCCTTCTCGGTTCTCGTCCAGTCGCCACCTGTCAGCATCAGCTCCCTCACTGCAAACTCAGGGAAGCGTGGGACAACCGTCTCTCTCATCATCTATGGTGAAGGATTTGCCTCCGGGGTTAGTGTCTCCTTCTCCGGCACCGGGGTTGTCCCCGTGATCACCTCGGCCTCTCCGACGCAGCTCATGCTCCGGGTCTTCATTCTGGCCAACGCCGCGACAACCGTTCGCAGCCTGACGATCCAAAATCCCAATGGGTCGAGGGTTGTCAGACAAAATGCTTTCACTGTCAGCAGGTAACCGTGCGCTGACGATGGCTGGATGCTCTTCCACCTCTGCAGATGACCCTGTAAACTGTCCCACATGTTTACAGAAACGAGCACGACACCGGTCCTTCTCGCCTTTGGCGCGATCCTCTGCCTCATCCTCCATCTGCTGATCGGGGCCGGGCAGCGTCGACTCGTGCACCGCTATGCCGGGCTGGTTTCACCCGGTCTTGACGCGACTCCTTCACTCAAGTCTCTTCTGCTCGAATGGCTTGGCCACGCATTGCGCACAACGGTCTGGATCCTCTATTCGTCACTTGTTCTCGCCTTTCTCCCGCGGACAAGATCACAAGTGGAGACAGTCGGGACCCGTCTCCACCGCCAGGCACTCCATTTCTTTGACTGGTTGTCCGATCGCGGATTCAATATCTTCATTGTTGCCGTCGTGACCATCTTCATCATGCGCTTTACCGACGCGCTGATCAGGACGATATTTGTCTTGATGAAACGAACAGCGGCACCAGATGAGGCGGCCACTCAGCGCCGGCTCCAGACCCTCTCCTCGATCTTCAGCCGCGTGACCCAGGCGATCATCTTCTTCATTGGACTCATGACCCTGCTTCAGCAGCTCAACGTCAACGTCACCCCGATTCTTGCCAGTGCCGGAGTCGTTGGTATCGCGGTCGGCTTTGGCGCTCAGAGCCTCATCCGTGACCTCTTCTCAGGTTTTCTGATTCTACTCGAAGATCAGTTCAGCGTCGGTGATGTCGTCAAGGTAGGAGAGTTCTCCGGAACCGTCGAAGGGGTCTCTCTGCGGGCAACACGTATCCGTGGACTCGATGGGTCCCTGACGACCATTCCCAACGGGTCGATTACGACCGTCTCCAACCTCTCCAAGGACTGGTCGCGCGTCGTACTCGATCTGGAAGTCGATTACACTGAGGATATCGACCGCGCCATGCGCCTCGCGCTTGAGACAGCGGCAGCCTACCGCCATGAACTTCCCCACGAGATGATCGAAGAGCCGGCTATGCTTGGGGTCGACCGGATCTCCCTCTCGACCGTCACCATTCGCGTCGTTGTCAAGACGGCGCCGGCCCGTCAGTTCGATCTCTCCCGCGAACTTCGGCGGCGCATCAAAAATGCCTTCCAGGCCAATGGCATCAAGACCCCGGTCAACAACCCTCCGCTCATTCTTGTCGATCCGGCCCGCCAGTCGCCTGGTGATGAGTAATCATTGGGAGGAAATGGCTCAGGAAATACTTGACAGATTTTGACACGGCAGGTAATATCCACTTTCGTTCGTTGGGCGTGTAGCTCAGCTGGGAGAGCGCCGCGTTCGCAATGCGGAGGTCAGGGGTTCGATCCCCCTCACGTCCACCAAAAATTGAATAGGGTTTCTTGCTCCTCAGTAGCTCAATGGCAGAGCATTCGGCTGTTAACCGAAGGGTTGTAGGTTCGAGTCCTACCTGAGGAGCCAACTTATGTCTACCCTGTCCTCTTCTCCCCAACATCGATTCCTGATTTACGACACCTCATCCGCTGATATCGCTTCTTCGTCCGTCTCGCTTCACCTCATCCGCTGATTCGACTGTCTCATCTTGCCACGCCGGAGTTCACGGCTGCCACACCATAAACGGCTGAAATGGCTCTAAACAGGCCATTATATTGGGTTTTTGCTTTGGCACACCCTTTGCAATCTCCTGTTTGCGTAAGATAGACCACCCGAAAGTGGTGGAAAGAAGATGGATCAACCGTATTGAAAGGTTATCTGAGAAGGAGAATATGACTATGAAAAAGATGTTAATGTCCCTCATGGCAATGGCTTTCGTGATCGCTGGCTTAACCTTGGTTGAGGCAAAGGATCGTTCAAAGACGATCACCTTTCTCAACGACGTGACGGTCAACGGGACGTTAATCGCCAAGGGCACCTACGATGTGAAGTTCGATTCAGAGTCGAGTGAGGTCTCGATTCTGCGTAATGGCCGGGTGGTGGCGACGACCAAAGTCGAGGTCAGGTTGACCGAGCGCAAGAACCCGCACAACTCGGCTGGGTATGTCGAGCGTGACAACCTGCGGGTGTTAACGACGATCACCTTTGCCGGTGACAAGCGAGTCCTGCATGTCAATACGGTCGATGGCTCGCAGAACGCCGGTGATGAATAACTGACAGATAAGAATCACCAACAGACCTGGCAAAGAGAGCCGGGGCGCCTCCGGGCGCTCCGGCTCTCTTTCTTGTGTGTAGTCATCTTGCTGATCACGGGGGCTCATCAGGGGGCTGGAACCATCCCTGGGAACCAGTAGGCCTGCATCATGACAAAGATGCCGACGAGAACGGCAAGGGCAATGCTGTGAAAGAAGACGTAGCGCAGGATCACACCCTCCTGGCCGTGCTGGCGGGTCGCCATGCCAGCGACGACGATCGACTGGGCATCGATCATCTTTCCCATCACCCCGCCGGAGCTGTTGGCCGCCGCGGCCAGCAGGGGAGAGATGCCGAGTTGTTTGGCCGTCACCTGCTGAAGATTCCCGAAGAGGACGTTTGA
>CAIOZW010000163.1 GCA_903862855.1 uncultured Acidobacteriota bacterium
GTATGGCTTGTCTTCATTAAAGGAACGGATCACATAGTCCCGGAAGGCCCAGAGATTGTTGACGATATGGTTCTGCTCAAAGCCCTTGCTTTCACCAAAACGGGCGACATCGAGCCAGTGGCGCCCCCACTGCTCACCATAGTGCGGACTGGCAAGCATTCGATCGACCAGCCTCTCCCAGGCTCGCGGATCGGGGTCAGCAATGAAAGCTGCGACCTCCGCAGGGCTGGGCGGCAATCCGGTCAGGGAATAGTAGAGACGGCGAATGAGTGTCCGCCGATCGGCAGGTGGAGATGGTTTGAGACCCTTCGCCGCCAATCCGGCATAGATAAACCGGTCAATCGGTCTCTTTGTCCACTCCGCTGGAATACCTGCGGGTAAGGGTGGGTCAACTTTGGACAGTGGTTGGAGCGACCACCAAGTCGCCTTGTCAGCACGCCTGGCGGATGTCGAGTTCGACGCGCCATTCTCTCCGGATGGCCAGCTGGCGCCGGAATCGATCCACGCCCGCAGAAGAGCCACTTCACGGGGCGTCAACCGCTCCCCCGTCGGAGGCATCTGTTCGGCGGCGTCCCGACTTGTCACCCGGCGTATCAACTCGCTTCCCTGGCTCTTGCCGGGAATTATTACCGGCCCGTTCATCCCGGCAATTTGTGCACCTTGCGGACCATTTTCCGGACGATCGAGCCTCAATCCCCCCTTCTGCTGTCCCGATCCGTGACAACCTGAACAGCGGGTGAGAAGCAATGGACGAATGTCCCGCTCGAAATCGACCTTCTCCTGGGCCGCGGCGAAACGGATGAGACCGCCCATCCACAGTGCGGCCACGAGGACCAACACAAGCATTACCGCAGAGCCGACTTGATACCTTCTCATCGACACGCCTCCACGGGGCATCACCGCCCCTCTCAAGTCTTCATTGTTGCCAACGGCAGCACCGGCAAGATGATTATGCCGGCCTTGTATGAAAAACATCGTCCTTACTTGTCCCATAATAGTCAATAGTCAGTGATGCAGATCCCCCCTGACACTCAGTCTTGAGAATGAGGAGCCGACATCCCGGGGACGGTCAGAGAAGACGATCTTCGTGACTTCTCGCCAATAAATCACTATGATTGCAGGCATGGAAGAGATACTTGTCGGCACTGTCAAGGGGCCTGGAGATCATCCGCACGAATATGTTTTTATCACGACTGACAACCGCCGAACGCGGGTGGGAGAGTTTGTCTATTACCACGCGACAGGTGGAGCAGATCAGACTTGGCGGATTGTCGGGACGATCACCGTGCGCCGCCTGGTACGTGGTCTTCCGGACAGTTTCCTGACCGATCCGCAAACTCCGCCGGCCGAGGTCTCGAGCCTGCTTGGCCTGAGCATCGACAATGCCGAGATCTATGAGATCACCGTCGAGACGATCGGTTACTTCAGCGAACAGATGGGGGATTTCATCAACCCGCGAATCCCGGCCGTGCCGGGTCAACAAATCTATCTGGCCTCAAACGATATGCTGACAGAGATGCTCTCACCACGGCGCCGGGGAGAACCGGGTGGAGCCCATATCGGATCGCTGCTGACCCGCCAGAGTGATGAGGTACCGATCGTCCTTGCGGTGCGCGAAGTTGTCTCGACCCACCTTGCCGTGCTTGCCAGCACCGGCTCGGGAAAGAGCTATCTTGCCGGAGTACTGCTCGAAGAGCTGCTCATGCCCCACAACCGCGCTGCCGTGCTGATCATCGATCCCCACGGTGAGTATGGAACCCTGCAGGAGATCCACCAGCATCCAGCCTTTCAGGAGGGCGACTATCACCCGGAGGTCAGACTCTACACACCCGAACGGATCAAGATTCGCTTCTCGAGTCTGACCGAGGCCGACATCGTCTATCTGCTGCCGGAGATGACCGAGAAGATGCGCACCTATCTGAGCCAGGCCTACCGGGCTTTGATCAATACCCGTGGTCGTGGCGAGCGAGGACTCTGGAGTTTTCAGGATCTGCTCGACGAAGTGATCGCCCAGAAGTATGGTGATGAGGACGGCAAGGGTTCTGGCGGAAATGTCAGTACAATCGACGGCCTCGAGTGGCGACTCCGCCGGCGCTTTGAGCAGAGCCGGATCTTCTCTGATCATGAGAATCTCGATCTCGCGGATCTCTTCCGACCCGGGCAGTGTACGATCCTCCAGCTCTCCGACATCGACGAGCATGAACAGCAGGTGATCGTCGGGGCACTGCTGCGGCGAACCAACAAGGCCCGGGTGGCAACCGTCCGCGGCAACGCCGGGGTCGGGGACGACTCCTATCTGCCCTATCCCGTCTTCGTCCTGCTCGAAGAGTCGCACCGCTACGCTCCGGCCGGAGCGAAGGTCGTCTCAACCGATATCCTCAAGCAGATTCTCGCCGAGGGGCGCAAGTTTGGCGTTGGAATCGGTCTGATCACCCAGCGACCAGGCAAGCTCGATCAGGACGTTCTCTCGCAGTGCATGACGCAGTTCATTCTGCGGATCGTCAATCCGATCGATCAGCAGACGATCGCCTCATCGGTCGAGGGAGCGGGCAGGCGCCTGCTGGACGAACTGCCGGCGCTGACCAAGGGGCAGGTGATCGTCTCCGGTGTGGCAATCAATACACCCGTTCTCTGCCAGGTCCGCAAACGCCTGACCCGTCACGGTGGAGAGACGATCGATGCTCCGGCGGAGTGGCAGTCATATTTTGCCCCGACCCGCGTCGCGGAGCGCGCGCGGCGGGAGGCTCCGCTGATCAGACCCGAACCGAAGGGGGGCCCGAAGGTAGGGGGCATCGACATCTGATCATCCACAAGTTTTTTCCGGCATCTGTTTCTTCTGGTAATCCGATCCTGATTCAATATGCGCACTCTTAAATTGACCCTTGAATATGACGGCACCCGCTACAGTGGGTGGCAGGCTCAGTCCAATGCCAGGACCGTCGCGGGGACACTCCAGCAGGCAGCTGAAGAGTTCTTCGAGAGGCCGGTCGAGCTTGGAGGAGCCGGCCGGACCGATGCCGGCGTCCACGCTCTCGCCCAGGTCGCCCACCTCAAATTTCCACGCTGGGGCAGTTCACCTCCTGCCTTGAGGCAGCGCATCGAACGGCTTCGTCCCCGCGAGATCGTGCACGGGCTCAACGACCGGCTGCCTGCCGACATCAATCTGCTCGAGGCGGCCGATGCCGCACCCAATTTCCACGCCCGGCACGATGCCCTGCTCCGCAGCTACATCTACCGGATCTCGCTGCGCCGCACCGCCTTCGACAAGAAGTACGTCTGGTGGATCAAGGACCGGCTCGATCTGGCAAGAATGGCTGAGGCGGCAACCCATCTGCCAGGACTACACGACTTCTCGGCCTTCAGTGAGTTCGACCAGCGTCGCGCCGACTTGTCACCACTGGTCAAAGTGGAGGAGACACAACTGACTCGCGAAGAGCATCTGCTGATCTTCCGGATCAGTGCCTCCCACTTTCTCTGGAAGATGGTCCGGCGACTCGTCGGTTCACTGGTCGAGATTGGGCGCGGAAATGCCTCGATCGACGACTTGACTGCCCTGCTTACAGAGCCCTTGGCAAGCAAACCCGGCGGCCGGCTCGACCCGGCGCGGGTCACGGCTCCGCCATCAGGCCTCTTTCTGGAGGAGATCGTCTACCGGCCATGAGTTCGATCAGCTCGCGTGAGATCAAGGAGCAGGCCCGGTCTCTCGGCTTCGACCCGGTCGGTATCGTGCCAGCCGAGGTTCTGACCACCGAGGGCGAGCGTCTGCGTCAATGGCTCGGGCGAAACCTTCACGGGGAGATGGACTATCTCAGCCGCCACGCGGAGATGCGAACCGATCCCCGTCAACTGATGCCTGGCGCTCGCTCGATCGTTTGTGTCGCCCTCAACTACTATCGCCCTGACAAGCACTCGGACGACCCCGAGATCGGAAAGATTTCACGATATGCCTGGGGCGACGACTACCACGATCTTCTGCGTGACAAGCTGAAACGACTACTGGCGTGGATAAGGGAACGCGATCCGCAGGTAGAGGGCCGCGCCTGTGTCGACTCGGCACCAATCATGGACAAGGCCTGGGCCGTTCGCGCTGGTCTCGGCTGGCTTGGCAAACATACCAACGTCATCACCCGCCAGTACGGCTCGTGGGTCTTCCTTGGCGAGCTGTTGCTCTCGATCGACCTCGAGTATGACAGCTTGATCGAACCGGATCACTGTGGCAAATGTACTGCTTGCCTCGATGCCTGCCCGACCGGGGCACTCACCGCCCCCTACCAGATCGACGCGACCCGCTGCATCTCCTATGGGACGATCGAACTTCGCGCAGAGACTCTGCCTGAACCAATCGCCAGCAATCTCCAGAACTGGATCTTCGGATGCGACATCTGTCAGGATGTCTGCCCCTGGTCAAGGTTCTCGAAGCCAACCGACGAAGAGGGCTTTACGCCGCGGCCGGGTATCACGAGCCCTCGTCTCGATGAGCTGGCCGAGATCTCTCCAGATGAGTTCTCGACACGCTTTCGTCGCAGTGCGATCAAAAGAACCCGGGTAACCGGACTCCGCCGCAATGCCCGCACCGCACGCCGTCGATGATCTCTGACCGGCTGAAGATCCGGGTCTTCCATCCACCTGTCGCAAATGTTTGAATGCCATTGATTCCACGCCTGACCCTCAATACTCCCCTGACCGGTTTCATTATTTCTTTCTTGTCTTTCAGTACTTTGTGATACCCTCATCCCAGCTTGATCATTGATATCTCTGACAAAGAAAAATGTGCCGGGAAATTTTCTGGAAAATTGGCTCAAGGTCACTGATTGCGTTACACACACAATTTAGAGAGCGGTCAAATGACTCGGTCAGAGTCTCTGACAAGACTCTCGGGAGAGAACGTATGACAACATACGATTCAGACAATACTGTTCGAGAATGCATATCCTGCCAGCGTTGCTACTCGTCGAACCGGTCGATCTGTCTTCACTGTCAGATTGAACTGCGCCCTGTTGAGACAGTTCCAAACATCATCAACTACCGTTATCAGTTGACCAATGTGCTCAGCCACGGTGGGACAGGACATAGCTTTCTCGCGTTTGACGACAACCAGCAGCAGGTCGTCGTCCGCATAATCAGGGCCAGCGCACTCGCCGACCCTCGCGCACTCGACCGCTTTCGACGCGAGGCCAATATGGCCTGTCACTTTCACCATCCCAATGTCGCAAGCATTATCGATTGCGGCATGTTACCTGATGCAAGCGGCTATCTGGTTAGTGATTACATCGAGGGACCGACTCTGCGGGAGGTATTACAGCGACGTGGAAGGCTGACGATCAGGGAGGCAGTCCTGATCCTGGTCGATCTCTGCGACGCCCTCGACGCAGTTCATCGCGCCGGGCTGCTCCATCGTGACCTGAAACCGGAGAGCATTATCATTCGTTACCTGCCGGATCTGCCCGATCCGATCATCCGCCTGGTCGGTTTCAGCTTTACCCGCATCGCCTTTGGCCGCCTCTACCGACCAGGAGCAACGGGACGACTGCAGGAGCAGGGTTTCCTGCCACTTTCTCCAGTCTACCTCAGCCCGGAGCAGTTCAGTGGTGAAGAGAGCGATGTTCGCTCTGACATCTACAGCATAGGAGTGATCGGGTATGAGATGCTGACCGGTCACCCACCATTCATCTCGGAACGTACCGAGGATCTTCTCCTCCGCCACCTGTCCGAAAAACCAGCCCCACTCCGTTCACTCAACCCAGCCATCGAGGCCAGTCTTGAGTCTGAGATCCTGCGTGCCCTCGAAAAGGATCCTTTCATGCGCCATCAGCGGGCCATCGAGCTGAAACGCGAGCTGGTCAACGTCGGACACCTGCTCTGATCGTCTCAAAGCTGGATATTGACCCGCAGAATCCCACTCGTCGTTGCGGGTGGCAGACCATTGTCCGTTACCGAAAAGGTGATGGTGTGGGATCCAATCTGGCTCGTCGTCGGCTTCCAGGAGATAACTCCTGCTCCAGGCTGCGTCTGGTTGAAAGACACTCCCGATGGAAGCTGGCCGGTTGTGATCCGCAAGGTCTGATCGGGCTCGACATCGGTGGCCCGTATCTCCATCACAAATGAGGTCCCATAACGGAAAGTCACCTCTTCTGGGAGCATCAGAACGGGTGGATCATTGACTGGAGCGATGACGATGGTCACTGTCGCCAGTTCACTCGTCCCCTGACCATCTGAAGCGCGATAAGTGAAGAGATCTGAACCAAAATAGTTTGCCCTCGGACTATAGATCAGGTTATTACCATTGCCGCTCAACGTCCCATTGGATGGCGAGGACTCGACAATAAAGTTGAGCTGATCACCCTGGTCAATATCGAATGCTTCAAGCGTGATCGAAAGGTTCGTATCCTCAGTTCCACTTAAATTGAGATTAAAAACCTGCGGGAGCTGGTTCAGGTTGAGAACCTGAAGGCTGATAGTCAGACTTGAGGTTGCTCCAAGGTTATCAACGGCATTGACAACGATACTGTATGTTCCAGCATCCATCAGACCTGGAGCCAGTCTGATGGCATATGTTTTAGAGTTTGTGGTGGATGGTCTGACAAGAGTCGCGAATGGTGGCCCCTGAATACTCAGGTTGACTGTCTGATTCTGATCAGGATCAGAGACGATCAGCGTATGATTGACGACCGAATTCTCGACCATCGAGAGTCGTGTTGAAGCAATAATGCCCGGTGGACGGTTCGTCTTCTGATCAGGCAGACGTGTCAATGGAACAAGAGTGATTCCACCCGGAACGGCAGTGCCTTCGGCGCTGGTTGCTCGATCAACCCTTCCTCCGGGGCGCTGCAGACTGATCTCTACCTTTACTTTATCTGACAACCAGGCTGGCACAGAACGAATCGCAAAACTGCCCGTCCCATCGGTCGTCGACTGCTGACCGCGGAAGTTTGCCAATGCACCGCGGACAGGGGTGGTTCCGTCACTCTCGACGACACGACCAACTATTGTCGTAGTCTGTCTCAAGTTGGCGACGAAATAGGCACTGGTGATCTTGATGGCATTGAGCCCTGTCTCGATCGACCGCCCATCGGGGGTAACCACTGCTTCAGTCGATTCGGGAAGAAACGTCCCATCAGTATCGTTGAAACGGAAGAGAGTCAGTTTCGTTCCCGGAGCAAGAGCGTCCGTGTTCGGAAAGGTAAGTTTGGCCCCCGGCTCGATTCGAACATTGAATGGAGTTATCTGAACGATGGTTGGACTGTAGTAGCCGTAAGGCAGCGAGACAAACGTGCGTGCCCCCTCAAGTTTCGTCAACCAGATGCGCCCTCCATACTGTCCGTTCGGGAAGGTGGCACTTGCCCCGGGCTGGACTTGAAGCTGCACATTGTCCGTCTGAATGATCGTCGATGCCTGCTCAGGTGAATTTTCGCGCAAGGGATCAATGTTATCCGGCACCGGAACCACGGTACCGGATGTTCCGATGGTCGCACTTGAACCCGTCGCCTGCTGAATGGCAATTGTCTTTTGAAACGGGTTGTCACGATTGCCATAGGCGATGGTCTTGAGGGTCACGAGAGGAAATGGCGGTGAGGCATTGAGCAATCCACCATCGATCTCGACGAGATGAACACCCGGTACCACATCGGCAAGGACAAAGGTTCCATCCTCGCTGGTCGTCGCCTTGATCGTCGTCCCGGATAGGCGGACGGTCAGGCCGATGATCGGATTGCGCAAGGTGTCCTCGACGATGCCGCTGATGGAGGTTCGCACATTGAGTACCGTTGAGCTCGATCCCTCACCAGACTGATTCTTTACCTGCACGACACCGCTCGAGACCCCATACGGGACGACCACTTTCAACTGGGAGGCGGTCGCTGTGACCACTTCAGCCTCCTTCCCTGAAATGCGGACAATATTTTCACTGAGATTGGCGGAGAATCCGCTGCCATTGATCTGCAACTGCTGCCCGGCAAGAGTAGTTGCAGCGTCAAAACCACTTACAATCGGGCCACTGATTCCGGCGCTGGTAACGATCCCGCCCACTTCGATCTCGACCGGGTTTGAGCTCTGAGCATTGGCGACGGCCACAGTCAGGTTGACAAGCCCCCGGCCCAGAAGATCACGGGGAATTTCAGCGTTGACCTGATCCAGACCGAGAAATTCAGGTTGCCGACCGGCGTAGAGTGGGGTCAGCACAGATCCACCCACGAGAAGGCTGACCGATTCATTGAGATTGCCATCGCCATTGGTGTCGGTCGCCCCGCGCAGACCAGAGAGAAAGAGGACCAGAAATACCCTCTCCCCGACAGGGCCGAGGTCGATCGGTCGGGTAATGAACTGACTGGTCTGCTGATTGAAATCAGCGACCGGCTCATAGCTCTGGGTACCATCTGTCCTGACCCGAATAATGAAGGCGGCGGCAGCACCACGCCCGGACGAGTTGGCCGTAAATACTCCCGGAGCGACACGGGCCACACTGACCGTCCCGTTGGAGACGGTTCCGCTTGCCGCACGGATGATCACAGGAACCAGACCGGGCGTGGTGGTCGCCGGAACGATATAGTTGATCTGGCCCGGCGAGACAAAGAGGATCTCGGCAAGCTTGCCCCCCACCTCGACCGTTGAACCGCCGAGGGAGGTCGGAAGCTGGATACCAGCCTTGGCGGTATCGAGATCGCTCGCTACAACCGTCTGATTGGCCAGACTTGCTCCGAAAGCGGCGACAATCGAATCCGGCGCAACAGGCGTCGTCTCAAAACTGGCCGCGGAGACCGTTGTGACGGGTGTGGTCGTCACCTGAAGAGCTCCTTCAGCAACATCACCCGACCAGACAAGGCTCAGGATGGTGGTAGCCATGACCAGCACCGCAAGCAGAGAGAGCCGACCAGTCGATATTGAATCACGGAGCGCGTGAGAGATCAGACCAGGCTGCCCGAACTTGTCTCCGATCTTCAATCTCAATATCGAGCGGGATCGACCAGAGGCGGTCCGGGGTATGAATGAGCGAATTGGCATATGGCCTCCACGTTTTGGCAACTCATCACCTGACGATGAGTGGTCGGCAATTTTCAGCGCGTGGCGAGCGCGAGTGCGGCGGTAAGATTTCGGAGATCGTCGCCGGGTTCATCCTGGGGAGTCTCGAGAATGAACGGGCGATCGGCCAGACGCGGGTGGTTCAGGACACGTGCCAATCCGGTTGCACCTATCTCACCGGCGCCGATATGCCAGTGACGATCGACGCGTGACTGAAAAGGCGCCTTCGAATCGTTGAAATGGACAACGTAGACATTGTCAAGTCCAACCGTCTGGTCAAGTTCATCAAAGGACTCAGCGGCAGCAAGCTGATCACGCCAGTCATAACCTGCAGCAAAGGAGTGCGCCGTATCGAGGCACATCCCCATCGGAAGACCAGGGCAGTGATCAAGGATCTGACGGACCTGACCGAAAGTCCGGCCAATCTGTTCACCCTGCCCGGCAGTGTTCTCGATCAGAATGCGCAGTCCCCCATCCAGCATTGCCCTCTCCAGACCGGCGGTCGCCGCGTGGAATGATCCGGCACACGTGGCGATCGCCTCCGCAATAGATGCACCACGGGCACTGCCGGGATGTATTACCAGGTAATTGGCACCGATCGCCAGACTTCGTTCGACCTCGTCACGAAATGCAGCAATCGACTTTGCCCGGATCTCCGCATCGGTCGCTGCCATATTTATCAAGTAACAGGAGTGGATGACACAGGGATCGAGACCGGCCGCGAGACGATGCTCCTTGAAGAGGTCGATCTCAGTGTCAGCCAGCGGTCGGGCCGACCATCCCCGTGGATTGCGCGAGAAGATCTGCCAGGTCAGGCACCCTTTGGTCTTCGCCTGCTCGATGGAGCGATGGAGACCACCGGCTATCCCAGTATGAAGGCCGAGGCGGGGAGTTCTCGACGCGGCTGGATTGAGACTATGACGTTTGGACTTCATTGTTTCTCGTCAATCTCCCAACACCCAGCGTAGGGTAAATTCATAACGTCGACTGCCATTCTTTCTTGAATCATCGAGCCTCACGATCGCCACATAGCCATTCTCAGACGACGGGATCTGGGTTACACGAATCTCTTCTCCGGACTGGCCACCCGGCTGGGCGGCGATGAGTGAAAGACGGACATCTGACCGGGGAATTGGCGCACTGAATGAGGCACGGACTGCGGTTGGATAGCTGCCGCTGAGATGGCGAATTTCGGCGGTATTTCCGGTGAGAAGAATATCGGCAACCCCATCGACAATCCCACTCCAGGCAATGCTGCCAGTCCGCAGAAAAGGCAGCTCACGCCGCACGACAGCCGACGGACGGGAGCGCTCTGACTCCTGCCGCCGCTCCTCCTCGCGTCGACGAAGATCCTCTTCGGCCTCACGTCGCAATCGCTCCTCGATTGCCTGGCGGCGGGCAAGGTCGTCGGCCCGCTGCCGGAGCAGAGCCAGTTCACGGCGCAGACGTTCCGCCTCCCGTTCAGCCTCGGGATTGCCACCCGTGGCTGATCCCGGAACGGCTGGAGATTCGAGTGACGCCGACTGGGTGGCCTCCTGTTCCTGCAGATGCCTGCGCAGTGCGGCCTCGAGGACCCTGGCTTCGGCATCGTTGATCCGCAGCGGTGCCGCACCAGGATCAGATTTGACCGTCAGTCGATTGACAACCCTTTTTACACCACTCACCAGCCGCAGGACATTACCTGCACCATCCTTCTCCGGCTGGTGATCGGCCTCACCCTCGAGCGTCACGACTCCTGCGACTACCTGGTATCGATACCTGGTGAATCCGAATGGATTGTAGGCCATGAGCGTCGCCCTGATCGACTCTTCGAGCTGCTGATCCAGACCCTCCACTGCCGTTGCACCAGTTGGCGGTGGACCAGTCGGGACGACGGGTGAAGCGGATGGTTGTGTAACCGCAGAAGCTGTCGCTTGTGAAGGAAGGTTGAAGATCTGCTCGTCCCGCTTCTGCTGGCGCCAGAGCAGCCATGCGATGATGGCTCCGACAAAGATGAGCACGACACCAATAATGATCAGTGTCACCTGCGCAGAGGTGAAGCGTGGAAATCGCCGTTCGGTATCGGGAGGCGAAAGATAGATGGCTTCGGGCAGCTGTCCCTCGAGCTTTGCCGGGTCTGGATCGGTGTGCGGTGCGGGGATGGCGAGCGCGGTCGGTGCAGGAACCAGAGTCAGATCGGTCGCCTCTTCGCGCACGGTGCCACACTTCGGGCAGACTTTCATGAACGGACGAAGCGTTATTCCACATTGTGTGCAGAGCAGCGATGTTGATTCCATAGCCATCTGGTCCTGATCCTGAACGGACGTCGAATCCCTGCCCCTAGCCTCAGCGATTCAGCTCGAGATTGAGCGGACGCAGCAGTACTTCGCTCATCCAGGCCTGTGGGGGCTGGGAGAGCATCGAGAGGATTACGGCAGCCACCTCTTCCGGAAGCATTGCGTATCCCGCACTGCGCCCCGTACTCTCCTCATTCCCCTCCGGGAGACGGTTGGCAACCCGGAAGAAATCGGTTGCGACCGATCCTGGCAGAAGGGCCGAGACACGGATATCCCAGGGGCGCACCTCGTGACCAAGTGATTCGGTAAAACCGATCAGGCCGAACTTCGACGCACAATAGGCAGACATGTTCCGGATCCCATTCCGGCCTGCCCCCGAGGAGACGTTGATGATCTGACCGCCTCTCTGACGCTTCATTGCCGGAATGACTTCACGACAGAGCAGAAAGGGAGCCGTCAGGTTGGTATCAATGACGGTCTGCCAGTCGGCAAGCTGATAGCCGTCAACCTCTCCGTTGAGGCTCAAGCCGGCATTGTTGATCAGGATGTCGATGCGCTGAAAGCGCTCGATCGTTCCGGCAACAGCCACGCAGACAGCCGACTCGGCGCGAATATCTCCGCTGCAGATACTGACCTCTGCCGCTCCGGCCTGGAGTGAGGCCTCTGCTACTTCGTCAAGCCGGGTCTCCGAACGCCCCAGCAGGGCGAGCCGCAACCCTTTCGCCGCCAGCGCGATTGCCGTTGCCCGGCCAATCCCGGACGAAGCTCCGGAAATCATGGCTACCTTGGTCGAATTTAGCTCGTTGATCATTATTTTGGACCGTTCTTTTCAGGCCCCCTCGCCTTGATTCAGAGGATTGCGTGGGGAGATGGATTCCCGGGACTCAATGCAGATGCTGCTTCAAAAAGTCGATCACTCTCTTCCAGGCATCGGCCGCATCGGCCGGACTGTAGACCTCGGGTCGCGTATCGTTGAAGAAGGCGTGGGCAGCCCCGGGATAGACCCGCACCTCACCATTCCGCCCGTGCCGCCGCAACGCCTCCGCGAGACGATCCATCTTGGCAGTCGTAATCCAGGCATCCTTCTCACCGCCAATGAAGAGGAGCGGACAGCTCAACCCGGCGATGAAACCGGTCTCTTCCGGCACGTCGCCATAGAAGGGGACGGCCGCATCCAGCTTTGTTTCGCAAGCGAGGCGCAGCGCAAAGGTACCACCCATGCAGAAGCCGGTCACTCCAACGGCTGTCACACCGGCCCGCGACCTCAGACCATCCAGCACGATCCCGAGACTGGTCAGCCCCTTCTCGAGACTCAACCCGGCCATCAAACGGGCGGCCTCGTCGGCATCACGGGTCGTCACACCATCGTAAAGATCAGGCGCAACGACCAGAAATCCCTCGGCAGCATAGCGCCGGGCAATATCTTCAATATGCTCCGTGACACCCCACCATTCATGGATGAGAATGAGGGCTGGGCGCGGGACGTCCCCGGCCTGGCACGCCTCATATGCAGCAACTTTCAATCCACGCCCCTCGAACTCCACCCGCCCTGTCCGGATCTCACTCTCGGTTATCGTCATTCTCTTCCCCCCTCTGCAGTTCCATGCTGATCTGCAGTTCCATGCTGATCTGCAGTTCCATGCTGATCTGCCGCCAATTTTTGTCCCGCCAGTATCACGCCCCTGTAGTTGAATATAGAGATTAGCACAGCCCGGTGCAAGAAGTGTTCATTCACGTTTGCCATCTCTTACCAATTCATTTTTCTCTCTTTTCAGGCCATAATGTGCATCTGATCGACGTCTTCCAACACCGACTCGACATCCCGGGCTGGGGCGACTGCCTTCGAATCTCCATTCAGCCAGCCATCCTTTAGACGACAGGAGATCAGATTACCACGGGAGGATCCGTTAAATGGCCGAGAATATCCTGATCGAACGCATCGACCGCATCGCGATCATTACCATCAACCGACCGGAGAAGCTGAACGCCCTCAACATCAGAACCCGTGCTGAACTGGCCCAGGCGCTCGATGAGCTGCGCGATGATTCTGAAATTCGGGTCGTAATCCTCACCGGTGCCGGTGAAAAAGCCTTTGTCGCCGGTGCGGATATCAGCGAATTTGAAGGACGTACCGCGATCGAGCAGCGGGCAGTCATGCGTTCACGCAATATCTTCACGACGGCCGAGGAGTTTCCCAAACCGCTGATCGCGATGATCAACGGTTTCTGCCTCGGTGGCGGCAACGAACTGGCCATGTGCTGCGATCTGCGAATCGCCGGAGAGAATGCCCGCTTTGGACAACCTGAGATCAACCTTGGCATCATACCCGGCGGCGGTGGTACGCAGCGGCTGACGAGGCTGATCGGTGAAGGAAGATCGATGCAGATGATCCTGACGGGCGAGATGATCGACGCCCGGGAGGCCTGGCGCATCGGACTGGTCAACGAAGTCCACCCGACCGCTGAGCTGCGGGAGAAGACCCTTGCCATAGCATCACGCGTTGCCAGCAGGAGCCCGGTGGCGCTTGCCATGGCCAAGGCGGCGGTTAAAGGTGCCTCACGGAATACACTTCGCGCCGGGCTCGACCTCGAGATCGATCTCTTCTCGCTCTGCTTCTCCAGCGAGGACAAGGATGAAGGGGTTCGTGCATTTCTTGAGAAGCGTCAACCCGATTTCAAAGGACGATAGAAGATCGCTCGTGAAGGAGAGAGCAGAAAGAATGAAGATAAGCGTCTGGCTGAAACTGAGCCTGGTCACTGCCTTGATGGCTGCCGGCGGTCACGGCATTGTCCGTGCATTCCCCGACTACCTGAAGACTTATGCCAATGACCCCCAATCCAAACCCGAAAGACGGGCCAGTTGTGCCGTCTGCCATGTCAACCCGCAGGGGGGAGGCCCGCGCAACAGCTTTGGAACGGCCTTCAAGAGTGCCGGCCTGCGGATCACGCCGGAGCTGCGAGCAAACTTTCCTGATCTCTTCCAGACAGCCACACCGGCAGTAAGATTTGTTGAAGGATCTGACGCTGAGGCCGTCGTGACCATCGACGGACGGCAGTATGTCATCAACACCCGAACCCGGACGGTGCAGGAAGTGAAGGAGAAGACTACCGTGGTCGCCACGCAGCGGAGCGAACCGCCCAGCGCTCCAGCCCGACCTGAGATCTATCAATCGCACGAACAGCGGCTGGTCAATCTTCCAACCGCCGCACCGATTGCCGCCGGTTCACTCTGGACCGACTTCAATCATCGCTTCCCTTTTGGCAAACCGACCAATACGGCAGGACTCTTCGGCCTTGATGCCCAGGCACTGCCATCGTTTGGTGCCATCTACGGAGTCACCGATCGAATACACATTGGCGCCTACCGCTCACCGGGTGACCTTGGTCGTCCCATTCAACTGCTGGCCGGGGTCAGGCTGCTCGGCGAAGAGAAGGGCGATCCATTCTCGACCACGGTACGCTTCGGCATCGAAGGTCTCGACAATTTCCAGCGTAACTACTCCCGAAGTATCGAGATTGCCATCGCGCGGAGCATCACCCGGCATGCCCAACTCTACTTTGTCCCGACGGTCACCTTCGGTGATCGGCCATTCAACACCGACCTGACGGCCTCGATCGATGGACGAACCGCCGTCGCCCTGGGCCTTGGTGGAGCATTCCGGATTCGGCCTTCACTCAATCTGCTGGCCGAGGCCAACTATCGAGTCAATCAGAACTCGCGCTATCACGAGATCGGATCGGGGATCAGAAGACCGGTGGTCGGGTTCGGAATCCAGAAGGAGAGCGCGTCTCGACGCCACGCCTTCACCCTTACCTTCAGTAACGGTCCCGGGACGACAATGTCCCAGCGATCCCAGACCCGCGGCCTCTACTTTGCCGATGACGGGCTGCGTGGCCTGACGATCGGCTTCAACCTCTCACGTCGTTTCTTCAAGTAGAGCAAAGAGGAAGAGCCCCGCCCGGGAGTTTCTTACCGGCGGGGCTCTCGATCCAGCTTACTTTCTCTTCTTTGAATATCTGGCAAGTGTGTCGGCAAAGATCGCGACATCGGCGGCTGGCTCCTTGGTGCCCTTGAGAATCTCCTCGGCGCGGACATCTTCACCATAGACCGCCTGGTTGTCATCGGAATCCTGTTTGATAACCGTCCCCTTCAGCTCGAGACCGGCGAAGACCCCTTTCGTACGTGAATAGGAGAGAATCTGGGCATCGAGCCGCAGGTCGGTTCCGGCGCCAACTGTCCGTCCGACAGGGCCCGCCGCGACTGAGGCATCTCCACCCATCTCAAACTTGCTCTTGAGAAGGCTGTTCATGCCATCCGACGAGACAAAGAGCAGAACCAGATCGGTAGCCTGAGCGCCAATCTGCAGTCCGATACTCCCCCCGGCAAGATCGAAGAAGGCCGGGGAGCTCCACCCCGTTGCAGTGCGACAGCTGGCGACTCCGCGCCCCTTCCGCCCACCAACGATCAGTCCTCCCTTGATCACGTCGGGAAAGACGGCCACGCAGACAGCCTTGTCCAGCACGCTCAAAGGAACGGAATTGTCCGGAACCCCCATGACCTCCTTGAAGACCTGGGCAGCCTTACGGGACTGCTTGATGGCATCCTTCTTGTCGGCCATTCCAGTCAATGGCAGTGCCAGGGTCAGGAAGATGCCCAGCAGCGCAACCTGTATTGTGTATCTTGTACTCATTCTCTCCTCCTCTTGACTCGGGATGTCTCGGGCCGAAGATGACGGCCAGACTTTTTGATTCACCTATGGCAGCCACCAATCATGGTGCCAGTTTTTCGCACCGGTCTGCCAGGACCGAAGCCCACTGACCGGATCTATTGAATCGCTCGCGACGTGACATCTTGATAAGCGACGACTCCCCCAATGATCGTCCGGTCGACAGAAAAATCCGGATTGAGCAGAGCGAAGTCGGCATCCTTGCCCATCTCGATCGAGCCCTTTTGGTCAGCAACGCCACAAACCCGGGCCGGTCCAGACGATGCCATCTCGGCAGCATCGACCAGCGACATCCCGGTAAACCCAATGGCATTTCCGATCGCCCGGTTCATCGTCAGCACCGACCCGGCGATCGTCACGCCATCACCCAGGGTACAGAGTGGTCCACGAACATGGATCTCAAAGTCGCCAAGAGTGTAGATCCCATCACCGTGCCCCTGGGCAGCGGTGGCATCGGTCACCAGCGTCAGACCGCGCGGACCTTTCGCCTTCCAGGCAAGATCGATCATATGTGGGTTGACGTGAACTCCATCACAGATGATCTCGGCTTGAATCCCCGGCTCGCAGAGACAGGCCGAGGCCAGACCGGGTTTTCGATGGTGGACACCAGACATTGCGTTGTAAAGATGGGTCGCCCTGGTTGCACCAGCCTCGATCGCCGCCAGCGCCGTATCATAATCAGCAGTTGAGTGTCCCAGTGATGGAGCAACCCCGGCCTCGACAAGGAGTCGAATCAGATCGAGTCCGCCCGGCAGTTCCGGGGCGAGCGTCATGATCCTGACCAACCCTTCCCCGGCAAGCAGCAGCTCCCGACATTCATCCAGATTGGGATCACGAATACCCCATTCCGGCTGAGCCCCCTTGAAGCTGACATTCATAAATGGCCCTTCCAGATGGACTCCAAGAATGGCCGCGCCTCCCTTGGCCTCGCGGCGTGCGGTAATCGTATGCTCGACCGAACGAAGCAGTTCGTCATGGCGGGCGGCAATCGTTGTCGCGAGAAAACCTGTCGTACCAAACCGCAGCACCGATCGAGCGATCCGCTCCAACCCCTCGACTCCATCAGCCATGACATCGTCACCACCGCTTCCGTGAAAATGGGTGTCGATGAATCCGGGCATGAGTATCTTTCCAGCGGCGTTGATGATCACTGAACCCGGTTCTGGATCGATTCCACGGCCCTCACCTGCCGGACCAATATGACTGATTCGGCCATCTTCGCACAGGACTATTCCCTCCTCGATCACTCCCAGCGGGGTCACCACCGCCGCTCCAACTATCGCCATTCGATCCGTCATCTGCTTCTCCATCCAGTTCATTTCAGAGGAATTCAACTACTATCAGACCCCAACTGACCCTGCCGGCGGCCCGATCAGGGTATATTGAAGACCAAACTTCAATATACGCCTTTTTTCGACCGGTGTCCTGAAATACCACTGGTCACTTCAAATATGGGTCGTGCCATTCCCACCAGAGAGTGTGACATTTTGCCGCGGATGGGGTGAGAAAAATTGCCACGATTTGCAATCAAAAACACAAACAACTCGTTTAAACAGATTGTTTTCTGATACTTAAGCAATATTTTCCTGTACGATCTTGAATTGGCACAGTAATTGAGTGCATGCGGCGTTTGATAAACGTGAAGGAGTGCCCCACCGTTGAGTGGATACTGCACAACGCTTTGGCACAACGCTTTGGCACAACGCTTTGATAGATGATACTGATTGTAGCCAGACAGATCTGGCCAGAATGATTCAGATTAACGAGACCATGTGTGAAGTGAGGCTGAGGGAAGAGTGACCAAACAGAACGACCATCATCGGAGCCAGGGTCTGGGAGACCATCACGGAGGCCATCCGACTCCATATCAGCGGCTGTCAAGACTGCTCCAGCTCGACCGGACCGACTATGTGGTGATCGTCATCTACACGATCCTGATCGGCCTCCTGACGCTGGCCGTTCCTCTCGCTGCCCAGGCCCTCGTCAACACGATTGCCGCGGGAATGCTGATTCAACCCTTGATCGTCCTGACACTCGGAGTCCTCGGAGCGCTGATCTTTGCCGGATTTCTGCGAGTATTGAAACTGATCATTCTCGAGAAGCTTCAGCAGCGAGTCTTTGCCAGGGTCAGTCTCCACCTTGCCGATCACATTCCGCAGATCGAGCATGGGGCGATTGAGAATGAGTTCCTTCCCCAACTGGTCAACCGTTTCTTCGATGTTTTGACGATTCAGAAGACGATGTCGAAGATCCTTTTCGACGGACCGGGTGCAGCGTTGCAGGTCTTCATCGCGCTCGTGCTGATGTCCTTCTACAGCCCCTATCTACTCGCCTTTGCACTGGGTCTGATCATCTTCATTGTCTTTGTCATCTGGGTTCTGGGGATTGGCGGTCTCTCGACGAGTATTCAGGAGTCCTACCGCAAGTACGACGTTGCCGACTGGCTGGAAGAGCTGGCCCGCTGCCACGTCAGCTTCAAGATGAACGCGGCGCCCAATTTTTCACTCCTCAAAGTCGACAGTCTGGTCATCAACTATGTGAATTACCGCCGAAGCCATTTCCGGGTACTTTTTCGCCAGGCAATCGGCACCTATATTTTTCAGGCGATCACGAGCGCCGGTGTGCTGGCAATCGGCGGCTGGCTGGTCATCAATCGCGAGTTGACCCTTGGGCAGGTCGTTGCCTCAGAGATCGTCGTCGTCGGGGCGCTGGAGGGGTTGGAGAAGCTGATCCGACTTATGGAGAGTTTTTATGATCTGCTGACCGGTCTCGACAAGGTTGGTCATCTGTCGGATATGGAGACGGAGCGGACGAATGGTCGTGAGCTTCCGGTCATCGAACAGGGGGCCCGGGTGTCCTGCCGCAAGGTTCGCTTCTCTTACAATTCAGAGCTGGAGATTCTCTCGAATCTCGATCTGACGGTTGAACCTGGTGAGCACGTCAGTCTGGTCGGAAAGAGTGGTGTCGGCAAATCGACCCTCGTCCAGATGTTTTGCGGACTTCACGAACCGACGCATGGGCTGGTGCAGATCAATGACCTCGACATTCGCGATCTCAGTCTGCCCAGCCTGCGACGTTCCGTCAGCATGGTGAGTGACACCAATGAGGTCTTTGCCGGTACGATCGAAGAGAACATTCTGATGGGGCGGAACTACATCAGCCACGCTGATCTGCAATGGGCGATTGGAGTGGCACAGCTGAACGAGGAGCTGGCCCGTTTTCCCCGCGGACTCCAGTCACGACTGGTCTCGGAGGGGCGAAACCTCTCCCGTGGCCAGTTACAGCGGATCATGATTGCCCGGGCGATCATCAACCGCCCGCAACTGCTGATTCTCGATGAAGGATTTACCGGAGTCGACGAGAAGGACAAGCTCGCCATCTTAAATGAACTTTTCAATGCAGAGTACGGTTGGACGATCGTCGACATCTCACACGATCCGGAGATCGTCTCGCGAACGAAAAAGATCCACGTCCTGGCCGATGGACGTATCGTCGAATCAGGCTCGGTCCGCGAGCTCCTCGACCGTGAGGACTGCGAGCTGCACCGCCTCTTTCCGACTTTGAGTGCCTGATCACCTGACGATCTGGGCCGCAGTTGGCCGGGGCGAGGAGAGACTGGAGAAAATGCATAGAGTTCACGCCAAGTACATTTCAAAAACACCGGAGATCATCTCACTGACCATGATGGAGACGCAGCGGGGTCTGCGGTCGGTGGCGGTCGCCTTTCTGATCCTGCTTATTCTTTTGAGTATCTGTCTGGTCTATGTCCCATGGCAGCAATCGGTAACTGGTTATGGACGGGTGATTGTCTTCTCCCCGATGGAAAGACCACAGAGTATCGAAGCACAGATTCCAGGGCGAATTCGACGCTGGAATGTGGTCGAGGGGCAGACGGTGAAGGCGGGAGAGGTGATTGTCGAGATCCAGGACATCGACTCGAAGTTTCTCATCAGGGATCAGGTCCGGCTTCTCGAAGAACAGCGCCAGTACCTGCAGACCGGCCTGACTCAGTCGCAGGTGCGTGAAGTCGCGTTGAGCAGCCAGCTCAGTGATGTCACCAATTCGCGGAACGCTGCGATTCCAGCCGCAGAGCAGCGGCTTCGCCAGGCAGAGGATCGTCAGCGGGTGGCCGAGCAGAATGTCGAGCAGGCGAAACAGTCGGTCGTCACCGCCGAGTTGAATCTGCGCCGTATCGAGGAACTCTTCCGGAAAGGGCTGCGATCGAAACGAGATCTCGAGTTGGCCGAGCTGGAGATAGTCACCTCGCGAACACGGCTCGAGAGCAACCTTGCCTCGCTCGAGGTGGCCCGCCGAGATCTTGAGGTGGCGCGTCTCGACCGTGAGCGGGTGATCAATGATACCTCGGCGCAGGTCAACAGTCTGCGAGCTTCGGTGGCCGCAGTCCGTGAGACGATCGCCAAGACCAATAGCGATCTGCAGAAGATCGGTATCGACATCGGTAATGTCTCAGAGAGAAATGATCAGCGACTGGTTCGTGCCCCACGCGATGGCAAGGTAGTCAGAGTCATGCAGGTGGGCGAAGGCGAGACAGTCAAAGCGGGCGATCAACTGGCGATTCTGGCTCCGGTAAGTACTGATCAGGCCGTCGAACTCTACCTTTCCGATTACGATGCGCCGCTGGTCGAGGTCGACCGACGGGTTCGTCTCAATTTTGCGGGGTGGCCGGCATTGCAGTTTGTTGGCTGGCCATCGATTGCCGTCGGGACATTTGCCGGCCGGGTCAAGGTGATGGATGCGGTCGATGACGGCAGGAATCGTTTTCGGATCATTGTCGTGCCTGACGAAGAGGCGATCCGGAGCGGACGAGAGGAGACCTGGCCAAAGCTTGACCAGTTGCGTCCTGGCGCCGAGGTGAACGGATGGGTACTTCTCGACGTCGTCTCTATCGGGTTCGAACTATGGCGCCAGTTCAACGCCTTCCCGCCGACGGTCAACCGAGGACCGATCGGTGAAAAACCAAAGGTCGAATTTGACAGTAACAAAAATACGAAGAGCAAAGACGACGAGAAGGACGAGAAGTAGATGAGAGAGTGGAGCAACTTTTCACCAGCTGGCGGATTTCTTATTCTGGCCCTGCTCCTGGCTGGCGAACAACCAACCGTGGCACAGTCGCCATCGGAGGATGCCACCGCGTCGGTTCGATCTGCGTTGCGAGTGAGACTTGGCTACCCACCGCTTCCATATGCCATCGACCGGACTGATGATCAGACTTCTGAGAGCGGCCCTACACCGACCCAGACGAGGATCCTGACGGTCGACGAACTGATTCGGGCAATCGATCTGTACCATCCAAAATTGCGTGGGGCCGATGCGACAAGACGAATCGCCTCGGCAAAGCGACTCGAGAAGCAGGGTGCCTTCGATCCCGTGGTCTTTGCCGGATACGATTACCTGCGGTTCAACTCGGAGTTCGACCCGAAGTCACTGCGCGGCAAATCGGCCAGTTCGAACCTCGCCGATGCCGGGATCGAGTTTCTGACCCGGTCAGGGCTGAAGATCGGCGGTGGAGCGCGATATAATCTCGGCAAGATCAAGGCACCTCTCTCCCCGACCGGGGATAGCGGAGAGTATTTTCTGAGCATCAAGATGCCCCTGCTGCGTGGTTTCCGGATCAATGAGAAGGCCGCTGCCGAGCAGCAGGCATTTCTCGGAGAGCCCTTGGCCGAAGCCGAGTTCCAGCAGATCCGGCTCGAATTGATCCTCAAGGGGACCGACTCATACTGGGAGTGGGTGGCGGCACGGCAGAAACTGGATGTCGCCGACAGCCTGCTTGCGCTGGCGCGTTTCCGGGCGAATGCAGTGCGCGATCGGGTCAAGGCCGGGGATCTGCCGGAGATCGATGGAGTTGAGGCCGATCTTGAGGTTCAGCGGCGGGAAGGGGGAAGGGTCAAGGCGGATCGGGATCTGCAGAAGACGGCCTTCAAGCTCTCGCTCTTCCTCTGGTCACCAAATGGTCTGCCATCACCTGTCCCAACTGCAGCCAATGCACCGACCAGCATCGCGGCACCGGTTCAGTACAGTGCTGAGCAGGCAGACTTTGGTCAACGGCAGGCGCTCGACCGGCGACCGGAGCTGAAGGCGCTCGCCATCAACAATGACATTACGGAGATCGACCTCGACCTCGCACGCAACCAGCGATTGCCGGCGCTTGACCTGGTCTTCAGTCCCGGGCGCGATACCGGAATCGGATCGATCGGCAATACGGTCAAGGCCGGGGCCAGCTTCAGCGTACCGCTCCGCCAGCGCACGGCCGATGGTCGAATCTCCCAGGCACGCCTCAAACTGGAGAAGCTGGCGCTCGAGGTAGTCAACGAGAGGCAACGCATCACGACCGAGGTTCTCGATGCCCTCTCGGCAATCAACACGACGGCGACGCGTTATCTTGCCGCTCTGGCGGAGGTCAATCTGGCCAGACAACTCGAGGAGGGTGAGCGGGCCAGGTTCGAGCTTGGTGACAGTACGCTCTTCCTCGTCAACCAACGCGAACGGGCGACGGCAGAGGCACGGGTCAAACTGATCGAGATCCAGGCCGAATACGAGCAGTCCGTCGCCGCCTACCGTGCGGCGACAGTCCAGTTCTGAAGAGCGGTGGTTGACAGTCTCCCCCTCTCTTCAGCCCGAACCGGTCTGTCGGCCTCGGCTCAACGTCAATCCACCATCTCGACCGGACCACCCTTCCCGGCCTGCCTCTTCCACTTGAGAACTGACCCGGCAACGACCACCACCAGGCCGACCATCAGACAAGCCGTAATTCCGATGTTCAACCAGAGTGACTTTGGCAGATAGTTGTAGCGGATATTCTGATACCCAGCAGTCAGTTCGATGATGGTCAGAAAGGTGAGTGGAACGATCGTCACCCAGGCATAGCGCCCACGCCCGCGATTGAACAGCCAGGTCGTCCCAACGCAGAGTGCGACACAGGCCAGCATCTGGTTGGCCATTCCAAAGAGCGGCCAGATGGTCGCAATTGAACCGGTCCAGATCAGGTATGCCCAGGGAACGACCGCGAGGATGCTGGCAAGAAAGGCTCCGGGAATCCAGTCGGTACGGGCAAATTTAGGGTAGAGCAGACCGAGCGTCTCGTGCATCATAAACCGCGCGACGCGGGTTCCGGCGTCGACCGTCGTCAGAATAAAGAGCGCCTCAAACATGATCGCAAAATGGTACCAGTAGCTCATGAGGCTGCTCATCCCACCGATGGCCGAGAAGATCTGGGCCATGCCGACCGCGAGACTGACCGCTCCACCCGTGCGCCCCGCCAGACGCTCTTCGCCAACAGCACGGGTCAGAGCCTCGAGATTCGACTCGTTGAAACCCATCGAGCGGAGGGTTGCATCGATCTTCCCAAAGGCCTCGACTGGCACGTTGATCTGAAAGTAGTCGTGCGGAAACATCGATGAGGCAGCGATGAGGGCCATGACCCCGACGATCGATTCGCAGAGCATGGCGCCATAGCCGATCGACCGGGCGTGCGACTCCTTGTCGATCATCTTTGGCGTTGTTCCGGATGAGACCAGCGCGTGGAAGCCGGAGATCGCACCGCAAGCGATTGTAATAAAAACAAATGGAAAGACCTTGCCGGGAATGATCGGCCCGCCACCGTCGACAAACGGGGTCACCGCCGGCATCCGCAGCGTCGGCATGACCCAGAAGATCCCGATCGCCAGAAAGGCGATCGAACCCAGTTTCATGTAGGAACTGAGATAGTCGCGCGGCGCAAGCAGCAGCCAGACCGGCAGAACCGAGGCGACAAATCCATAGCCAGCCACGAGCAGTGTGATGCCGTGGCGATCAAATTCAAAGTAGTGGCCAAATGACGAATCCTGAACGACCTTGCCATAAACGACTGCCAGGATGAGCAGGGCCACCCCAACGACCGTCGCTTCAGTAATCGCCCGGTGCGCCCCTCCCCGCCAGCGAAACATGTAGAGCCCCATGAGCAGCGCAATCGGAATGGTCATGGCGATCGTGAAGAGCCCCCAGGGGCTCTCGGCGAGGGCGTTGACGACGGCCAGTCCGACACCTGCCAGCGCGACAATCAGGATGATCAGAATTGCAATCGTGGCAACGGTCCCTGTCACCCGGTCGATCTCCCGCCGTGCAATCTCGGCGAGCGACTTCCCATCGTGGCGGATCGAGGCCACCAGGACAACGAAGTCGTGGACCGCCCCACCAATCACCACTCCGATCACCAGCCAGATCAGGCCGGGTAGATAGCCGAACTGGGCCGCCAGTACCGGGCCGATCAGCGGTCCCGGCCCACTGATCGCCGCGAAATGATGGCCCCACAGGACGTAACGGTTGGTCGGCGTAAAGTTTGCCCCATCATTGAAACGGTGGGCGGGTGTGACTCGCGTGTCGTCGAGAACCAGCACCTTGGCCGCCAGAAAGGCACTGTAGTAACGATAGGCGATGGCATAGATGCAGAGGACTGCGATCAAGATGGGAACCGCATTGATGATCATTCGGGTCTCCTGATTTTTCAGCTCTGGACTTGATTGATTTATCGATTAACAATCCTGACGGGTGCGGATTATAGCGCGAGATGCGTCGACTTGCCATTGTCATCGAGATTCGGTTCTGTTTCCATCACCGTGATAGAATGCGAAATCCTGACAGAGGCAGTCCTGCCGGCGTTGGCAATGAACAATGGCAGCCACATAATTTGGTGAGGAGAACCGATGTCTGAGCAGAGAGAAAGCGGAACGGATGACAAGGTTATGACAACCTCGGGAATCGTCATGAAGAGATTTCACACAAAGGATGAGGAGAGAGACGAGGCGGAGACCCCCGGAACCTATCCGTACACGCGAGGCATCTATCCAAGCATGTATCGCGGACGGCTCTGGACCATGCGTCAGTATGCAGGATTCTCCACGGCCGTGGAGTCGAACCGCCGATACAAATATCTTCTCGAACAAGGGACAACCGGGCTTTCAGTCGCCTTCGATCTGCCAACTCAGATTGGTTACGACAGTGATCACCCACTGGCCTGCGGTGAAGTAGGTCGCGTCGGGGTGCCGATCGACTCACTTGTCGACATGGAGACGCTTTTTGAAGGAATACCGCTCGAGAGAGTCTCGACCTCCATGACGATCAATGCGACCGCCGCGACGCTGCTGGCCCTCTACCTGGCCGTCGCCCGCCGCCAGGGCATCGAGTTCTCGCGTCTGAATGGCACCATTCAGAACGATATTCTGAAGGAGTATATTGCCCGTGGAACCTGGATCTATCCACCACGCCCATCCCTGCGACTGATTACCGACATCTTTGCGTGGTGTGCAGAGGAGGTACCGAACTGGAACACGATCTCCATCTCCGGCTATCACATTCGTGAAGCCGGCTCGAGCGCCGTCCAGGAGGTCGCCTTCACGCTGGCTGACGGAATCGCCTATGTTGAAGCAGCACTGAGCGCCGGACTGCCGGTCGATCATTTTGCACCCCGTCTGGCATTCTTTTTCAACAGTCATAACAACTTTCTCGAGGAGGTGGCCAAGTTTCGCGCCGCCCGCCGGATGTGGGCAAAAATCATGCGCGAGAGGTTTGGCGCCCGCGATCCCAAGTCGACCATGCTCCGCTTTCACACGCAGACTGCCGGTTCGACTCTGACGGCGCAGCAGCCGGAGGTCAATATTGTCCGGACCACGATCCAGGCACTGGCAGCCGTCCTGGGAGGCACTCAGTCGCTCCATACCAATGCCATGGACGAAGCCCTCAGTCTGCCAACGGAGGAGGCGGCGCGGATCGCACTCCGCACTCAGCAGGTGATCGCTCACGAGTCGGGTCTGGTCGAGACTGCCGATCCACTCGGGGGCGCGGGCGCCATCGAATACCTGACCAATGAGATCGAACGTCTCGCCTTCGACTATATCGAACGGATCGACGCGATGGGCGGAATGCTCGCGGCAATCGAAGCCGGCTATGTGCAGCGTGAGATCGAGCGGTCGGCCTTTGAGTACCAGCGTAGCATCGAGACTGGTCAGAGCATCGTCGTCGGGGTCAATCGTTTCCAGATCGAAGAGGATTCAGACATCCCGACCCTGCGGATCGATCCCGCGATCGAGGCAGCACAGGTTGCCCGGGTGCGTGAAGTACGTGCGAGCCGCAACACTGCCACGACCGCGCAGAGCCTTGCCCAGGTTGAGCAGGCGGCTCGCGATGGGGCGAACCTCATGCCCCACATCCTGAGGGCGGTCGAGACCCTGGCAACCGTCGGTGAGATCGCCGACACGCTCCGCGGAGTCTTTGGTGAATATCACGAGGTCGGCTGAGCTCTGCGCGTCCGGTTGCAAATATCGACGACCCACGATCGGCTTTTATGGTATCCTGCCGGATCAGACCTGAACTATTACGGGAGACCCATCCGGACACTGATTCGGACGGTGAGAAGGACCAACCAAGGCAATTCAACCTCCTGGCTTGATTTGCCGGAATTTCAAGGAGTACGACCACCAATGCTTGACGCGATTGCCGTGCAGGATCTGCGCGCCGAATTCGAGGAACTGAAACCACGGGTTGAAGAACTGCGGAGGTTTCTTTGACGTCGAAGGCAAGACAGCCGAACTGAATCGGCTCGAGGAGCAGGTCTCCTCACCCGACTTCTGGAATGATCAGGAGAGAGCGCAGAAGACGCTTCAGCACCGGTCGCGACTTGAGCGGGCGATTAGCACCGCCGAGCGGCAGGCACGGCTGGTTGATGACATCGAAGTCCTCTTCGACTTCGCCACCGAAGACGAGGGTTCGGCCAATGAGCTCCGTGCAAGTATTGCCTCTCTGAACACCCAGGTTGATGAGAGCGAGACACAGATGCTGCTTGGTGGAGAGAACGATGGACGCAATGCCATCGTCGCCATCAATGCCGGCGCCGGTGGAACCGATGCCCAGGATTGGGCTGGAATGCTTCTGCGCCTCTACCTCCGCTGGACCGAACGACAAGGCATGAAGACCGAAATGATCGACTACCAACCTGGCGAAGAGGCGGGAATCAAGAGCGCCACCTTCCGCGTCGAGGGCGATTACGCCTACGGTCTGCTCGCCAGTGAGGTCGGTGTCCATCGACTCGTCCGCCAGTCTCCATTCAACTCCGGCCAGAGCCGCGAGACCAGCTTTGCCTCCGTCTTCGTCACGCCGGAGATCGATGAGGATATCGAGGTCGAAATTCTGGAGAAAGACCTGCGCGTCGATACCTACCGCTCGACTGGAGCCGGCGGCCAGCACATCAACACCACCGACTCGGCTGTCCGGATCACGCATCTGCCGACCGGTATCGTCGTTACCTGCCAGAACCAGCGCTCGCAGCACCAGAATCGCGACGTGGCCATGAAGGTTCTCAAATCACGACTCTACGAGATCGAACTCAGCAAAAAGCGTGCGGAGAGCGACAAGCTCGCCGAATCGAAGCGGGACATCTCCTTCGGCTCACAGATCCGCAACTACGTTCTTCATCCCTACCGCCTCGTCAAGGATGTCCGGACCAAGCTCGAACGGAGCGATGTCGATACGGTCCTTGATGGCGACATCGATGGATTCATTCGCGAATTTTTGAAGGAGAGAGCGAAGGGCGAACTCTGAATCTGAAGCGACGCGACTGGCAGTCCAGGTAATGGAATCATCATAAATTCCGCACCGATTGCCCTTGCGTCACTTCTGGCAACGGCAGTTCAAGCCAGTCGTCACTCTGCGGCGCAGCAGGTGACACGTCGACCGTTTCGCTGGCGGGCCTCTTCCCTTTCCAGACTTTTCTGACTTTTGTGGAATTTTCCAAGATATGATCGATCAATCCGAAGAAGCCGGGAAACCCGATCCGTGGAATGACGGGCCCTGGAATGAGATTGCCAGCCTGATCCTCTTCGTTGCCGGACTGGTGATACTGCTGGCACTGATCAGCTACAAGGCGAGTGACCCCTCGTGGAACAATCTGCCGAGTGAGAGTCAGGTCAATAATCTGGTCGGACCGTTTGGAGCCAACCTCTCTGACCTGCTCTATCAGCTCTTCGGCCTGTCGGCGCTGGCCATTCCCCCGGTGCTCATTGCACTTGGCTGGTGGCAGTGGAACGAGAAGCGGTCACCCCTCTCCCGAACCCGTATCCTTGGTCTGGTGATGATATTTATTGCGCTGACCGGTATCTTCACGATCATCTCCGGAAAGCAGCCGCCGAGGGCCTTCTACATGGGCGGGACGATCGGACGACTGCTCGTCCACGACAAGGTTGTCGGGTTGGCCGTCTTTCTCGGCCCGATCGGGGCCGTTTTTGCCCTCGTACTGATCCTGATGATCGGTCTGGTCATTGCGACGCGGATCTCGATTGTCGGGACCGTCGTCCAGCTCAATCCGCTCGAGAACCCGCTTGAACGGCTGCGACCGCTGCGGAGAGATTTCTGGGCCCGCCTTGGCCAACATCAATCGGAAGATGGACGGGAATCGAATGACGGGAACGGGGCAATGACAACAGATGGGCTGTCGGCAAATGAGTTGGCCACACCCGATATCTCCGCAGTTGTCGAGAGAAGAGAGCGGCGCTCCGGTTCGCTGCGCCCAACCACGGGTGGGCTCTCACTCCCCACACAGACCTCCCCGGCCAAAACTGCGAGACCCCTCAAACCGACAATTATCGAAGCTCCATATCCGAAGATGGGTCTGACCCAATCCGTCAGCAGCTCTACAACCGCCGCCACTGGAACGGTCGTGCCTCCCAATCCCACAACGCGTCGGTCAACCCGCAAGACATCCCAATTCGTTGATCAACCACCCTGGCTCGTGGAGGGAGATAACGAAGCGCCTGACCTCGACGCAGCTGCCCCGACTGCCTCCAAAAGATCAGTCGACGATATGCTGACCAACGTCTCGGTGGTGCGCAACAACGCGGATGGTGAGGACGAACGCCAGACAACGCGCCCGATCAAGGTCCCCAAAGCTGCTCCGCGCCCCGGGTTCGAATACAAGCTGCCCTCGACCGATATGCTTACACCACCTGCGCCGCGATCGGAGCAGGCCGAGAACGATCTGCTCGAACGAGCCCGCCAGTTGGCCGAGAAGTGCAGTGAATTCAACGTCTCCGGCCAGGTGATGCAGATCAGTCCCGGCCCCGTCGTCACGACTTTCGAGTTCAAGCCCGATCCCGGCGTCAAGTACAGTCGGGTCACCAGCCTGGTCGATGACCTCTGCCTGGGACTGAAGGCCGAGTCGATCCGCATCGACCGCATCCCTGGAAAATCGACGGTCGGTATCGAGGTTCCAAACTCAAATCGTGAGATGATCCGACTCCGCGAGGTGATCGAATCAAACAAATTTACCGAGGGAGGCTCACGGCTCACTTTTGCCCTCGGTAAGACCATCGACGGCTCAAACTATGCTGCCGATCTGGCAAAGATGCCCCATCTGCTGATCGCCGGCGCAACTGGCGCCGGTAAATCGGTCATGCTCAACGCCATCCTCGTCTCCCTGCTCTATAAGTCGACCCCGGATGAGGTGAAGATGATCCTCGTCGATCCAAAACGGCTTGAGCTTGGACTCTACGCCGACATTCCCCATCTCCTGACCCCGATCGTCACCGACCCGAAAAGGGCCAGTTACGCGCTCAAATGGGCCGTCTCAGAGATGGAGAACCGGTACAAGCACCTTGCACTCTTCGGTGTCCGCAACATCGAGCAGTACAACAAAGAGGTCTGTGGACCACGCCGCTCGCGAACCCAGCCGGACCCTGACGCCCCGGCGCCACTCCCCTTCATTGTCGTCATCATCGACGAACTCGCCGACCTGATGATGGTCTCGGCACGTGACGTCGAGGAGAGCATCACCCGACTGGCGCAGATGGCCCGTGCCGTTGGCATTCACCTTGTCCTCGCCACCCAGCGACCTTCGGTCGATGTCATTACCGGTCTCATCAAGGCCAATTTCCCCTCCCGGATCTCCTTCCGTGTCTCATCGAAGGTCGATTCACGAACGATCATCGATACCAATGGTGCCGAACAACTGCTCGGTCAGGGCGACATGCTCTTCCTCCCCCCGGGCACCGCTCGCCTGATCCGTGTCCACGGCGCCTACGTCGATGAGAAGGAGGTCAAACGTATCTGTGATTTTGTCCGCTCCCAGGCCAATCCAAACTACGATGAGAAGGTGGTCATGAGTGAGAAGGAGGTCGATGGCGGAGCGGATGGTGAGCTGGCTCGTGATGAGAAGTATGATGACGCTCTTCGTGTCGTCCTCCAGAGCGGCAAGGCCTCGACCTCGCTCCTTCAACGAACTCTCCGCATTGGCTATGGACGCGCCGCCTCGATCATCGATATGATGCACCGCGAGGGGATCGTCGGACCTGAAGATGGCAGTAAACCCAGACAGGTCTTGGTTAAGCCGGACTTCCTTGAACGATTGGTTCAACTAAATGAGGAAAACCCGCTCTAGTCAAGCTCCCTGTGGAAAGTTTTTTCGCATGTGCCCGTCTTTATTGATCTTTGTGATCGGCGGAAACTAAATTATTGATAATAAACCACTTAGCACGCTGTTGAAATATTGTGCAAAGTGCTGTAAGTTGTGATTTTAGACCAATTTAAGGTCTATTTTCACAGGTTTTCCACAGAGTTTTCCACAGGGGCTGTGGATATTCGGAACGTGACCCGGAAGCGCCCTGAGCATCAGGATTTGGCCAATGAAACTGCAACTGGCACTCGACACCGCAGATCTTGCCGTCGGCCTTGAGCTGGCCGGAAAGACCGCCATGCACGTCGATTTGATCGAGGCTGGCACGCCGTTGCTGATCCGGGAGGGCATACGGGCGATTCGTGAACTTCGTCGCCGGTTCCGCGGTCGCCCCATCGTCGCCGATATCAAGGTCATCGATGCCGGAGAACCGATCGCTGAACTCGCCTTTGCTGCCGGAGCAACCATTGTCACCGTCCTCGGTTGTGCCTCTGATGAGGTGGTCAAAAAGGTTGTCCACGCCGCCCGCCGCTACGAAGGTCTGGTCATGGCCGACAGTCTGAGCGTCAACGATATCGGCAAAAGAGCCTACGAACTCCGCCTCCTTGGCGTCAACTCTCTCTGTCTCAACCGGCGTGGCCTCCGGGAGACCCGGAACCGCGAAGAGCGCATCCGCCTCATCGAAGAGCTCCTTCCGACGATCGATCTACCCGTCTATCTCGCTGGTGGAATCGATACAGCGGAGCTGGCCTCGCTCCGCCATCTGCCACTCGCCGGTGTCATCGTCGGTGCAGCCATCGCCGAAGCCTCATCTCCTGGCGAGGCGGCCAAAAAGATGCGTTCCATCCTCGATGGCTGATCCCTTCGCCTATGCCCCTCAGGTAAAAACTGCCTTTCGATCGGAAAATTATTCTCACTCCACTCGCAGTATTTCAACCTTTCCCGGAAGGACTGTCACCGGAAATGGACACCCTGTCGCGCCGGTCGTCACTAGGTGTAGACACCATGTTTGCGTCCATAAACAAAGAATCCACTGCAACTCGATCAGAGTGGCAGTGGAATTCCGAAATCAATCTTTTATGACCTACTGTTGGCTGGAGCCTGGTGTAATCTGTCCCGATAAGCCAATAGTGACGAGAGGAGATTGCGTGCAGACGATCAAAATGCAGCGGTAATCCGATCCGGCACAATATCAAAACGATCCGGGATGATGTCGCCGTAGTAGACCTCTATGGCTGCCTTGATCAGGCAGATGACCGGAAGGATATCCAGCACGATTGCCAATGCGCCCATCATATACCCCTTGCGCCGAATGACGACCGGCGCTCCGGCCAGGACAAAGAAGTAACCAACCACCGGCATCACCTTCAAGGCACGCCAGAGAATGCTTAAGAACTGTTCCATTCGCGGACTCATTTACCTCTCCTTTGATCAGAACGTCGAAGTCGACCGATCCGGGGTCGCGATGGTGTAACGCAATAACTATGCCACTTTATCGCCATCAGCACCTCTCAACCGGCGTCTTTGATGTGGTGGGGACGGAAAAGGTTTGTATTATATATATGTTAAGTTATCTCTTTTGTGACGGATGAAATTGCAGTCAAATTGTCTAAATCGATCAGGTGATTTATGCTTTGACTTACTGTTGTAGAGAGTGGCCATTCAATATTGTAAACAATGCCGCCCCGGCAGACTGAACATCTCTGGCCCTTGGTCGGCGGTGATCTGAGAGCTCTGGAGATCTGCAAAGGGCATCAATGGCAGAAAGGGAGATTGGGTCTATGTTTCGATTACTACCTCGGGAGGACAAGTATTTCGAGCTGTTCAACCGACAGGCATCCTATGTCGTCGAGGCAGCGGTGCAACTGCGCCAGCTTTTTGATGACTTCGACAACCGGGAGGGCCACGTCGACCGAATTACGGAGATCGAGAATCTCTGCGATGAAGTGACCCACCAGATCATCAAGAAACTGAATCAGACCTTCATCACACCGATCGACCGTGAAGATATCCACGCGCTGGCCGGCGGATTGGACGATATTGTCGATGCGATCGAGTACACGGCACGACGCGTCATGCTCTACCGGATCGGCGAATCGACCGACTACGCGCAGAATATGTCGCGCGTCCTGCTTGAACTGGCCCGCGAACTGGAGAAGGGTATTCAGTCTCTCGAGAACGACGGTGAGACAGCCATGAAGTGCTGCCTCGAGATACATCGCCTTGAGAGTGAAGGGGACGTCTCGCACCGGGCGGCGATCGATTCGATCTTTGCCAATGAGACCGATGCCCTGAAGGTGATCAAGTACAAGGAGCTCTACGAAAAGCTTGAAAGGTCCATGGATCGCTGCGAAGATGTCGCCAACGTCATCGAGGCAATCGTGTTGAAGAATTCGTAGGATGGAACGGGCATCAGACCTGTTCTGACATCCCCGAGGACCGATACAAACGAGGAAAGTATGATCTCCGTCTCAACCCCACTGCTGATTGTCGGGCTCATTGTCTTGGTTGCGCTGATCTTCGACTACACCAACGGTTTCCACGATGCGGCAAATTCGATCGCCACCGTTGTCTCGACACGGGTTCTCTCACCCGGTCGTGCCGTACTGCTCGCCGCCTTCTTCAATTTCATTGCGGCCTTTGGTTTTCCGACGCACGTCGCTTCGACGATCGGCAAGGGGCTGATCGACATTGCCCAGGTCAACTCGGCAGTGATCCTCGCCGGCCTGCTCGGAGCCATCATCTGGAATATCATCACCTGGTACCTCGGGCTGCCAACCAGCTCTTCGCACGCGCTGGTCGGAGGTTACGCTGGTGCGGCGATTGCGAAGTCCGGATTTGGCGTTCTTCTGTGGAACAACTGGCCAAAGGGCTGGCCGGGGACACTCTCATTCATCGTCATTGCCCCCTTGCTGGGAATGACCCTGGGAACGAGTCTCATGGTTCTTGTCTCGTGGCTCTTTCGAAATGTCGCGCCGGGAAGAGTCGATCGGCTCTTCCGGATGCTTCAGATCCTGTCGGCGTCACTCTACAGTCTTTCACACGGCTTGAACGACGCCCAGAAGACCATGGGCATCATGATGGCCGCGCTGGTGACCGGCGGCTTCTTTGCGGCCAATGACGACATACCGATGTGGGTCATCCTCTCTGCACACGCGGCGATTGCACTGGGGACACTCTCGGGAGGCTGGCGAATCGTCAAGACCATGGGGAGCAAGATTACCAAGCTGAAGCCGGTCGGTGGTTTCTGCGCCGAGACGGGCGGTGGTATCGCGATCATTTTTGCATCAATCTTTGGCGTGCCGGTCTCGACTACGCATACGATCACCGGAGCGATCATGGGGGTCGGTGCCGTCCACCGCCTCTCGGCAGTCAGGTGGGGGGTGGCCGGACGGATTGTCTGGGCCTGGGTGCTGACGATTCCGATGGCGGCGACCATTGCGGCCTTGACATACGGATTGCTCTCACTCCTCTGAAAATGGTGCGAGTCGCTCGATCATTACCGGCACTGTGTGTCCCGATATTGACCTGATTACTGCGAGATGAATGCCAAATCATTGTTGACAGCAGATCGATTCATCAGATAGTCTAGCGGTTTGTTATTATTGAATTGATTCTGTGACATCAATCCAGTCTCATCTTCGGGTGTAAAAATGAATCCTTTGCCGCAGGCACTGGCACCTCATCACCTTTACCGACAGGTTGAGTTTCAGAAGATCGTGACGTGACAAGGAGAAATGACCGTGAAAGAGAATATCCATCCTAATTACATTGAGTGCCAGGTAAGTTGTGCCTGTGGGGTAAGCTGGACGACGCGTTCGACCAAGAAAGAGATCCAGGTCGAAATCTGCTCGAGCTGCCATCCCTTCTTTACTGGAAAGCATAAACTGGTCGACACGGCTGGGCGAGTCGAGCGTTTCCAGCGCAAGTATGGCAAGAAGAGTTCGCCGGCCTCGGCCTGATCCGCTGCCAGTCCCGAACGCCTCGAATAGGGGGGAAGACCCGTGCGCACAAGTCCCTTACCGACCAACGTGTCGTTGATCCGGAGTGAGACCCAATCCACACTTTCTTGCAATTCGTGTGGATTGGTCGTGTGCGGACATCACTAGATATACAAAATCCGAGCCATCGTGCCGAAAGGTCGATCCATCGATTCGATGTCGATTCGACCCAGGGATTCCCTCCCGTCGGCATGATGGCTTTTCTGGTTTTTTCTGTACCAGAGCTTGAATCGAAGCGGCCGGAACTATGAAAATTATGCCGAGATTCTGAAGGGGGTCGGAGATGAGCGAGCAGAAAGAGATCATCGTCGGTGGCCAGGCGGTCATTGAAGGGGTGATGATGCGCGGTCCGAATTCCTGGGCGGTCGCGGTGAGACGCCCTGACGGACTGATCGTCTCAAAAGCCGAGCCTCTCCCCTCGCTCAGCAACCGGTATCCGCTACTGAAGGTGCCGGTACTGCGTGGCAGCGCCGTCCTGATCCATTCGATGGTCCTGGGAATCAGAGCGATCAATTTCTCTGCGGAGATTGCCCTCGACGAGGGAGGAGAAGGGCCGGAGGCATCGAGCTCGACACAGAAGCTGGGAGCGGCTGGATCGATCATCTCCGCACTCATCTTCAATATCCTGCTCTTCGTCGTGTTGCCGCTGCTGCTGACCAATGCAATCTTTCTCTATTTCGGCTGGGGTCACAGTGCGGACGCGATCGAGATTACCAATGGGAGCTGGCTTGAAAGTGCATGGTCGTGGGGACGGGCCTGGACGCGCCCGGTACGCCCCTCGGTTGGATTCAACCTCCTTGACGGTCTGATCAGGATGGCCCTCTTCCTGTTGATGATCTGGAGTTTCTCAAGGCTTGAAGAGATTCGGCGACTCTTCGAATATCACGGTGCCGAACACAAGACTGTCTTCACCTGGGAGGCCGGGGCGGAGCTGACGGTCGAGAATGCCCAGCGTTATCCACGGCAGCACCCGCGATGTGGTACGAGCTTTCTGATGGTAGTCATGCTCGTCTCGATCATCCTCTTCTCGGTCGTAAAGTTCGATTCCCTGCTGCTCAATCTTCTGACACGGGTCGTGCTGATCCCACTGGTAGCGGGCATCTCTTACGAGATCATCAAGTCGGCCGGTCAGAAGGAGACGAGCCCGGTCTTCCGCTTCATGACGCTTCCGGGACTCTGGCTGCAGAATGTGACGACCCGTGAACCGTCTCACGACCAGCTCGAGGTTGCCATCTACGCGCTGAAAGAGTCTCTCAAGCTGGAACCACAGCCGGCGCCGAGCGGACTCGCCTGTCAGACCGCTGGTGCCAGTTCACCTGGACCGACGTTATAAATAGTCGACGAGAAGGAGTCGATCTCTCATGTTTGAAAAACTGGAAGCAATCGAAAAGACCTACGAAGAGCTGACCAACCAGATGATGGATCCAGCGGTGATCGGAGATCAGACCAGGTACACAAAGGTGGCACGGCAGCATCGTGAGCTGGAGAGTATCGTCGAGAAGTTCCGGGAATTGAAGAAGATTACCCGAGACATCGATGGATCGAGGGAGCTGATCCGGGAGAGTGACGATGCAGAGATGCGCGAACTGGCGGCAGCAGAGTTGCCCGAGCTGGAGGAGTTGCAGACGAAAGTCGAGGATGAGCTGAAGATACTGCTGCTTCCAAAGGATCCGAACGACGAGAAGAACGTCATCCTCGAGGTACGTGCCGGGACTGGAGGCGAGGAGGCTTGCCTCTTTGCGGCAGAAGTTTTGCGGATGTACCAGCGCTACGCTGAGCAGCAGGGTTGGCGATTCCAGATTGCCGACGTGTCGGAGACCGGTCTGGGTGGCATTCAGAAGGGTGAAGCGATCATTGAAGGCGAGCGAGTCTTCTCGAAACTGAAGTATGAATCGGGGGTTCACCGTGTCCAACGTGTTCCGCAGACCGAGACGAGTGGCCGTATCCACACCTCAGCAGTCACGGTTGCCGTTCTTCCGGAAGCCGAAGAGGTCGATGTAAAGATCGAAGCGAAGGATCTGCGGGTAGACACATTCTGTTCATCTGGACCGGGCGGTCAGTCGGTCAACACGACCTATTCGGCCGTTCGACTGACTCACCTGCCAACGGGTCTCGTCGTCTCGATGCAGGATGAGAAGTCACAGATCAAGAATCGTGAGAAGGCCATGCGAATTCTCCGTTCACGGCTCCTTGAACTGGAGATGCAGAAGCAGCAGGATGCCATCTCGGCGGAGCGCCGCTCACAGGTTGGCTCGGGTGACCGGTCGGAGAAGATACGCACCTACAATTTCCAGGAGAACCGCGTCACCGACCACCGGATCGGGCTGACGCTTCACAAGCTCGATCTGATCATGGAGGGGGATCTGCGTGACCTCATCGATGCCGTTGTCACCCATTACCAGGCTGAAAAATTGAAGCAGGAGACCGAGCGGCAAGTCGCCGTTGCCTGAGCCATGTCGAACGCTGCCACGATTGCCGAGACCCTGCAGGATGCGACGCGACGGTTGCGGGTGGCCGGTGTTGCGAATGACCTCCTCGATGCCCAGACACTGCTCTGCTTCACCCTTGGGCGTGACCGGACCTGGTTGATCATCAACTATCGTGAGCCGATCCCAGAGGGTGTGGCGAGCCGATATGCCGAGCTGGTCGAACGCCGTGCCAAAGGTGAGCCATTGCAGTATATCACCGGGCGCCAGGAGTTCTTTGGTCTCGATTTCGAAGTCGCACCGGACGTGCTGATTCCCCGCCCAGAGAGTGAACTGATGGTCGAGGAGGTCGTGCGGCTGGTAACGACAGAGGTGCTGGGGAAGCCGCTGATCGTCGATGTCGGGACCGGCTCCGGATGCCTTGCTGTCGCGATTGCGCGCGAGGTACCAGAGGCGCAGTTGATCGCCATCGACATCTCTGCGGCAGCACTCTGCATTGCCCAAAGGAATGCGGTCCGGCATGGAGTCGAAACGCGAATCGAATTTCTGACTGGAGATCTGCTCACTCGACTGAGAGATAAGGCAACGATCATCGTCTCCAATCCGCCCTACATTGCGGCAGAGGAGATGGCCGGCCTCCAACGGGAGGTTCGCGACTGGGAGCCGCGGATCGCACTGACCGACGAGGGGGACGGACTGGGCTTCTACCGGCGATTGCTGAGTGAAGCTCCTGGGCACCTCCAACCTGGTGGCATCCTCATCTGCGAGGTCGGATACCAGCAGGCTGACAGGCTGCGCGCGCTGGTCTCCAGTACGCACTGGCAAATGCCGCGCTTCTTGACTGACCTTCAGGGATACGAACGGACGATGGTCGTCAGATTGCAGACTGATCCATCAGCAATCACCGTAACGTCGGAATGAGCGATGAGGGTGTCGACCCAGACCGTCACGCTGGATGGCCTCTGATAAAGAATAATGCCGCGAAAAGCGACCCGTAAATCAAATCCGATCAATGATCTCGACCTGGAACGGTGGAAAGAGTACGACGATATTCTGACCGATTCACTCTGGTTCTTTCCGGA